>NZ_JARVSV010000041.1:0-112869 GCF_030209025.1 Pseudomonas sp. MEJ086
TATCGCCCGCAAGCGGGCTCCTACAGGCCTGGATCTGCAGATATTTGCAGGACCTGAGGCAACACCGTCGCGGCGTCGAACATCCATTTTGCAAACACCGCCAATACCGTAGGAGCCTGCTTGCGGGCGAATCGTCAGGTAAACGCAGATTCAGCGGCAAGGCCACAATCGTATCGCCCGCAAGCGGGCTCCTACAGACATGGATCTGCAGATATTTGCAGGACCTGAGGCAACACCGTCGCGGCGTCGAACATCCATCTTGCAGACCCCCCAATACCGTAGGAGCCCGCTTGCGGGCGAATCGTCGGGTCAACGCAGATTCAGCGGCAAGGCCATAATCGTATCGCCCGCAAGCGGGCTCCTACAGGCCTGGATCTGCAGATATTTGCAGGACCTGAGGCAACACCGTCGCGGCGTCGAACGTCCATCTTGCAGACACCGCCAATACCGTAGGAGCCCGCTTGCGGGCGAATCACCGGGGCAACGCAGATTCGGCGGCAAGGCCATAATCGTATCGCCCGCAAGCGGGCTCCTACAGGCATGGATCTGCAGATATTTGCAGGACCTGAGGCAATACCGTCGCGGCGTCGAACATCCATCTTGCAGACCCCCCAATACCGTAGGAGCCCGCTTGCGGGCGAATCACCGGGTCAACGCGGATTCAGCAGCAAGGCCACCAGCGTATCGCCCTACTGACCGGTTATTCGGCCAGGGCGAAGCGTGCAGCGCGGCCGATCAGCTCGGCATCGGGGCGCACGCCGGTGTACAGGGCGAACTGCTCGACGGCCTGCAGGACAATCACCTCACCACCGGTGATGACCGGTTTGCCCAGCGAGCGGGCCAGGCGAATCAAGGGGGTTTCCACCGGCACGGCGACCACATCGAATACCCACTTGGCAGCGGCAACGCCGCGCTCGTCGAAGGCCAATTGCTCGGCCTCCGCGCCACGCATGCCCAGCGGCGTGACGTTGACCAGCAGATCGGCCGGTCTCTCGTCCAGTGTCTCGCACCAGCTCACCCCGCACTGCTCTGCCAGCGCCCTGCCCGCCGCTTCGTTACGGGCGACGATATGGCCATCGCCGAAGCCGCTGTCGCGCAATGCGCAAGCCACCGCCTTGGCCATGCCACCACTGCCGCGTAGCGCGTAGTGGCTGCTCGGGGGTACGCCGTGTTGCGCGAGCAGATGCACCACGGCGCTGTAATCGGTGTTGTAACCCGTCAGGTGGCCGTCGTCTGCGACGATGGTATTGACCGACTGCAGGGTCGCGGCCGACTCGTGCAAGGCGTCCAGATGCCTGATGCACGCTTCCTTGAAGGGCATGGACACCGCACAACCGCGTACGCCCAGTGCGCGGATGCCGCCGATGGCAGCTGGCAGGTCGGTGGTGGTGAACGCCTTGTACAGATAATCGAGCTGCAGTTCCTGATACAGATAGTTCTGGAAGCGCGTACCGAAATTCCCCGGCCGCCCGGAAAGCGACATGCACAGGCGGGTGTCCTTGCTGATGTTGAGAGTCATGCAAACAACCTCGCAACCGTCAAAAGTCCACTACGCGCCGTTATTGCCGGCACGCGAGACATTGGACAGGCGCTTAGAAAATGTAATCGGTGGTCAGGAAATTCGATGAACGCTGACGGATCACTTCGCTGACCAGCGCCTTGTTATCGTCCGTGAAGCGGGTCGCCACCAGGGTGCGGATCGAGAAGGTACGCAGGGCATCATGCACCGACAGCGTGCCCTCGGCGGAATCCTTGCGACCGTTGAACGGAAAGGTATCCGGGCCGCGCTGGCACTGGGCATTGATGTTGATGCGCCCGACCTGGTTGGCGAAAGCGTCGACCAGGCGGCCGATCTGCTGCGCATCGTTACCGAACAGGCTCAACTGCTGACCGAAATCCGACTGCAGTACGTAATCGATCACCTGCTCGACATCCCGGTATGGCACCACTGGCACCAGTGGCCCGAACTGCTCTTCGCCATACAGGCGCATCTGTGGCGTTACCGGGCACAGCAACGCCGGATAGAAGAAACTCGCGCGGTGCTCGCCGCCACCCGGGTTGATGATCCTGGCGCCCTTGTCGATGGCATCGGCCATGACCGCTTTCAGGTACTCCACCTTGCCCGGCTCGGGCAGTGGCGTCAGCGCGACGCCCGCTTCCCAGGGCATGCCAGGCTTGAGTTTGGCCAGGCCGGCGCTGAATTTGTCGAGGAATGGCTGCAGCACATCTTCGTGAACGAAAAGGATTTTCAGCGCCGTGCAGCGCTGACCGTTGAACGACAGGGCACCGGTCAGCGCCTCGCTCACCGCGTTGTCCAGGTCGACCTCGGGCAGCACGATGCCCGGATTCTTGGCGTCCAGGCCTAGGGCGGCGCGCAGGCGATGGGGCTTGGGGTGCAATTTCTTCAGATCACTGGCGCCCTTGTGGGTACCGATGAAGGCGAATACGTCGACCTTGCCGCTCTCCATCAGGGCGCTGACCGTTTCGCGGCCGCGACCGTAGATGATGTTGATCACGCCGGGTGGGAAGCTGTCGCGAAACGCTTCCAGCAACGGGCGCATCAGCAGCACGCCGAACTTGGCCGGTTTGAAGACCACGGTGTTGCCCATGATCAGCGCCGGAATCAGCGTGGTGAAGGTTTCGTTGAGTGGGTAGTTGTACGGCCCCATGCACAGCGCCACACCCAGTGGCACACGGCGAATCTGCCCCAGGGTGCCCTGCTCCAGTTCGAAACGGCTGGAACGACGATCCAGCTCCTTGAGCGCACCGATGGTATCGACGATGTAATCGCAGGTACGGTCGAACTCCTTTTCGGAGTCCTTGAGGTTCTTGCCGATCTCCCACATCAGCAGCTTGACCACCGCAGCACGCTGTTCACGCATGCGGGCCAGAAAAGCTTCGACATGGGCGATGCGCTCGGCGACCCGCAGGTTGGGCCACTGCCCCTGGCCGTGATCGTAGGCGGCGACGGCAGCGTCCAGAGCGGCCAGGGCCGCATCGGCGTCGAGCAGCGGCGTACTGCCGAGCACCACCTGGCGCTCGCCATCGTCCTCGGCGAGATAGATCGGGCTACGCACCTGCGCCAGCGGCCCCTGCCAGAGGCGCAACTCGCCGCCGACCAGGTATTCACGCTGCTCGACCGGTGCGTCGGGGCGGTAGGCTTCAGGGATATCGTGCAGACGGGGAAACAGCGCAGCGGGGTCGAAGGGACGGGACATGAGAACTCCTGGACGGAGGGAGCCCGGCCCCACGGCGCGGGCTATGACGAGATCAGTTGGCCCGGTTCAGCAGCGCCAGGGCGTCGGCGCTCGCCTGGCGAACCTTGTCCCAACCCGCGGAGCTGTCCAGCATCCAACTGCCGCCAACGCACATCACATTGGGCAGGGCCATGTAACGCTGCATGTTGTCGGGGCTGACGCCGCCAGTCGGGCAGAAGCGGATGTCGCCGAACGGGCCACTGAGCGCCTTGAGCGCGGCGGTGCCGCCACAGACTTCCGCGGGGAACAGCTTGAAGCGACGGTAGCCAAGGGCGTAACCGACCATGATTTCCGAGGCACTGGCGACACCGGGCAGCAGCGGTATCGGGCTGTCCAGCGCAGCACGCAGCAGTTCGTCGGTGGAGCCAGGGCTGACGATGAACTGAGCGCCGGCCTCCTCCACCGACTCGAGCATGCGGCGATCCAGCACCGTGCCAGCCCCCACGCACAGATGTGGGCGCTCTTCGCGCAGGCGGCGGATGGCAGTCAGGCCGTGCACCGAGCGCAGGGTGATTTCCAGTACCTGCAGGCCGCCGGCGTCCAGGGCATCGGCCAGCGGCAGAATGTCTTCCTCGCGGGCGATGGTGATCACCGGCATGATCCGCGCTCGCTCACAGAGCGCGTCGATGCTGGCGATCTTTTCAGCCATGGTTGGGGCTGGGCGGCTGATGGCGTGTGTCATGTTGTTTGATCCTTTTGGCCTAAGGGCACCAGTAAATTTCTAAAGGCGCGCCAAGAAACGCGCTGATCGGCATTTTTTTGTGATCACGGTGTTCTAGCGCCTGCTCCAGCACGCGCAACTTCCCTTCTCCTTCGATCGACAACAGTTGCAGTCGAGCTGCCTTGAGCAACGGCAGCGTGAGGGTCAAGCGCTGATGTGGCACCGCCGGGGCGAGCATCGGCAAGCAGCGGCGCTCGCCGTCGCCCCGCAACGCTTCATCGAGGTTGGGGCTGTTGGGGAACAGCGAGGCGGTATGCCCGTCGGTGCCCATGCCCAGTACCAGTACGTCGATGGGAGGCAGGTCGCTCAACGCCTGTTCGGTGAGCGTCGCCGCCTCTTCGAGGCTACCTGCGCTGTGGTACAGGCCGAGCAGTCGCGCTTCGGCGGCTGGCCCCTGAAGCAAATGCCGACGCACCAGTGCCTCGTTACTGTCTTCATGGGCGACCGGCACCCAGCGTTCGTCGGCCAGGCTTACCAGCACCTTGCTCCAAGGCAACTGCTGCTGCGCTAACGCTTTGAAAAAGGCAATCGGGCTACGCCCGCCAGACACCACCAGCGTAGCGGTGCCGTGGCTGTCGATGGCATCGCGCAGCGCGCCGGCCACGCGATCGGCCAAAGCCTGAGCCAGGTGCTGCGAATTGTCGTGGCTGCGGGCAACCACGCCCGCGGGAAATTCGAGGTCAGAGATCGCCATACCAGGCCCTCCCGTCGCGAGTGATCAGGGCGATGGAGCTCATCGGTCCCCAGCTACCGGCGACGTACGGTTTGGGTGGGTCACCGAGTTTCTTCCAGCCAGCGATCAACTGATCGCACCACTGCCAGGCATGCTCGATTTCGTCCTTGCGCACGAACAGATTCTGGTTGCCACGCATGACCTCCAGCAGCAGCCGTTCGTAGGCATCGGGAATGCGTGAACTGCCGTAGGTTGCCGAGAAGTTCAGCTGCAATGGACCGCTGCGCAGCTGCATGCCCTTGTCCAGACCCTGGTCCTTGGTCATCACCTGCAGGGAAATGCTCTCGTCCGGCTGCAGACGGATGATCAGTTTGTTGCCGATCAGCTGCCGCTGCTCGGGAGCGAAGATGTAGTGCGGCGGCTCCTTGAAGTGAATGACGATCTGCGACAGCTTCTGCGCCATGCGCTTGCCGGTGCGCAGGTAGAACGGCACCCCGGCCCAGCGCCAATTGCGGATGTCGGCACGCAGGGCAACGAAGGTTTCGGTGTCGCTATGGGCGTTGGAGTTCTCTTCCTCCAGATAGCCCGGCACCGGCTTGCCATCGCTGGTCCCGCCCACGTACTGGCCACGCACCACATGACGGGAAAGCTGCTCGGCGTTCATCGGTTCGAGCGCCTTGAGCACCTTGACCTTCTCGTCACGGATGGCATCCGCAGAGAGATCGCCAGGCGGATCCATGGCGATCAGGCAGAGCAGCTGCAGCAGATGGTTCTGGATCATGTCGCGCAGTTGCCCGGCCTTGTCGAAATAGCCCCAGCGGCCTTCGATACCGACCTTCTCCGCCACGGTGATCTCCACGTGGGTGATGTGGTTCTGGTTCCACTGGGTCTCGAACAGACTGTTGGCGAAGCGCAGCGCGATCAGGTTCTGCACCGTCTCCTTGCCCAGATAATGGTCGATCCGATAAACCTGGGTTTCCGGAAAGTACGCCGCCACCGCATCGTTGACCGCGCGGGACGATTCCAGATCGTGGCCAATGGGTTTCTCCAGCACGACCCGTGTGCCCTCGGCCAGACCGACCGCGGCGAGGTTGGCGCAGATACCGCCATACACCGACGCGGGCGTGGCGAAATAGGCGATCAGCTGACGCCCGCTACCGACCGCCTCGGCCAGCTGCGGGTACCCATCAGGTGGCAGGAATTCCATGCTCAGGTAACGCAGGCGCGCCTGGAAACGCTGCATCACTGCCTCGTCCAGTTCCTTGGCAGGCAGGTAGCGGCGCAGATGACTGTCGATGGCGCTCAGGTGCGTGGCGGGGTCGCCGCCCTCGCGCGCCAGGGCAAGCAGATGGGTATCCTCATGCAGCAGCCCGGCACGATCGAGCTGATAGAGGGCAGGAAACAACTTGCGCAATGCAAGGTCGCCCAGGGCGCCGAACAGAGCGAAGGTACAAGGTTCAACGGGAATCACGGACATGATCTTTGTTCTTCTATCAAGTTACCCTATTGATAGCGGTTAACCGCCAACTTCGCAACTGGAAATGTAGTAATAAAAACAACATTTTTATAGACTGCAGATCTCGATAGCCAGTAGACAGCAGCGGTCGTACGATTGACCGGCGTTTTATCAGACAAGGACAAAAATGGATCGCGTGCGCAATCTCCTCGAGCAGATCCAGGGCCGCCTCGACAGCCTGAACAAGGCCGAACGCAAGGTCGCCGAAGTGATACTGCTCAATCCGCAGCAGGCCACCCGCCTGAGCATCGCCGCCCTCGCCCAGGCCGCCCAGGTCAGCGAACCGACGGTGAACCGCTTCTGCCGCTCGTTCGGCGTCAACGGCTATCCCGAGCTGAAAATGCAGCTGGCGCAGAGCCTGGCCAGCGGTGCGGCCTACGTCAGCCGCGCCGTGGAAGCCGACGACGGCCCCGAGGCCTACACCCGCAAGATATTCGGCAGCGCCATCGCCTCGCTGGACAGCGCCTGCCAGAGCCTCGACCCGAACCTGATCAGCCGCGCCGTCGACCTGTTGATCCAGGCCCGGCAGATCCATTTCTTCGGCCTTGGCGCATCGGCGCCCGTCGCGCTGGATGCACAGCACAAGTTCTTCCGCTTCAACCTCGCGGTGTCCGCCCACGCCGATGTGCTGATGCAGCGGATGCTGGCATCGGTGGCCCATACCGGCGATCTGTTCGTGATCATTTCCTATACCGGCCGCACCCGCGAACTGGTCGAGGTGGCGCGTCTGGCGCGGGAAAATGGCGCGTCGGTACTCGGCCTCACCGCCGCCGGCTCGCCGCTGGCACAAGCCTGCAGCCTGAGCGTGCATATCCCGTTGCCCGAAGACACCGACATCTACATGCCGATGACCTCGCGGATCATCCAGCTCACCGTGCTCGACGTACTGGCAACCGGCATGACCCTGCGCCGCGGTGCGGATTTCCAGCCGCACCTGCGCAAGATCAAGGAAAGCCTCAACGCCAGCCGTTATCCTGCCAGCGAAGAGCAAGGCTGAGCGGCACGGCGCCATGCGTAGGGTGGGTGAAGCGGCGCCAAACCGCGACCGCCACCCCACATCAAGTCCAGAGCGCCGCATAACCCACCACGCGGTCGACGCTGATACCGAATGGTGGGCCACGGCGCACAAGAACCTGGTCGTTCCCGATGAAAACGACCAGCGCCTACCCACCCCACGAGCCTGCAAGCTAGCGCTGCGCGACTGCGAAATCGTAGTCAGCTTTTACTTGCGGCTTGTCGCTTGCAGCTCGAGGCCTTACTTCCACCAGTACTCCACCTGCACCCCGAAGTTGGAGCCGTTGCGGGCGCTGCCGAAGGCGCCGGTGTCGGACAGTGCCGAGCCTTCCGCCAACAGATTCGCCGCTTCCTGCGCGGCCTTGTTCCAGGTGGCGTAGGTGTAGTACAGGCGAATTTCCGGACGTTCGAAGAAGCCGGGCCCGGCAGGCGACCAGGTCGGGGCGACGGTGAACTTGCTCAGTTTGCGGGTGCCGCCGGAGGCATCCACCTGATCATGGCCAATCTCGCCGACCAGCTTGAACTGCTGGGTGAAGGCATAGCTGGTACGCCCGCCCACCGACCACCAGTCCTGATCGGCGCCATCGTCACGCTTATCCTTCTGGTAGACGGCCTGAACCTGTCCGCCCAGGCGTGGGGTTACCTGGAAGTCGAAGAATTCGACCACCCGCCAGCTCTTGGCACTGCGATCCAGGGTCGGATCGCCGGTGTAGCCAAGGCCGGTGCCCGGCCCCTCGCCGTACTGCAGGGCCAGCTTGTTGTCACCGCCCAGGCCGAGGAAGTTCTTCTGCACGTGCTGCCCGGTCACTGCCCAGCCGCTGTTCGCATCCTCGACGGAAGATGGCTTGTCGACGTAGCTGACCCCCACCTCGATCTCGCCGCCCGGGTTGGTCACGAAACCGCCGACGTTGAAGTCGTGGCGGTTGATGTATTCCTTCTGGTCGTAGCTGTCCTTGCGCGAGAACACGTAGCTGTACTTGTAATCACCGATCTTCATCTCGTCGATACCGAAACCGGTAGCGCTCTGGTTCCAGTAGTAGAAGTCGGAGATGTGGATGTCGTTACGTTTGTAGAAGCGGCGCCCTGCCCACAGCGAACCGCCATTGAGCGCCGGCATGTTGCTCCATTCGGCGTACATCTGGTTCATCCGGGCGGTGCCACGATCGCCGGTGAATTTAGGGGTGTGGCCATACTCGTTGAAGAGTTGCGCCATGCCCTCGATGCTCAGCACCGAGCCATCGTCCAGGCTGAACAGATCCTGACGCAGATCCAGCTCGGCGTAGTGCTCGCACTCGTTACCCAGGCGATACTTGGAGCGCGCGCCCGGCAATTGGAAGCATGACTGTCGGCCGTTGCCGTCGGCAGTACCGGCACCGCTGCGCACGTAGCCGGTGAACTCCAGCGCCATTCCCGTGACCGGTAGCGTCAGGGAACCCAACGCCATGGCCAGACCGAAACCCGTTGATCGTTTCATACCCTCTCCTGCTGTTTTTATTGTTGTTACCGCTTCGCTTGCCGGTATCAGGACTACCGAGGCCATGACGGCACTCGCGAGACCGACTCCTTTTCAACGATTCTTTAACTGGGTGACATTGCTCTGCGCAGCGATGTCTGCTTCGGGGCGTACGCGCTCGCCGCTGTCGGCATCGAACAGCAGCACCCGCGAGGCATCGATCTGCAACTCGATGTTTTGGCCGATCTCCGGTGCTTGGTCCGGTGCCAGGCGGCAGCACAGCTTGGCGTCATTCACGCTGACGAAGACCAGGGTGTCCGGCCCGGTGGGTTCGGTGACCTCGACCACGGCAGGCAGTGACGCAGCCTGACCGGGCGCACTGGCCGGCTGAATCTGTTCAGGGCGGATACCGAGCAGCAGCGTGCGTTGCTCGGTGCCCTCGGGCAGGTGGCCGAGGGGCAGTTCGCAGCTGCCGGCCGACGAGGTCAGCGTTGCCCACACCTGGCCAGCACGGCGCTGCAGTTGCACGGGCACGAAGTTCATGGGCGGCGAGCCGATGAAACTGGCCACGAACAGGTTGGACGGGTCGTTGTAGATCTGCTGCGGGGTGCCGAACTGCTGGATCACGCCCTCCTTCATCACCGCCACCTTGTCGCCGAGAGTCATTGCCTCGATCTGGTCGTGGGTGACGTAGACCGTGGTGGTCTTCAGGCGCTGGTGCATCAGCTTGATTTCGGTACGCATCTCCACCCGCAGCTTGGCGTCGAGGTTGGACAGCGGTTCGTCGAACAGGTAGATCTTCGGCCGCCGCGCCAGCGCCCGGCCCATGGCCACACGTTGCTGCTGGCCACCGGAAAGCTGCCCCGGCTTGCGCTTGAGCAGATGCTCGATCTGCAGCAGCTTGGCGACCCGTGCCACTTCCTCGTCGATGGCCGCCGGGGCCATCTTGCGCATCTTCAGACCGAAGGCGATGTTGTCGCGCACGCTCATGGTCGGATACAGCGCGTAGGACTGGAACACCATGGCGATGTCACGATCCTTGGGGCTCATGCCGCTGATGTCGGCGTCATTGACCAGGATCGCGCCGTTGCTGATGCTCTCCAGCCCGGCGATGCAGTTCATCAGGGTGGATTTCCCGCAACCCGAGGGGCCGACCAGAATCAGGAACTCCCCGGCATCGATCTTCAGGTCGATGCTCTTGAGCGTGTCTGTCAGGCCACTGCCATAGGACTTGTTGACGTTGCGCAATTCGAGCGTTGCCATTTACTTCTCCACTTGTGAAAGCGCAGCTTTCAACCCTTCACCGCGCCGGCCGTGAGGCCGCGCAGAAAATATTTGCCCGCCACGATGTACACCAGCAGGGTCGGTAGCCCGGCGATCATCGCCGCGGCCATGTCCACGTTGTATTCCTTGGCCCCGGTGCTGGTATTGACCAGGTTGTTGAGGGCCACGGTGATCGGCTGGGAATCGCCACTGGCGAACACCACACCAAAGAGGAAATCGTTCCAGATCTGGGTGAACTGCCAGATCAGGCAGACCATGATGATCGGCAGCGACATGGGCAGCAGGATGCGGCCGAAGATGGTGAAGAAGCCCGCGCCATCGAGGCGCGCCGCCTTGACCAGCGCATCCGGCACGCTGACGTAGAAGTTGCGGAAGAACAGCGTGGTGAAGGCGATGCCGTACACCACGTGGATCAGCACCAGGCCCGTGGTGGTATTGGCCAGGCCGAACTTGCCGAGGGTGAACGAGGCTGGCAGCAACACCGTCTGGAACGGCAGGAAGCAACCGAACAGCAGCAGCCCGAAGAACAGCTGCGAGCCGCGAAAGCGCCACATCGACAGCACGTAACCATTCAGGGCACCGACCGCCGTGGAAATCAGCACGGCCGGTACGGCGATCTTCACCGAGTTCCAGAAATAGCCGCCGACCACGTCCCAGGCCTTGACCCAACCGATCAGGGTGAACGCATCGGGCCAGGACAGCAGGTTGCCGGCACGCACGTCCTCGGGGGTCTTGAAGCTGGTCAGCAGCATCACGATCAGCGGCACCAGGTACAGCGCCGCGGCGAACAACAGGGTGGCGTAGATCGCCACACGGCTTGGGCTGAAGGCTCTAGTCATGGCGTTTGCCCCGCAGTTCCGAGTAGAGATAGGGCACCAGAATCGCCAGGATCGCGCCGAGCATCATCATCGCGCTGGCCGAGCCGATGCCCATCTGGCCGCGGCTGAAGGTGAAGTTGTACATGAACATCGCCGGCAGATCGGACGAGTAACCAGGGCCGCCTGCGGTCATCGCCGCCACCAGGTCGAAGCTCTTGATGGCGATGTGCGCGAGGATCATCACCGCACTGAAGAACACCGGCCGCAGGCTCGGCAGGACGATGCGCAGGTAGATGGTCGGCAGGCTTGCGCCGTCCACCTGAGCGGCACGGATGATCGATTGATCGACGCTGCGCAGCCCAGCCAGGAACAACGCCATGACGAACCCCGAGGCTTGCCACACGGCAGCGATCACCAGGCAGTAGACGACCCGATCCTGATCCACCAGCCAGTCCAGGCGAAAGCCTTCCCAGCCCCAGTCGCGCAACATCTTGTCCAGCCCCAGGCCGGGGTTGAGCAGCCATTTCCAGGCGGTACCGGTGACGATCATCGACAGCGCCATGGGGTACAGGTAGATGGTGCGGATGAAGCCTTCGCGGCGAATGCGCTGATCGAGCAACACGGCCAACAACACGCCGATGACCAGGCTGATGCCGATGAACATGCCGCCGAACACCATCAGGTTCTTGCTTGCCACCCACCAGCGGTCGTTGTCCATCAGCCGCACGTACTGCTGCAGGCCGACCCACTTGTAGCTGGGCATGAAGCTGGAATTGGTGAACGACAGCACCAGCGTCCAGAGGATGTAGCCGTAGAAGCCGACCAGCACCACCAACATGCTCGGCGCCAGCACCAGCTTGGGCAGCCAGCGCTGCAGCGCGTCGAAGGGTGAAGCCTTGCCGATTACCGTCGTGACACTCATCGGGCATTACCAGTGTGGAGATGAATTCGGGTCGAACGCCGCCTGCGACTGGGCCAGGGCCTGGTCGAAGGAGGCTTTGCTGATAAGAACGTGTTCACGATCTAGCGAGCTAGAGCAATGCAAGGCAAAAACAGGCGAGGAAGCGGTCGGAGTCGCGGGCGACTTTACTGATGTAAATGAGCATTCCGAGTCTGTTTTTAACGCCGCAGGGCCGACGCGCAGCAGGTCATGAACAGGTTCTAAGGAAATGGGCCGGCTAACCGGCCCAAATCAACCTACTGGGCGGATTTGATCGCCGCGTTGATCTGCGCGCCGGCCTTGCTTGGGTCGGCGTTCTTGTCACTCATGAAGTTGGTGACCACATCGAAGATCGCCCCCTGCACCGCCAGGTTGGTGGCCATGCTGTGGGCCATGCTCGGCTCCAGCTTGCCGCTCTTGTCGGCCGCCTGGAAATCCTTCATGGAAGCCTGGGCGCAGCTGTCGAACTTGCTCATGTCGAGGTCGGAACGCACCGGGATCGAACCCTTGTTCTCGTTGAACACGTACTGGAACTCGGGCTCCAGGGCGATGCGCGCCAGGGCGTGCTGGGCAGCGATGTCACCCTCGTTCTTGAGCTTGAACATGGCCATGGAGTCGATGTTGTAGGTGTAGCTGCCGGCAGTGCCTGGCATCGGCACGCACTGGTAGTCCTTGCCTGCGACCTTGCCAGCGGCCGTCCACTCGCTCTTGGCCCAGTCACCCATGATCTGCATCCCGGCCTTGCCGTCGATGAGCTCGGCCGTCGCCAGGTTCCAGTCACGACCGGCGCGGTTGTCATCCATGTAGGTGGAGAGCTTTTTCAGCGCGGTGAACACTTCGGTCATCTGCGGGCTGGTGAGGGTCGCCTCGTCATTCTCGACGAATGCCTTGTGGTAGCCCTCGGCACCCATGATGCCAAGCACCAGGCCTTCGAACACGGTGCTGTCCTGCCACGGCTGACCGCCGTGGGCCAGGGGCACGAAGCCGGCCGCCTTGAGCTTGTCGCCAGCGGCATACAGCTCGTCGAGGGTGGTCGGCGCCTTGTCGATGCCGGCCTTCTTGAACACTTGCGGGTTGATCCACAGCCAGTTGACGCGGTGGATGTTCACCGGCACGGCGACATAGTGGCCGTCGTACTTCATGGTATTGGACACGGTTTTCGACAGCAGGCCATCCCAGTTGTTGGCCTTGGCGACGTCGTCCAGCGGCGCGAGCAGATCCAGCGCGCCCCACTCCTGCAGATCCGGCCCCTTGATCTGCGCAGCGCCCGGCGGATTGCCGGAAACCACGCGGGTCTTGAGCACGGTCATCGCGGCGGAACCCGCGCCACCGGCCACGGCACTGTCCTTCCAGGTGTAGCCGTCTTTCTCGACCAGCTCACGCAGAACCTTCACGGCCGCAGCCTCGCCGCCGGAGGTCCACCAGTGCACGACTTCGACCGTACCTTTGGAGTCGGCTGCCAGAGCAGCGAGCGGGAATAGCGAGGCGAGAGAAACGGCAGTGGCGAGACGGGTGATCGCGTTCATCGAAGTACCTTTCTTGTTGTTAGAAGCAAGTCGTGGCGCTTGCGTTGCATGGAGTGTAATCAGGCTTTGCCGGCAGCCAGGTAACGAAGGGATGCGCGAATGTCACCACCTCGTTACATGGCTGCCAATGCCGAAGCCAGGCTCGGCGCCAGCGGCAGGCGTGGCAGCAGAACGGCCTGGTAGGCGTGATAGAGATCGGGCTTACCAGGCCAGATGCTGGAGGCCGGATGGTTGTCGCTGTCGAGCTCGTGGTGCCAGCTGCCATTTTGCAGGTCGATGAAATGGCTGGAGGCGAACTCCCAGAACCGTCGATACCACTGCTCGTAGATGGCCTCCCCCGTGCGGCGCAGCAAGGCCGCGGCGGCGGCACAGGCCTCGGCCTGCACCCAGTGCAGCCGCGCGCGTACCACCGGGCGCCCCAGCCAGTCGAGGCTGTAGACCAACCCTGGTACGCCATCGGCATGCCAGGCATCGCGACAGGCACTGGCGAACAGCCCGCGGGCATCCTCCAGCAGCCAGTCGGGCGCGTCTAGGCCGGCCCGGGCCAATGCCGCTTCGAGGTGCAAGAGCAGACGCGCCCACTCGAAACTGTGCCCCGGCGTGCTGCCATAGGGTCGGAACGGGTCGGCACGGTTATCGACGTTGTATTCGGGCAAGGCCTGCCACTGCGGGTCGAAATGCTCGACCACCACATAGCCCCGGGAGGCCGCGTGATGGTGGATCAGACGCTCGACAATGCGCAGCGCGCGGTGCAGCCAGAGGGCATCACCGGTGACATCCGCGAGGGCGAGAAACGCCTCGGTGGCGTGCATGTTGCTGTTGGCACCGCGGTAGGCTTCTTCCTGCGACCAGTCGCGACTGAAGCTCTCGCGCAGCGCGCCCTCCTCCTCGCACCAGAAATGCCGCTCGATGATGCCGATCGCCTCGGCCAGCAGCGCCTCGGCTCCGGGCCTGCCGGCAGCCTGCGCGGAGCTGGCGGCCAGGGCCACGAAAGCATGCAGGTAGGCGGACTTGTCGCCCTTGCGACCGACGTCCGCGAACCAGCCGCCAGCCTGCTCGTCACGCAGGTCGCTCTGCAGCGTGGCGATGCCGTGATCGACCAGATGGGCATAGCCGGGGATACCCTGGATATGGGCCAGGGCGAAACAGTGGGTCATGCGGGTGGTGTGAATCAGCTCGGCGCTGGCTCCCGCGGGCAATCGCCCCTGGCCGTCCAGCGCAGCGAAACCCTGCGCGACACCAGAAGTGCTGGCGAACGGCAGCAGGCGCATGCCTTCGGCGTTCAGCCAGGCACGATGGGCTGGCTTGACCAGCCAGCTGTCGGAGGGCAGTGCAGGTGTTTTCATTGTTGTTATTCCATGCAAAGGATCAACGCTTGAACCGCAGGGCAACCATCAATCCCCGGGTGCTCATGGCAAGAGTCTACTGGTGGCCGCGCATCCCTCAGGTAACGAAGCCCGGTCGCTTCGTCACCATCTCGTGACATTCAATCCGGCGACCGTGGCAGCTGAAGCGTCACCCGCAGCCCGCCCTCACGCAGATTCTGCAGGCTCACCTCGCCACCATGACTGTGGGCGATATTGCGCGCGATACCCAGCCCCAGGCCGTAGCCCTGCTGTTGCCCGGCCAGACGGAAGTGCGGCTCGAAGACCTGCTCCAGGCGCTGCTCGGGAACGCCGGGCCCTTCATCGTCGACATGCAGCACGTAGGCTCCCTCGTCGTCCTCGACGTGCAGATGAGCCTTGTGGCCGTACTTGAGGGCGTTGTCGATCAGATTGCCAATGCAGCGCCGCAAGGCCAGGGGCTTGCCCGGATACACCGCCTTGGCTTCACCATGCAAGGTCACCCGACCGTTGCCAGCTGGCGCCAGACAAGGCTCGACCAGGCAGTGCAGCAGGAGGTTGAGGTCCACGGGCTCGATGTTTTCGTGGATATCGGTGTCCTTCACGCACTGCAGTGCACCCTTGACCAGCAGCTCCAGCTCGTCCAGATCCCGGCCGAACTTGGTCTGCAACGTCTCGTCGTCGAGCAGTTCGACGCGCAGACGCAAACGCGTGATCGGTGTACGCAGATCATGGGAAATGGCGCTGAAGAGTTGGGCGCGCTCGGTCAGGTAACGGCTGATGCGCTCGCGCATGGCATTGAACGCCCGGCCCACCTCGACCACCTCACGACCGCCGCCCTCGAGCACCGGCTCGACGTCGGCGCCCAGGGACATATGCCGAGCGGCGCGTGCCAGACGCTTGAGCGGCCGACTCTGCCAATGCACCAGAATGCCGATGAACAAGAGCAGAAAGCCGCTGCTGAGCAGGATGAACCACAGCTGCTGGGTCGGCAGTACCGGCTCCTCCAGGCTGGTGTAGGGTTCGGGCAGCAGCGACGCGATATACAACCACTCACCGGGCGCCAGCTGGATCTGCGTGACCAGCACCGGTGGATTGACCGGTTCCAGGGTCAGGGCGTAATGCGCCCAGGAGCGCGGCAACTCGTCGAGCTTCAGGCCACCGTTGAAGATCCGCAAGTCATCCGGGCTGACGAAGGTCACGGAAATGTCCGCGCTGTTGCCAAGCGACTCTCGCAGCACCTCGCTCACGGCCTGGATCACCGCCTGCTTGCGCGGCGTGACCGGCAGCAGATGCATCGACAGGGGTCGATCGTTGAGGCTGACGACGAAACGCGTGCCGCCCATGCTGCGCAATTGGTCGAGGACCATCGGCCGGTAGGCGACCGGCAGCGAGCGGAAGTAACGCACGCTGGCCGACATCGAATGGGCCAGACTGCGTGCCGTGGTCACCAGCCCTTCGAGCTGCGTGGCGCGCAACTGCGACAGCCAGATGGCGCTGGACAATGCCTGGGCGACCAGCACCGAGAGCAGGGTCAGCAACAGCATTCGCCCCAGCAGCGATCGCGGAATCGGCAACAGCCGACGCCAGTCAACGCGCATGGCCGGCCTGGGCGGTAACGGCGGCGGCCAACTGGTAACCGCTACCGCGCACGGTACGGATCAGGCGCGGCGGTTTGTCGGTGTCACGCAGGCGCTGGCGCAGGCGGCTCACGGCCATGTCGACGATGCGCTCCAGCGGCATCATCTCGCGACCGCGAGTGGCGTTGCCGATGGTGTCACGGTCGAGGATCTGCTGCGGGTGATCGAGAAACAGCTTGAGCAGTGCGAAGTCGGCGCCGGACAGCAGCACTTCCTCGCCATCGAGGTGGAACAGCCGATGGCTGACCATGTCCAGGCGCCATTCATCGAAGGCCAGCACGTCCGCGCCACGCTCCTGAGAAAAGTGCACGCGGCGCAGCAGCGCCTTGATACGCGCCAGCAGTTCACGGGGGCTGAAGGGTTTGCCGAGGTAATCGTCGGCGCCCAGCTCGAGACCGATCACCCGGTCGGTCTCGTCGGAACTGGCCGTCAGCATGATGATCGGCACCTGGGCGAAACGCTGATGACCGCGTGTCCAGCGGCACAGACTGAAGCCGTCTTCGTCGGGCAGCATGACGTCGAGAATCACCAGATCCGCGCCGCCTTCGCACAGCGCCTGGCGAAAGCTGGCGCCATCCGCCACGGCGTTCACCTGCAGGCCGGCACGCCCCAGGTAGGTTTGCAGCAGTTCACGAATATCCTGGTCGTCGTCGACCAGCAGGATGGATTTTCCAGTTGGGCTCACATCGATAATCCTTATTGTTGTTATCGGCGACGCTTGGACACGCTATTTGTCCGCTAACTCCGTAGAAGGTGTTGTTGTGCAGCCACCCCTGCACCCACCAGGCCGGGGTATTCGGCAGTCACCAGCCAGACGGGCAGGCCATCGAAATAATCGCTCATGCAGCCTTTGTCTCGAAAGCTGCGGGAGAAACCGCTGGCCATGAAGAAGTCGGCGAAACGCGGCACCATGCCGCCAGCGATGAATACACCGCCACGGGCGCCCAGCGTCAGCACGTTGTTGCCGGCGACGCGACCGAGCAGGCAGCAGAACAGCTCCAGCACATTGACCGCCAGCGGCTCCCCCTCCAGCGCGGCGCGAGTCACCTGGGCCGCACTCAGCAGCGCTGCGGGCTGACCGTCTACCGCGCAAGCCGCACGGTACAGCGCCAGCAGCCCATTGCCACTGAGCGCACCGGCCTCGGCGCTGACATGCCCGAGCTGACGATGCAGCGCCTGCCAGATCAGCGCCTCGCGGGCACTGCCCACCGGCAGATCGACATGCCCGCCCTCGCCCGGTAGCGCGTGCCAGCTGCCATCCGGCAGCGCCAGCAACGTGCCTACGCCAAGGCCGGTTCCGGCGCCGATCACCACGGCCGGACGCTGCGGCTGCGCCACGCCTGGGCAGACGGTGATGTATTGATCGGCCTGCAGGCGAGTCATGCCCAGCGCCATGGCGGAGAAATCGTTGATCAGCAGCAGCTCGCGGACCTGCAGTTCGGCACGAAACGTCGCCCGGTCGATGCGCCACGGGTTGTTGGTGAAGCGAAAGGGGTCGACCTCGACGGGGCCGGCACACGCCAGGCAGATGGTCTCCACCTCACCGAGCGCCAGGCCCTCGGCCGCCATGTAGGCCTGGATAGCCTGCTCGACGGTAGCGTGATCGGCAGTCGCCGATACACGCACCGACTCCAGGCGTTCGTCACGCCACAGGGCGAAGCGCGCGTTGGTGCCGCCAATGTCGCCAACCAGCGCCAGACTCATCGCAGCGAGTCCAGTTCTGCGGTGAAGGCACTGGCGCCCTCTTCCGCCGGGCTGAACGCGGCGCGCATGAAAGCGAACAGCTCGCGGCCGCAACCGATGCCCGTGCCCTGCGGGCGTGGCGCAGAATCGCGGGCCGCCCATTCGATCTCGTCGACCAGAATCTGCAGGCGGCCCTCCACGCCATCGACGCGAATCACGTCACCGTCGCGCACCCGGGCCAAGGGCCCGCCATCCCAGGCTTCCGGGCTGACATGAATGGCCGCCGGCACCTTGCCGGACGCACCGGACATGCGCCCGTCGGTAACCAGCGCCACCTTGAAGCCACGATCCTGAAGGATGCCCAGATAAGGGGTGAGCTTGTGCAACTCGGGCATGCCGTTGGCCTTGGGGCCCTGGAAGCGCACCACCGCGACGAAATCGCGCTCCAGCTCGCCCGCCTTGAAGGCTTCGGCGAGGTCCACCTGGGTCTCGAATACCCGCGCCGGGGCTTCGACCACCTGATGTTCCGGTGCCACTGCCGAGACCTTGGCCACACCATTGCCAAGGTTACCCTTGAGCACGCGCAGCCCGCCTTCCGGCGAGAACGCTTCCGGCACGCCACGCAGAATATTGCGATCCAGACTCTGCTCCGGGCCCTGCCGCCAGACCAGGCCGTTGTCACCGAGGAACGGCTCCTGGGTGTAACGCGACAGGCCATGGCCGGCGACGGTGTAGACATCTTCGTGCAGCAGCCCGGCATCGAGCAGCGTGCGCACCATGAAGGGCACACCGCCGCAGGCGTGGAAGTGATTCACGTCGGCCTGGCCGTTGGGGTAGACCTTGGCCAGTGTCGGGGTGATCGCGGACAGGTCGGCCATGTCCTGCCAGGTCAACTGAATGCCGGCGGCACGGGCGAAGGCTGGAATGTGCAGGGTGTGATTGGTCGAGCCACCGGTGGCGTTGAGCGCCACCACCGAGTTGACGATGGCCTTCTCGTCGATGATCCGGCACAGCGGTGTGTACTCGCCGCCCTGCCGGGTCAGGCGCACCACCTGATGCGCGGCCTCGGCGGTCAGCGCGTCACGCAGCGGCGTGTACGGGTTGACGAAGGACGAGCCTGGCAGGTGCAGGCCCATGATTTCCATCACCACCTGATTGGTGTTGGCGGTGCCATAAAAGGTGCAGGTGCCGGGGCTGTGATAGGACTTCATCTCCGATTCCAGCAGCTCTTCGCGGGTCGCCTTGCCTTCGGCGTAGAGCTGGCGGACTTCGGCCTTTTCCTTGTTGGGGATGCCCGAGGGCATCGGCCCGCCCGGCACGAAGATCATCGGCAGGTGGCCGAAACGCAGGGCGCCGATCATCAGCCCCGGGACGATCTTGTCGCAGATGCCCAGCAGCATCGCCGCATCGAACATGTTGTGCGACAGCGCCACGGCGGTGGACATGGCGATCACCTCGCGGCTTGCCAGGCTCAGCTCCATGCCCGGTTCGCCCTGGGTGACCCCGTCGCACATGGCCGGCACACCGCCCGCCACCTGGCCGACCGAGCCCACCGCGCGCAGCGCCTGCTTGATCAGTTCGGGATAGTGTTCGTAGGGCTGATGGGCGGAAAGCATGTCGTTGTAGGCGGTGACGATGCCGACGTTGGCCTCGTTCATCAGCCGCAACCGCTGCTTGTCTTCAGTGGAACCACAGCCGGCAACGCCGTGGGCGAAGTTGGCGCATTGCAATGCGCCACGGTGCGGACCGTCACTGTCGGCGGCGGCCATCTGCGCCAGGTAGCGCTCGCGGGTTGCGCGGCTGCGGGCGATCAGGCGGTCGGTTACCTCGAGGATGCGGGGATGCATAGTGTACTCCAGGCTAACAGGTAGCAATTCGAATTGTATTTTTATCAAAATACTGACAGCTAAAACGCTTGATTTCTACTTTCATGAGAATAATCTTGTTTTTAAAACAACATATAAGGATCAGCGCTCATGACACTGCGAATTGCCATCAATGGTTTCGGCCGCATCGGCCGTAACGTTCTGCGTGCACTCTATACCCAGAGCTACCGCGAAAACCTGCAAGTCGTCGCGATCAACGATCTGGGTGACAGTGCAATCAATGCGCACCTTCTCAAATACGACAGCGTACACGGCATTTTCGATGCGTCCGTCGAGGTCGACGGCCAGAACCTGATCATCAATGGCGATCGCATTGCCGTCAGCGCCATCCGCAACCCGGCGGATCTGCCCTGGAAAGACCTTGCCGTCGACGTGGTCTTCGAGTGTACCGGTCTGTTCACCGACCGCGACAAGGCTGCTGCACACCTGACTGCAGGCGCTCGCAAGGTGATCATCTCCGCCCCCGCCAAGGGCGCTGACGCCACGGTGGTCTACGGCGTCAACCACGACAGCCTGCGCGCCAGTCATCAGATCATCTCCAATGCCTCCTGCACCACCAACTGCCTGGCGCCGGTCGCCCAGGTGCTGCAGCGCGAGCTGGGTATCGAGAGCGGGCTGATGACCACCATTCATGCCTACACCAACGACCAGAACCTCTCCGACGTCTACCACAGCGACCCATTCCGCGCGCGCTCGGCCACCCAGTCGATGATTCCCACCAAGACCGGTGCAGCCGAAGCCGTCGGCCTGGTGCTGCCGGAGCTGGCGGGCCGCCTGACCGGCATGGCGGTGCGGGTACCGGTGATCAACGTGTCGCTGGTCGACCTCACCGTGCAGGTGCAGCGCGACACCAGCGCCGAGGAGATCAATGCTCTGTTGCGCGCCGCCAGCCAGCAATCGAACGTGCTGGGTTACAACGAACTGCCGCTGGTGTCCTGCGACTTCAACCACAATCCACTGTCGTCGATCTTCGACGCCAACCACACCAAGGTGAACGGCCGGCTGGTCAAGGTACTGGCCTGGTACGACAACGAGTGGGGCTTCTCCAACCGCATGCTCGACACCTGCCTGGCGGCTCACGCAGCCAAATGAGTCACCGCCCACCAGTGCGGCGAGGCATCGAAGCCGATTACGCTCGGTAAATCGCCGTGAGCGGATTACAATTGCCGCCCGCTTGAACCTCAATGCCGGCCATTGACGCCAGACCGCTCTGGTCGGCGTCGCCAGCCGGGCCGGCAGGCAGCAGGTACATTGTCATCCGAACATCACTGGAAGCCGCATGGACTCTAGCCGTAACACTCTCGAACAGCATTACACCGCGATCCTCGGCCAACTGGGTGAAGACGTCTCCCGCGAAGGCCTGCTCGACACGCCCAAGCGCGCCGCCAAGGCCATGCAGTACCTCTGCAACGGCTATGAGAAGACTCTGGAAGAAGTCACCAACGGTGCACTGTTCAGCTCCGACGCCAGCGAGATGGTGGTGGTGAAGAACATCGAGCTGTATTCACTCTGCGAGCATCACCTGCTGCCCTTCATCGGCAAGGCCCATGTTGCCTACATCCCCAATGGCAAGGTGCTGGGCCTCTCCAAGGTGGCGCGCATCGTCGACATGTATGCCCGTCGCCTGCAGATCCAGGAAAGCCTGAGCCGGCAGATCGCCGAGGCGATCCAGCAGGTCACCGGCGCCCTTGGCGTGGCTGTGGTCATCGAAGCGAAGCACATGTGCATGATGATGCGCGGCGTGGAGAAGCAGAACTCCTCCATGGTCACCTCGGTGATGCTCGGCGAGTTCCGCGAAAACGCCGCGACCCGCAGCGAGTTCCTCAGCCTGGTCAATAGCTGAAACCGAGCACTCAGCGCTTACTGTAGAAACGTCGCCCCGGTGCGAAACGATGCTGGCGTCACCGCGATATCGGCGCCGCCTGTACCATTCGCCGCGGGGTCGCGGCTCCTACGAATGGGGAGAGAGCTGCTTCCGTAGGAGCGTCGCCCCCGGCGCGAAACGGTGGTGGTCATTGCGCACTGTTACGGTATGACCACCAATCGCCGGTAAACCGACTCGCGCCGCTCCTGATACCCGCCTCAGGTTTTCTCCACGAACTGCAACTCGGCCAGCCGCGCGTAAAGCGGGTTGCCGGCGACCAATTCGGTGTGCTTGCCCAAGGCAACCAATTGTCCCTGATCGAACACGGCGATGCGGTCCGCGCTCTTCACCGTCGCCAGGCGGTGGGCGATCACCAGGGTGGTGCGGCCACGCATCAGTTCGGGCAGCGCCTGCTGGATCAGGTGTTCGCTCTCGGCATCGAGGGCACTGGTGGCTTCGTCCAGCAGCAGGATCGGCGCATCAACGAGCAACGCACGGGCAATGGCCAGGCGCTGACGCTGGCCACCTGAAAGGCCCAGCCCGGCATCGCCCAGATGGGTCTGATAGCCCTGCGGCAATCGCTCGATGAACTCATGGGCATGGGCCGCACGGGCAGCGGCTTCCACTTCGGCGCTGCTGGCATCCAGGCGCCCGTAGCGGATGTTGTCTTCCACGCTGCCGAAGAACAGCGCCGGGTGCTGGGAGACCAGCGCGAAGTTCTCGCGAAGGGCGTGCGGGTCGAGCCGATCGATCGGCAGGCCGTCGATGAGGATTCGCCCCTGCTGCGGGTCGTAGAAGCGCAGCAGCAGGTCGAACAACGTCGACTTGCCCGCCCCGGACGGACCGACGATGGCCAGGGTTTCACCGGGCACCACCGTCAGATCGATGCCCTGCAGGGCGAGGCTTTCCGGGCGGGTCGGATAGGCGAACGACAGCCCCTGAACCTCGATGCGCCCCTGCACGGGCGGGGTCGGCAGCAGCGCACCCTCGAGCGGCGCATGGATCTCGTTGCGCGCGCGCAGCAATTCGCTGATGCGCTCGGCGGCGCCGGCCGCGCGCTGCAACTCGCCGATCACTTCGCTAAGGGTGCCGAACGAGGAGCCGACGATCAGGCTGTAGAACACGAACGCAGCCAGCTCACCGCCGCTGATGCGCCCGGCGATCACGTCCATGCCGCCGACCCAGAGCATCACGCCAACGGCGCCAAGCACCAGCACGATCACCACGGTAATCAGCCAGGCACGCTGGGCGACGCGCTTGCGCGCCGTATCGAACGCAGCCTCGGCGGACAGGCCGAAGCGGCGACGGTCCTCGGCCTGGTGGTTGTAAGCCTGTACCGTCTTGATCTGCCCGAGCACTTCGCTGACGTAACTGCCGACATCGGCGATGCGGTCCTGACTGAGCCGCGACAGCTCCCGTACGCGGCGGCCGAACAGCAGGATCGGTGCCACCACCAGCGGCAAGGCAGCCAGCACGATGGCGCTCAACTTGGGGTTGGTGACCACCAGCAGGATCATGCCGCCAACCAGCATGATCAGGTTGCGCAAGGCCATCGACAGGGAAGAACCGATCACCGACTGCAGCAGCGTGGTATCGGCGGTCAGTCGCGACTGGATCTCCGAGCTGCGATTGTGCGCGTAGAAGCCCGGGTGCAGCCCGACCAGATGGTCGAATACCCGCTTGCGAATGTCCGCCACCACCCGCTCACCAAGCCAGGACACCAGATAGAACCGGGTGTAGGTACCGACCGCCAGGGCCAGCACCAGCACGAAGAACAGCAGAATCGAATGGCGCAGCGCTTGCGGCGATTGCGTGGCCAGGCCCTGATCCACCAGCAGTTTGATGCCCTGCCCCATGGACAGGGTAATCGCTGCGGTAAACAGCAGCGCCAGCAGCGCACCGGCCACGCGCCCACGATAGGGGGCGATAAACGCCCACGACATGCGCAGGGCCTCGCGCTGGCGGGAAGACAAAAACAGGTTCATGGCAGGCTCGAAGGCTGATGGCAGAAGGGCTCTAGCCCATCAGATGGGGCCGTGCGGGGTAAACATCAAGCGCGGGGAGTGTTCTTGGCGACAGCGCGCCGTTGAAATTAATATATGGAACTCGATTCCAAAAATAATCATAAGCCGTCAGGAGCCCCTCATGCCCGCCGTTCCTCCCACCCCGCTCCCCCAACAATCCGACCTGCTGGTGGTCGGCTCCGGCGCCGCCGGGCTAGCTGCCGCAGTGACCGCCGCCTGGCACGGCCAGAAGGTGGTGCTGGTGGAGAAGGACGCTGTTCTCGGCGGCGCCACCGCCTGGTCCGGTGGCTGGGCCTGGCTACCGCGCAACCCGCTGGCACGCCGGGCGGGCATTGAGGAAGACATCGAGCAGCCGCTCACTTACCTGCGCCACGAACTTGGCGAGCACTTCGATGGCCAGCGCGTCGCGGCCTTTCTCGAAGCCTGCCCGCATATGGTGGCGTTCTTCGAACGACACACGGCCTTGCAGTTCGCCGACGGCAACGCCATCCCGGATATGCATGGTGATACGCCGGGGGCCGCCACGGGTGGCCATCAGGTGATCGCCGCCCCCTATGATGCCCACGAAGTGCTCGACCTGCTGCCGCGCCTGCGCAAGACCATGGCGGAAACCTCGTTCATGGGCATGCCGATCATGGCCGGAGCTGATCTGGGGGCTTTCCTCAGCATGACCCGCTCACCGAAGTCCCTGTGGCACGTGGTTCGTCGCTTCAGCACTCACCTCTACCACCTGGCCCGCTACGGCCGCGCCATGCATCTGGTCAACGGTGTGGCGCTGGTCGCACGGCTGGTACGCTCTGCCACTGATCTGGGCGTGACGATGATCGAATCGGCGCCCGTGGTTCGCCTGCATCGGCAGGACGGTCACGTCAACGGCGTGACGATCCGGCACAAGGATGGCGAGCATTTCATCAGCGCCCGCGCAGTGATTCTCGCCGCTGGCGGCTTCCCCAACGATCCACTGCGTCGCCGGCAACTGTTTCCCCGCGATGCCAGCGGCCGGGACAACCTGGCGCTGCCACCCACCTCCTGCTCGGGCGACGGGCTGCGCCTCGGTGAGGCGCTAGGCGCTCAGGTCGACACCCGGCTGAAGTCGCCCGTCGCCTGGGCGCCGGTTTCCAGAGTGCCGCGCCGCGACGGCAGCAGCGGCCACTTCCCGCATATCATCGAGCGTGGCAAGCCGGGCATCATCGGCGTACTGGCCAACGGCAAGCGTTTCGTCAACGAGGCCCACGGTTACTACGACTACGTTTCGGCCATGGTCGAGCAGGTGCCGGATGGACAGGAAGTCTGTTCCTGGCTGATCTGCGACCATCGCTTCCAGCGTCGCTATGGCCTGGGCTTCGCCCGCCCGGCTCCCGTGCCGCTGTGGTCGGCACTGCGCAGTGGCTACCTGCAGCGCGCTGCCAGCGTAGAACGACTGGCACTGCAATGCGGTATCGATCCGGTTGCCCTGGCGACCACGGTGGCGACCTTCAATCAGTACGCGCGGGCGGGCGACGATCCCGAGTTCGGCCGCGGCAGCACCGCGTTCAACCGGAAACAGGGCGATCCGTTGCATCCGGGACCCAACCCCTGCGTCGCGCTGATCGAACAGGGCCCCTTCTATGCAGTCAAAGTAGAGCCTGGCTGCTTCGGCACGTTCGCCGGCCTGAAGACCGACGCATCGGCCCGCGTACTCGATGTCGAAGGCCTGCCAATCAGCGGCCTGTACGCCGCTGGCGCGGACATGGCCAGCGTGTTCGGCGGCCACTACCCCTCCGGCGGTATCAACCTGGGGCCCGCCCTCACCTTTGGCTACCTCGCCGCGCGCCACGCGGCGGGCATCGACGCCTACGAATAGTCACCCGTTGTCATCAGGAGTACTCACATGCAGGCCATCCGCAATCGTTACCAACTGAACATGCCGAAACTGGGGCTGGGCACCTGGCCCATGCGCGACGACGAATGCACCCGCGCGGTGCATCAAGCCCTGGAGATCGGCTACCGACATATCGATACCGCCACGGCCTACGAGAACGAAGCGGCAGTCGGCAAGGCGCTGGCGGCCACCGAGGTGGCGCGCGAGAAGATCCACCTGACCACTAAGGTCTGGTGGGACAAGCTGCAGCCCGATGCCATCCGCGCCTCGCTCACCGAAAGCCTGCAGGCGCTGCGCACCGAGTATGTCGACCTGTTCCTGATCCACTGGCCAGGCAACGCCGGCAGCCTGAAAGGTGATGGCCTGCACCGCGCCTGGAGACACTGGCGGCACTGCGTGACGAGGGCACGACGCTGAACATCGGCGTCGCCAATTTTCCGCTGCCGCTGTTGCGTCAGAGCATCGAGGAGTTCAAAGCCCCGATCGCCGCGATTCAGGTGGAATATCACGTGCTGCTCGATCAGCAACCGATGCTCGACTACGCCCGCGAACACAATCTGGCGTTCACCGCTTACTGCCCATTGGCCCGTGGTGAAGCCGCGCAACTACCAGAAATCCGCCAGATTGCCGCCAAGCACGGCGTATTCCCCAGTCAGGTGGTGCTGCAGTGGCTGCTTGCTCAGGACCACGTGGCAGCGATCCCCAAGGCCAGCGGCGTGGAAAACCAGCGGGCCAACCTGGCCGCTCTGGACATCCGCCTCGACGATGAAGACCGCGCGCTGATCGCCAGCCTGCCCAAGGATCGCCGCCTGGTGAGCCCGGACTTCGCACCGCAGTGGTAAGCCGATAAGCGAAAGCCCCGCGTCTGCGGGGCTTTCGCGTAGCCTGGGTCGAGCGGAGCGATGCTCGAATCGCCTGGTAGAAGAAAACAGCGTCTTCCACCCTACGAAACGTGCCTACGCCTTGTTCAGCGACTCGACGCCGACTTCGTCCCACAGCTCTTCCGCGAGGTGGAAGGTCGCATTGGCAGCGGGAATGCCGCAATAGATCGCGCTCTGCATGATCAATTCCTTGAGTTCCTCACGGGTGACGCCATTGTTCTTGGCAGCCTTGAGGTGCAGCTTCAATTCACCCTCGCGGTTCATGCCGATCAGCATGGCGATGGTGATCAGGCTGCGGGTATGGCGCGGCAATCCCGGACGCGTCCAGATATCACCCCAGGCATGACGGGTGATCATTTCCTGAAATTCTTCGTTGAACGGCGTCAGCTTTTCCAGGCTGCGGTCGACGTGGGTATCGCCCAGCACCGCGCGGCGCACCTGCATGCCGGCTTCGTAGCGTTGTTTCTCGTCCATCGGTAACTCCGGTTTCATGGGGTAGAGCGCTCAGTCATTTGGCGCGCAGAAAATCCAGCACACGCCGGGTGAACAACTCGCCTGCCTGCACGTTGGACAGGTGCGCGGCGTCGAACTCGACCAGCTCGGCACCGGCGATGCGTTCCTGCATGAAGCGGCCATGCTCCGGCGTGGTCACCGCATCGCCGGTACCGCAGACGATCAGGGTCGGCGCCTCGATCGCAGCGATCTGCTCACGGTAATCGGCATCGCGTACCGCCGCGCAGTTGGCCGCGTAGCCCTGGGGCGAGGTCTGCGCCAGCATGGTAACGATGGGGTCGACCTTTTCCGGGTGCTTGGCAGCGAATGGCGGGGTGAACCAACGCTCGATGGAGGCATCGCGCAAATCGCGCATGGCCTTCTCGCCCCCCTTGAGCACGGTGTCGATGCGGGTGCTCCAGATCTCATCGGTGCCAATCTTGGCGGCGGTGTTGCACAGCACCAGGCGCTGCAGACGCTCGCCGGCGTTGAGGCCGAACCACTGACCGATCAAACCGCCCATGGACAGGCCACAGAAATGCACCGTGTCGATGTTCAGCGCGTCGAGCAGCGCGAGGACGTCGCGGCCGTTCTGTTCGATGCTGTAGAAGCCGGAGCTGACCAGCGATTGGCCATGGCCACGGGTGTCGTAGCGCAGCACACGAAAATGCTCGCTGAACGCCGGCATCTGCGCGTCCCACATGTGCAGGTTGGTGCCCAGGGAATTGGACAGCACCAGCACCGGCGCATCCGCCGGGCCTTCGAGTTTGTAGTTCAGGTCGCCATCGGCGAGGGATACCACGGGCATGACAATCTCCTAGATGATCTACGAATTCAGTTCGCGGCTCTGCGCCACGGCACGCTCGACCCAGCGGCGCGCCTGGCCCAGGTAATGGGCAGGATCGAGCAGGTGATCCAGTTCTTCCGCGGACAGCTGGGCAGTGACCTCGGAATTGGCGCCCAGCACTTCACGCAGATGAGCGCCCTCCTTCACCGCCTGTTTGCAGCACTGCTCGACCAGGCGGTGAGCCGCGTCACGACCGATGCGTTGCGCCAGGGCGATGCTCACCGCCTCGGCCAGCACCAGGCCACGGGTCAGGTCGAGGTTGCGGGCCATGCGCCCGGCATCCACCTCGAGCCCTGGCACCACCAGCAGCGCTTGCTGCAAGGCACCGGACACCAGGCAGCAGAGCTCCGGCAGGGTCTCCCATTCGGCATGCCACAGGCCGAGGCTGCGCTCGTGCTCCTGAGGCATGGCCGCGAACATGGTGGCAACCAGGCCGGGCGCGCGGGTCGCGGCGCCGATCAGCACCGCAGCGCTGACCGGGTTACGCTTGTGCGGCATGGTCGAGGAACCGCCCTTGCCTGGCGCAGAGGGCTCGAACAACTCGCCGGCCTCGGTCTGCATCAGCAGGCTGAGGTCGCGGCCCAGCTTGCCCAGGCTGCCGGCGATCATGCCAAGCAGGCTGGCGAACTCGACCAGACGATCGCGCTGGGTGTGCCAGGGCTGTTCAGGCAGTTGCAGATCCAGCTCAGCCGCCAACGCTTCGGCCACCGGCCAGGCCTTGTCGCCCAGCGCCGCCAGGCTGCCGGACGCCCCACCGAACTGCAGGCACAGCAGGCGCGGTTTGATCTCTGCGAGACGCTGGCGATGGCGGTCGACCGCCCCCAGCCACCCAGCGATCTTCATACCCAAGGTTACCGGCGTGGCGTGCTGCAGCCAGGTGCGCCCGGCCATGGGCGTGGCCGCATGGCGCTCGGCCTGTTCGGCCAACAGTCGGCTCAAGGCATCGAGGTCGTTTTCCAGCAGCACGATGGCGGCGCGCAGTTGCAGCACCAAGCCGCTGTCCATGGCGTCCTGGCTGGTGGCGCCCAGGTGCACGTAGCGCTCGGCCTCTTCACTCTGCGCGGCGATGCGTTTGCCCAGCGCCTTGACCAGCGGAATCGCCGAGTTGCCGGCGCTGCCGATGGCGATGGCCAGGGCATCGAAATCATAGAGTTCGGCCCGGCAGGCAGCCTCGATATCGGCGACCACTGCCGCGGGAATCACGCCGACCGCAGCCTCGGCCCTGGCCAGCGCCGCCTCGAAGTCGAGCATGCCCTGCACGCGGCCATGGTCGCTGAACACCTCACGCATCGGCGCACTGGTGAAGTAGGCATCGAACAACTGGCTGCAGGGCCTTGAACTCATACTGCTGAAACTCCGTGGTCAATGATCATGGTGTAGGTAACTGGCCTGGCGCGGCAGACGCAAGCTGACCAGAAAGGCCAGCACCATCATGCCCGACACGTACCAGTAGAAGGTTTGCTCCAGGCCAATGGACTTCAGGCCCAGGGCCACGTATTCGGCAGACCCGCCGAATAGCGCATTGGCTACCGCGTAAGCCAGGCCGACGCCCAGGGCGCGGACTTCCGGCGGGAACATCTCGGCCTTCACCAGGCCGCTTATCGAGGTATACAGGCTGACGATGGCCAGGGCCACAATGATCAGCAGGAAGGCCACCACCGGATTGTGCACGGTCTGCAGCAGCGCCAGGATCGGCCAGGTGAAGATCGCCCCCAGGGCACCGAACCAGAGCATAGAGGTGCGTCGACCGATGCGATCGGACAAGGCGCCGAACAGCGGCTGCATGATCATGAACAGAAACAGCGCAGCGGTCATGATGCCGCTGGCGGTCTTGGCGCTCATGCCTGCCGAATTGACCAGGTACTTCTGCATGTAGGTGGTGAAGGTATAGAAGATCAGCGAGCCACCGGCGGTATAGCCAAGCACGGTGAAGAACGCCGCTTTGTGGTGCTTGAACAGGTAGGCGATGCTGCCCGACTCCTTGTTGCCGATCTGGTCCTTCTTGGCGGTCTCGTCCAGCGAACGGCGCAGGTAGAAGGCCACCACGGCAGCCAGGGCACCGATCACGAACGGGATGCGCCAACCCCAGGCACGCAGCTCATCTTCGGTGAGCAGTTGCTGCAGGATCACGACCACCAGCACGGCCAGCAATTGCCCGCCAATCAGCGTGACGTACTGGAACGACGCGAAGAACCCGCGCTGCCCCTTGAGCGCCACTTCGCTCATGTAGGTCGCCGTAGTGCCGTACTCGCCGCCCACCGACAGCCCCTGGAACAGGCGCGCCAGCAATAGCAGCAGCGGTGCCAGGGCGCCGATGCTGTCATAGGTCGGCATGAAGGCGATGGCCAGCGACCCCAGGCACATCATCAGCACGGAGATCATCATCGAGACCTTGCGTCCGTACTTGTCGGCAACCCGGCCAAATACCCAGCCGCCAATCGGTCGCATCAGAAACCCGGCAGCGAATACACCTGCGGTATTGAGCAACTGGACGGTGGGGTCGTCGGACGGAAAGAAAGCTGGCGCGAAGTAGATCGCGCAGAAGGCATACACGTAGAAATCGAACCACTCGACCAGATTGCCCGAGGAAGCGCCGACGATGGCGAAGATGCGCTTGCGGCGCTCTTCCGGGCTGTAGTTCGGGGCTTCGTACACCGTGCTGGCTTCGGAACTCATCATGGATACTCACTGGTAAGGAACGGGACGGTTCCCTACTCCGACTTACATGTAACCAAATGATTCGAGCATTATTACCCCGCCTGATCGCTTGCACCGGTACCGGACACGGCGGCGTGGAGCCCTGTCCGATACCGAAGCAAACAAACTCTGGGACCTGTGGGCATATCGCCGGACTCTTGGCGGTCGTCGATGTTGGTGGGCTGAAGCCCACCCTACAAGAGACAAGCACCCGACGTAACGTAGGGTGGGCTTCAGCCCACCAAACAGCGCATGAGTAACGCCCCATGGTCGATCTGCAGGTTTCTAGACGCGCTCGATCGCCAATGCCAGCCCCTGGCCGACGCCCACGCACATGGTCGCCAGACCGAGCTTGCCGCCGGTCTTTTCCAGGTGGTGTACGGCAGTCAGCACCAGGCGGTTGCCGCTCATGCCCAAGGGGTGGCCGAGGGCGATGGCGCCGCCGTTCGGATTGACCTTGGGGCTGTCGTCCGCCAGGCCGAGATCACGGGTGACCGCCAGCCCCTGAGCGGCGAACGCCTCGTTCAGTTCGATCACGTCAAAGGCATCGATATCGAGGTTCAGGCGGCTCAGCAGCTTGCGTACCGCCGGTACCGGGCCGACACCCATGACCCGAGGGGCCACGCCACCGCTGGCCATGCCGAGTACCTTGGCGCGGGCCTTGAGGCCATATTTCTGCACCGCTTCGGCAGACGCCAGGATCATCGCCGACGCCCCGTCGTTGAGGCCCGAGGCGTTGCCTGCAGTCACCGTCTTGTCCGGGCCGTTGACCGGCTTGAGCTTGGCAAGTGCCTCGGCGGTGGTGTCGGCGCGAGGGTGTTCGTCGGTATCGACGATGCTTTCACCCTTCTTGGTCTTGATCACTACCGGCACGATTTCCTCGGCGTAGTAACCACTTTGCTGCGCCACGGCGGCACGCTGCTGGCTGCGCAGACCGAAGGCGTCCTGGTCGGCACGGCTGACGCCGTAATCTTCGGCCACGTTGTCACCGGTCACCGGCATCGGGTCGACGCCGTAGCGCTCCTTCATCGCCGGATTGACGAAACGCCAGCCCAGGGTGGTGTCTTCGAGCTTCTGGCCACGGCCAAAGGCACTGTCCGCCTTGCCCATCACGTATGGCGCGCGGGTCATCGATTCGACGCCGGCAGCGATGGCCAGCTCCATTTCCCCGGAAGCGATGGCTCGGAAGGCAGCACCCACCGCTTCCATGCCCGAGGCGCAGAGGCGGTTGAGGGTCACGCCAGGCACCGTCTCCGGCAGGCCAGCGAGCAGCAGCGCCATACGGGCGACGTTGCGGTTGTCCTCGCCGGACTGATTGGCGCAGCCCATGAACACTTCATCGACCGCCGACCAGTCGACCTGCGGATTACGTTCGATCAGTGCCTTCAGCGGAATGGCTGCCAGGTCGTCGGCGCGTACCGCGGAGAGGCCGCCATTGAGCCGACCGATCGGCGTACGCACCGCATCGCAAATGAATACATCGCGAGTCATTCGTCACTCCCCTTCTGCCCATGGGCAGCGGCGGTGCGTGCTTCCAGATCACGCAGCGCAGCCAGTTCTTCGGCTTTCGGCGCTTCGGTGGTGGTCACGTTGTCGGCGAAACGGATCTGCCAGCCGGTGTTCTCGACCACCTGCTCACGGCTCACGCCCGGATGCAGGGAGGTAACGATGAATTCGTTGCTGCCCGCTTCCGGCTCCATGATGCACAGGTCGGTGATGATCGCGACCGGGCCGTCGCCCGGCAGGCCGAGGCGCTTGCGGTGATCGCCACCCTCGCCATGGCCCACCGACGTGATGAACGCCAGCTTGTCGACGAAGGTGCGATGACCCTGCTTGAGGATGATCAGCACCTTCTTGGCGCTGCCAGCGATTTCCGGCGCGCCACCGGCACCCGGCAGACGCACTTTCGGCGCATGGTAATCACCGATCACCGTGGTGTTGATATTGCCGAACTTGTCGACCTGGGCCGCGCCGAGGAAGCCGACATCGATACGACCGCCCTGCAGCCAGTAGCGAAAGATCTCGCCGGTCGGCACCACGGTATCGGCCGTCTCGGCCAGCTCACCATCACCGATGGACAGCGGCAGCACGGTGGGCTTGGCGCCGATCGGGCCGGATTCGTAGATCAGTACCACTTCCGGGGCGTGGGTCAGACGCGCCAGGTTGGCCGCCTTGGACGGCAAACCGATGCCGACGAAGCAGACGCTGCCATTGCCGAGGCGGCGCGCGGCGGCCACGGTCATCATTTCATTGGTGTTGAACTCGCTCATCACTTGGCCTCCCCGTTAACCTTCGCCTGGTACTGCGCAAAATCCTCGGTGCCACGGATGTATTCATCGATCCAGGCAGTGAAGGTTTCACGGTCGCGGGCGATGGGATCCCAGGCCTGGTAGAAGCGGTTGTCACGCTCGTAATAGCCATGGGCATAGGATGGATGAGCACCGCCCGGCACCACACAGACGGCAGTCAGTGCCCAGGTCGGCAGTACGCAGGCGTTCATCGGTGCTTGCAGGTCGTCGACGATTTCCTCGACGGTGACGATGCAACGCTTGGCAGCCAGAGCGGCCTCCTTCTGCACACCGAGAATGCCCTGAATCAGCACGTTGCCCTTGCGGTCGGCCTTCTGCGCGTGGATGACGGTGACGTCAGGACGCACGCTCGGTACGGTAGCCAGGCTCTCGCCGGTGTACGGGCATTCGATGAACTTGATTTCCGGGTTGACCTTGACCAGGTCCGAGCCCTGATAGCCGCGCAGCACGGCGAACGGCAGATTGGATGCGCCAGCGACGTAGGCGTTGGCCATCGCCGCGTGGCTGTGCTCGCTGATTTCCAGCTTGTGCGGCCAGTGCTTCTCGACCGCGTCGCGCAGACGGTGCAGGGAGCCGACACCGGGGTTGCCACCCCAGGAGAAAATCAGACGCTTGGCGCAACCCGCACCGATCAGCAGGTCATAGACCAGATCCGGTGTCATGCGCACCAGCGTCAGGTCTTTCTTGCCCTGACGGATCAGTTCATGGGAAGCCGCAGTGGGAATCAGATGGGTGAAGCCTTCGAGGGCGATGGTGTCACCGTCGTGAACGAAGCGCTCAACCGCCTCGCGCAGGGAGAGAATTTCAGCCATGGTCGTTCTCGTCTTATTGCTCTGGAAACCGTGGGGCGGCTATTGCGCCGTGTGAGTACAAGGTACCCAGCCCATAGCGAGCTAACAATCCGATAATCGATTATTTGTTCGATAATCGAACAATGCTTGAACCGCTCTCCCTTCCCGCCCGACACCCGCCAGCCGCATCATCCATGGGCCTGCACGGCGTATCCACACAGCCCTCAGCTTCGGGCCTACATGCCAAACACAATTACCCCCTGTGCAGGGGGTAATCCAGGCTTGCCAGGTTCAGAACCGGGCCTGACAGAGCAGCCCTCAGGCCTCCAGCGCCCTCACCCGCTCGTGGCGTTGCTGGGCCTTGGGCTCAGCGGTGGATTGCAAGGTGAAATCGAATTCGATTTCGGCGAAGCGTCCTGCCACCCCGTGGGCACTGGCACGCGCCGCATCCTCGAAGAAATCGATCTTCGCAATCAGCTCATCGCGGGTGGCGTAGGCGAAGTCATCGTGCAGGTACTTGTCGCCATCCAGATTGATCTGGGTAGTCAAATGCCGATGGCCGGGTGCCGAGATGAAGAAATGCACGTGGGCCGGACGCTGGCCATGGCGGCCGAGCTGGTCGAGCAGTTGCTGGGTCGGGCCATCGGGCGGGCAGCCGTAGCCGGACGGCACGATGCTGCGAAAGCGATAGCGGCCCTCGGCATCGGTCTCGATGCGGCGACGCAGGTTGAACTCCGACTGCGCGGGATCGAAGTAGGAATAGGTGCCGCCCGTGTTGGCGTGCCAGACGTCGACGATGGCACCGGCCAATGGCTTGCCGTCGGTATCGAACACACGGCCCTGCATGAACAGCGGTGTACCGGCATCCTGACCATCGTCCAGACGGGCTTCGCCCTTGCTCAGCGGCGCTCCGGCGACATACAACGGCCCCTCGATGGTGCGTGGGGTACCGCCCGTGCGACCGGCCTCTTCGTCCTCGGCGTCCATCAGCATGTCGAGGTAATGCTCGATACCCAGACCGGCGACAACCAAACCAGCCTCCTGGCGGCTGCCGAGTTCGTTGAGGTAGTGCACCGCTTTCCAGAATTCTTCCGGGGTGATCTGAAGATCCTCGATGAGCTTCGCGGTGTCGTTGAGCAGGCGGTGAATCACCGTCTTCATGCGCGCGCTGCCCTGGTCATTGCTGAAACCACTGGCCTCTTCGAAGAACTTCTGCACATCCACGGTCTGGGCGATACGTACGGTCATGGTCTTTTCCTCATCTTGTTTTTTTCTTGAACGGATTATGCTGGCGAATCAGCGATCGTCATCATGGATCGAGGACGGGTGATGACACAGCGCCATGACCTCGATCTCCATGTAGGGGTAGAGCGGCAGTTGCATCAGAGTGTCATGCAGAGCCTGGGCGTCGGCCACGTCGAACACGCTGACGTTGGCGTACAGCCCGGCAATTCGCCATAGATGGCGCCAGGTGCCCTCGCCCTGCAGACGCTGGGCCAGCTCTTTTTCATCGGCCTTCAGGCGGGCGACCTGTTCGGCCGGCATATCGGTGGGCAGTTTTACGGTCATGCGCACATGGAACAGCATGGCAACGTCCTTTCGGTAGGCATCAACGACGGCGGAAGTGCTGCAGACGCTCTTCATCGAGCGTCACACCAAGGCCGGGCGTGGTCGGGATCTTCAGTTCGAAATCGCGGTACATCGGCACCTCGACGAGGATGTCCTCGGTCAGCAGCAGCGGCCCGAACAGCTCGGTGTGCCACTCCAGCTTGCTGAGGGTGGCGAAGGCATGGGCCGAGGCCAGGGTGCCGACACTGCCTTCGAGCATGGTGCCGCCGTACAGAGCGATACCCGCGGCTTCGGCGATATGGGCGCTGCGCAGCACGGCGCGCGGGCCACCATTCTTGGCGATCTTCAGGGCGAACACCGGTGCGGCGCCGGCACGGGCCAGGTTGAAACTGTCTTCCACGCTCTCGATGGCTTCGTCGGCCATGATCGGCGCTGGGCTGCGGGCGCTGACGCGCGCCTGGGCCTGCACGTCCTGGCGAGGAATCGGCTGCTCGATCAGGTCGACGCCGGCATCGCCGAGCGCCTGGCAGGCGCGCATGGCCACCGCTTCGCTCCACGCCTGGTTGACGTCTACCCGAACGCTGGCACGGTCGCCCAATGCGCGCTTGATGGCCGCCACGTGGGCGATATCCAGCGACGCATCGCGGCTGCCGATCTTCAGCTTGAAAATCCGGTGGCGACGCAGGTCGAGCATGCGCTCGGCCTCTTCGATGTCTGTGGCGGTATTGCCACTGGCCAGCGTCCAGGCGACTTCCAGACCGTTACGCACACGGCCACCGAGCAGCTCGGCAACCGGCAGGCCAAGACGCTTGCCCTGGGCGTCGAGCAAGGCGGTTTCCACTGCCGAGCGGGCGAAGGTGTTGGCGCGCACGTTGCGGTCGATGCGCAGCATCGCGGCGTTGATGTTGCCGGCCGGCTGGCCGATCAGCAGCGGTGCGAAGTAGGTATCGATGTTGGTCTTGATGCTTTCCGGGCTTTCCCCGGCATAGGCCAGGCCACCAATGGTGGTGGCTTCACCGACACCTTCGATACCGTCACTGCAGCGCAGGCGCAGGATCACCAGGGTCTGCCGCTGCATGGTGTGCATCGCCAGCTTGTGCGGGCGAATGGTCGGCAGATCGACGATCAGGGTCTCGAGGCTTTCGATCAGGGGAACGCTCATTGGAAGTGATCCGTATGCAGGTCAGAACGACTGGCAAAAGGCTGCGAGACGCAGCGCTGCGGCGCCTCGCTCAGAAGGCCAGCCAGGCGCAAGAACGCGGTGGAGGAGCAAAGGATGCGAGTCATCACGAGCATATCCTTCAGGTTTTATTTTTGTTCCGGCACAGATTGACCTCAGCAAATAAGCCAGTCCAATATTGAATCGGTCTGGTTTCATACCCTGGAGGTATCATGGAGCTGCGCCACCTGCGCTACTTTCGCGTGCTCGCGGAAACCCTTAATTTCACCCGCGCAGCAGAACGCCTGCATATCGCCCAGCCGCCGCTGAGCCGGCAAATCCAGCAATTGGAAGATGAGTTGGGCGTGGCCCTGATCGAGCGCGGCAGGCCGTTGCGCCTGACCGAGGCTGGTCGGTTCTTCTATGAGCATTCCGTGCAGTTGCTTGAGCAGCTTGGCCGCGTCAGCGAAGACACGCGGCGGATCGCCGAAGGGCAAAGACGCTGGCTGGGAATCGGCTTCGCTCCTTCCACACTGTATGGCGCACTTCCGGAGCTGATCCGTCAGCTGCGCAGCGAGGCCGCCATCGAGCTGGGGTTGTCCGAACTGATCACCCTGCAGCAGGTGGAAGCCCTCAAACGCGGCCGCATCGATATCGGTTTCGGGCGCATCCATATCGAGGACCCGGCCATCGTGCAGGAGGTCATTCGTGAAGATCCACTGGTCGCCGCCCTGCCCGCTGGCCATCATCTGCTCGCCGCCCCCGCATCGTTGGAAGACCTGGCACGGGAACCGTTCGTGCTCTATCCAGGCACGCCAAGGCCCAGCTATGCCGACCATGTGCTCGGGCTGTTCGCGCGCAATGGCTTGAAGATTCGCGTAGCACAGATGACCAACGAGCTGCAGACCGCCATTGGCTTGGTGGCCGCTGGCATCGGCATCACTTTGGTGCCGGCTTCGGTACAGCGCCTGCACCGCGACGATATTGGCTACACGCCCCTGCTCGACGTCAGCGCCACCTCGCCGATCGTCATCAGTTACCGCAAGGATGACGATTCACCGCTGCTCAAGCGCTGCCTGAATCTGGTCAAGAATCTCGATCCGGAGTGACCACCCTGCGATACGGCTGCCGGGGCGGAATCACCTTGGAGGACCAGGCTTTCGGACCCTGTGCGATTTAGCCGAGGTGATCGCCCGTCTGCGGCTGAAACTCGATTCGAAGCTGTATACCTGAACGACGCCCACAAAAAAGGGCGACCGAAGTCGCCCTTTTTCTGGATTACCCGAACTTAGTTCTGGTTTTCCATTTGCGCGCGGATCAGATCACCGATGGTGGTCGGACCGGAAGTTTCAACTTCCTGCTTACGCATTTCCTTGATTGCTTCTTTTTCGTCTTCAACGTCTTTCGACTTGACGGACAGGCTGATCACGCGGCTCTTGCGATCCACGCTGATGATCTTGGCCTCGACTTCTTCGCCTTCTTTCAGAACGTTGCGCGCATCTTCAACGCGGTCACGGCTGATTTCGGAGGCTTTCAGAGTAGCTTCGATGCCGTCGGCCAGGGTGATGATCGCGCCCTTGGCGTCAACTTCTTTCACAGTACCGCGAACGATAGTGCCTTTGTCGTTGACTGCAACGTAGTCGGAGAACGGATCTTCTTCCAGTTGCTTGATGCCCAGGGAGATGCGCTCACGCTCTGGGTCGACCGACAGGATGACGGTTTCCAGTTCGTCGCCCTTCTTGAAGCGACGTACGGCTTCTTCGCCGACTTCGTTCCAGGAGATGTCGGACAGGTGAACCAGACCGTCGATGCCGCCGTCCAGACCAATGAAGATACCGAAATCGGTGATCGACTTGATGGTGCCGGAGATCTTGTCACCCTTGTTGAACTGACCGGAGAAATCTTCCCATGGGTTGGTTTTGCACTGCTTGATACCCAGGGAGATACGACGACGCTCTTCGTCGATGTCCAGAACCATGACTTCCACTTCGTCGCCAACCTGAACGACTTTCGACGGGTGGATGTTCTTGTTGGTCCAGTCCATTTCGGAAACGTGTACCAGGCCTTCCACGCCTTCTTCCAGCTCTGCGAAGCAGCCGTAGTCGGTCAGGTTGGTCACGCGCGCAACAACGCGGGTGCTTTCCGGGTAACGCGCCTTGATAGCAACCCATGGGTCTTCGCCCAGTTGCTTCAGGCCCAGGGAAACACGGTTACGCTCGCGATCGTACTTCAGAACCTTGACGTCGATCTCGTCGCCAACGTTGACGATCTCGGACGGGTGCTTGATACGCTTCCAGGCCATGTCGGTGATGTGCAGCAGGCCATCGACGCCACCCAGATCCACGAATGCGCCGTAGTCGGTGAGGTTCTTGACGATACCTTTGACCTGTTGGCCTTCCTGCAGCGATTCCAGCAGGGCTTCGCGCTCTGCGGAGTTTTCGGCTTCCAGGACGCTACGACGGGAAACGACAACGTTGTTGCGCTTCTGGTCGAGCTTGATGACCTTGAATTCGAGCTCTTTGCCTTCCAGGTGAGTGGTATCACGCACCGGACGGACATCGACCAAGGAACCTGGCAGGAACGCACGGATGCCGTTAACGTCGACAGTGAAGCCGCCTTTAACCTTACCGTTGATAACGCCCTTGACCACTTCCTCAGCGGCGAAAGCTGCTTCCAGGACGATCCAGCACTCGGCGCGCTTGGCTTTTTCGCGGGACAGCTTGGTTTCACCAAAGCCATCTTCAACCGCGTCCAGCGCAACGTGGACTTCGTCACCGACCTTGATGGTCAGCTCGCCTTGTTCGTTGAAGAACTGCTCCAGAGGGATGACGCCCTCGGACTTCAGGCCAGCGTGAACGGTAACCCAGTCGCCGTCGATGTCGACCACGATGCCAGTGATGATGGCACCCGGCTGCATGTCCAGGGTTTTCAGGCTTTCTTCAAAAAGTTCTGCAAAGCTTTCGCTCATGTTGATTCCTGTTGGATCGGGCGGGGATTCGCCCTGCTCCGCATTCCAGACAATGCGGGTTTATTCATATAAAAGAAGGCCTACGGGACTAGGACTGGTATCCCCGTATGCCTCCCCTGCGAGCCGAAAATGGCTCTTTTCAACCGGCGAGGTCGCGATTGGCGACTTCGCTCAGAATTCTTTCCAGCACCTGCTCGATGGACAATTCGGTGGAATCCAGCTGGATCGCGTCGGCTGCCGGCTTGAGCGGAGCCACCGCACGCTGGGTATCACGCTCATCGCGTGCCCGAATCTCATCAAGAAGACTCGCGAGATTAACATCATCGCCCTTCGCCTTCAACTGCAGGTAACGTCGATTGGCACGTTCCTCGGCGCTGGCGGTCAGGAAAACCTTCAGTGGGGCCTCTGGAAACACCACGGTGCCCATGTCACGACCATCGGCCACCAGGCCCGGCGCCTCGTTGAAGGCGCGTTGGCGCTGCAGCAGCGCATCACGCACCGCTGGCAGTGCCGCGACCTGAGAAGCACCGGCACCGATCTGCTCGTTACGGATGGCGTCGGTCACCTCCTCGCCTTCGAGGATGATGCGCTGTGGCTTGCCGTCACCGGCAGCGAGGAACTGCACGTCGAGGTGCGCGGCCAGCAGCTTCAGCGACTCTTCGTTGGTCAGGTCGACGCCATGATTGCGTGCGGAGAATGCCAGCAGACGATACAGCGCGCCGGAATCCAGCAGGTTCCAGCCCAGCTGCCTGGCCAGCAGACCGGCAACCGTGCCCTTGCCCGAGCCACTCGGCCCGTCGATGGTAATGACCGGCGCGTTGACGCTCATTGCTGACCCTCCACGGCCACACGAATGCCAACCTGCTCGGCCAGAGCCAGGAAGTTGGGAAACGAGGTGGCGACGTTGGCGCAGTCATGGATGCGGATTGGCGCCGTCGCACGCAGCGAGGCGACGCTGAAGGCCATGGCGATGCGGTGGTCGCCGTGGCTGTGCACTTCGCCACCGCCAATGGCCTGGCCACCGTCGATGATGATGCCGTCTTCGGTCGGCTCGACCTTCACGCCCAGACTGGTCAGGCCGTCGGCCATCACCTGGATACGGTCGGACTCCTTCACGCGCAGCTCTTCGGCGCCACGCAGTACGGTGCGACCTTCGGCGCAGACCGCAGCGATGAACAGTACCGGGAACTCGTCGATGGCCAGGGGCACCAGCGCTTCGGGAATTTCGATCCCCTTGAGCTTGGCGCCGCGCACGCGCAGGTCAGCCACAGGCTCGCCCCCGACTTCACGCGGGTTCTCCAGGGTGATGTCACCGCCCATCAGGCGCAGAATCTCGATCACGCCGATACGCGTCGGGTTGATGCCGACATGCTCGAGCAGCAGGTCAGAGCCTTCGGCGATGGAAGCCGCCACCAGAAAGAACGCTGCCGAGGAAATGTCCGCCGGCACTTCGATGCGGGTAGCCGTCAACTTGCCACCGGCCTGCAGGGAAGCCACCGGCCCGTTGGACTCGACGGCATAACCGAAGCCGCGCAGCATGCGCTCGGTGTGGTCACGGGTCGGCGCCGGCTCGGTAACAGTGGTCACGCCTTCGGCGTACAGACCCGCCAGCAGCAGGCAGGACTTAACCTGGGCGCTGGCCATCGGCAAGGTGTAGGTCAGTGCCTTGAGCTTCTGGCCACCACGGATGGTCAGCGGTGGGCGACCGTCCGGGCCGGTCTCGACCACGGCCCCCATTTCGCGCAGCGGATTGGCCACGCGGTTCATCGGGCGCTTGGACAGCGATGCATCACCGGTCATGGTCACATCGAAGGGCTGGCCAGCCAGCAAGCCGGACAACAGGCGCATGGAAGTGCCGGAATTGCCTACGTAGAGCGGACCGGGTGGCGGCTTCAGGCCGTGCAGGCCAACGCCATGCACGGTCACGCGGCCATGGTGCGGCCCTTCGATGACCACGCCCATGTCGCGGAAAGCCTGCAGGGTCGCCAGGGCGTCTTCGCCCTCGAGAAAACCTTCGACCTCGGTAGTGCCTTCGGCCAGGGAGCCGAGCATGATCGAGCGGTGGGAGATGGACTTGTCGCCTGGAACGCGGATACGCCCACGGACATTGCCACCAGGATTAGCCAGGAAAACCAGATCGTTCGAGTGCATAGCGTCCACATAGGCCCGACGGGCCAGTATTTTGCTGAAATGTTCGCGGGCCACGCGGGCGCGAGTGAATACGCCCAGCAGGTGATGCCCGTCCCCTGCGTCGACCGCATCGCGCAAGGCGTCTAGGTCGTCGCGAAATACATCCAGAGTGCGCAGCACCGCCTCGCGGTTGGCGAGGAAGATGTCGTGCCACATGACCGGATCACTGCCGGCGATTCTCGTGAAATCGCGGAAGCCGCCAGCGGCATAGCGGAAAATTTCCAGATTCTCGTTGCGTTTGGCCAGCGAGTCGACCAGACCAAAGGCCAGCAGATGTGGCAAATGACTGGTGGCAGCGAGCACCTGATCGTGGTGCTCGACCTGCATGTGCTCGACGTCGGCGCCCAGCTCGCGCCACAGTTGATCGACGCGCTGCAGCGCAATCGCATCAGTCTGTGGCAGCGGCGTGAGGATCACCTTGTGGCGCTTGAACAGCTCGCCATTGGCCGCCTCCACCCCGCTCTGCTCGGAGCCGGCAATCGGGTGGCCCGGCACGAAGCGCGCCGGCACGCCACCGAAGACCGCATCCGCAGCGCGCACCACGTTGCCTTTCGCGCTACCCGCATCAGTGAGCACGGCATCGCCCAGATCCAGCCTGGCCAACTCGCCGAGCAAACGCTCCATGGCCAGGATAGGGACCGCCAGCATGATCACATCCGCGCCCTGACAGGCGGCAGCCAACTGCTCCTCGCAGCGGTCCACCACCCCCAGCTCGACGGCCATGCGGCGCGCCTGCGGATCCAGATCGACGCCAACGACCTCGCGACACACGCCACGGGCACGCAGGCCCTTGGCGAAAGAGCCGCCGATCAGCCCGAGGCCAACCACGACCAGGCGTTCGACCAAAGGCTTGTTTATCGGTGTCATGCCTTCGGTCACGCGTTGAGCACCTTGCGCAGCGCTTCCAGGAAGCGGGCGTTCTCGGCCGGCAGGCCGATGGAAACGCGCAGGTGGTTGGGCATGCCGTAGCCGGCGACTGGCCGTACGATCACTCCCTCGCGCAACAACCCCTGGTTGATCGCAGCGGTATCACGAGCAAAGTCGATGGCCAGGAAATTGGCCTTGGACGGAATCCAGCCCAGGCCCAACTCGCGGCAACCTTCCTGCAATTGCAACATGCCAGCTGCGTTGATTTCACGGCTGCGGGCCAGATACTCGGCATCGTCGAACGCCGCGCAGGCCGCGGCCAGTGCGAAGCTGTTGACGTTGAACGGCTGACGCACACGGTTCAGCACGTCGGCGACCTGAGTCGAGCTGAGGCCGTAGCCGACGCGCAGCGAGGCCAACCCGTAGGCTTTGGAGAAGGTGCGCGAGACCAGCAGATTGGCGTGCCCAGCGAGGAAGTCCAGGCCATCCGGCAGCTCATCGCCGTCGGCATATTCGATGTAGGCCTCGTCCAGCACCACCAGCACGTTTTCCGGCACGCCCGCGAGGAAATCGCGCAGTGCCTGGGTGTCGAACCAGGTGCCGGTCGGGTTGTTGGGGTTGGCGATGAATACCACACGGGTGTCGGCATCGATGGCCGCCAGCATGGCCGGCAAGTCGTGACCGAAGTTGACCGCCGGCACGACCTTGGCCTGCGCGCCAACGGCCTGGGTAGCGATCGGGTACACGGCGAACGCGTGCTCGCTGAACACCGCATTCAGACCTGGGGCCAGGTAGGCGCGGGCGACCAGCTCGAGAATGTCGTTGGAGCCATTGCCCAGGGTGACCTGAGCGGTGGAAACGCCGCAGCGCTCGGCCAGCAGGGTTTTCAGGGTGAAACCGTTGCCGTCGGGGTAGCGAGTCAGCTCGTCGAGCTCGGCACGAATTGCCGCCAGCGCCTTGGGGCTCGGGCCGAGCGGATTCTCGTTACTGGCCAGTTTGACGATGCTGGCCGGATCCATGTTCAGCTCGCGGGCCAACTCGTCGACCGGCTTGCCTGGCACGTAGGGGGAAAGTTTCTGCACGCCTGGCTGGGCCAGGGCGATGAAATCACAAGACATAGCTGCAAGCCTCAAGCTATACGCCGCAAGCTAGAAGCCATAACGCCGCTCATTTGCAGCTCGTGGCTCGCAGCTTGCAGCTGCTGTTTAAAGTACCGCCTTCGGGTAGGAGCCCAGCACCTTGAGCGCCACGGCTTCCCCATTGATTTTTTCCAGCACGTCCTTGATCAGCGGATCGCGGTGGTGACCGACGAAATCGATGAAGAAGGCGTAGGTCCACTTGCCGCTGCGCGACGGACGGGTTTCGATGCGCGTCAGGTCGATACCGTTCTGGTGGAACGGCACCAGCAACTCGTGCAGCGCGCCTGGCTTGTTGCGCATGGAGACGATCACCGAGGTCTTGTCGTCGCCGGTCGGCGGGACTTCCTGGTTGCCGATGATCAGGAAGCGCGTGGAGTTATCCGGGCGATCCTCGATCTTCTCGGCGAGCCGGGTCAGGTCGTACAGGTTGGCGGCCATGTCACCGGCGATGGCCGCCGAGTTCCATTCGCTCTTCACCCGGCGGGCGGCATCGGCGTTGCTGGAAACCGCCACGCGCTCGACGTTCGGGTAATGGGCGTCCAGCCACTTGCGGCACTGGGCCAGAGACTGGGCATGGGAATAGATGCGGGTAATCCGGTCGGTCTTGGTGGCGTCGCCGACCAGCAGATGATGGTGGATGCGCAGTTCCACTTCGCCGCAGATCACCAGATCGTGCTCGAGGAAGCTGTCGAGGGTGTGGTTGACCGCACCTTCGGTGGAGTTCTCCACGGGCACTACACCGAAGTTGACGGCGCCGGCCACCACTTCGCGGAACACCTCGTCGATAGCCGCCATGGGCTGACTGATCACGGCATGACCGAAATGCTTCATGGCCGCCGCCTGGGAGAAGGTACCTTCCGGGCCCAGATAGGCGACCTTCAGCGGATTCTCCAGCGCCAGGCAGGAGGACATGATTTCACGGAACAGCCGCGCCATTTCCTCATTGCCAAGCGGGCCGCGATTACGCTCCATCACCCGTTTGAGCACCTGAGCCTCACGCTCGGGACGGTAGAACACCGGCTGCTCGCCAGCGGGCAGCGAGGCCATCTTGACCCGCGCCACTTCTTCGGCACAGCGTGCACGGTCGCTGATCAGTTCGAGAATCTTCTCGTCCAGGCTATCGATGCGCAGGCGCAGAGCCTGCAGCGCCTGATCGGTGTTCGCATCCGCAGTCATCAGCCGTGCTCCTTCTCGAACTCCGCCATGTAAGCGACCAGGGCCTGCACGGCATCCAGGCCCACTGCGTTGTAGATGGACGCACGCATGCCACCCACCGAGCGATGGCCCTTGAGGTTGAGCAGGCCACGGGCATCGGCACCCGCCAGGAACGGTTTGTCGAGACGCTCGTCAGCCAGACGGAAGGGTACGTTCATCCACGAACGGGCATTGCTGGCGATCGGGTTGCTGTAGAACTCGCTGGCGTCGATCACGCCGTACAGCAGTTCCTTCTTGGCCTTGTTGCGCTGCTCCATGGCGGCCACACCGCCCTGCTCTTTCAGCCACTCGAAGACCAGCCCCGAAAGGTACCAGGAGAAGGTCGCCGGGGTGTTGTACATCGAGCCGTTGTCGGCAGCGATCTTGTAATTGAGCATGGTCGGGCAGGCGCTGCGCGCGCGGCCGAGCAGGTCTTCACGGATGATCGCGACCACCAGCCCGCTGGGGCCGATGTTCTTCTGAGCGCCGGCATAGATCAGGCCGAACTTGGAGATATCCACTTCACGCGAGAGGATATCGGACGACATGTCGACCACCAGCGGTACGTCGCCAGCCTCGGGGATCCAGTCGAACTGCAGGCCACCGATGGTTTCGTTGCTGGCGTAATGCAGGTAGGCGGCATCCTTGGACAGCTGCCACTCGTTCTGCCCGGGAATGGCGAAGTAGTCGTAGGCCTTGGCGCTGGCGGCGACGTTGACGTTGCCGTAGCGGCGGGCCTCCTCGATGCTCTTCTTCGACCAGATGCCGGTATCGATGTAATCGGCAGTACCGTCTTCAGGCAGCAGGTTGAGCGGTATTTCCGCGAATTGCTGGCTGGCCCCACCTTGCAGGAACAGCACCTTGTAGTCGGAGGGAATGGTCAGCAGATCGCGCAGATCCTGCTCGGCCTTTTCAGCGATGGCCGTGTATTCGTCACTGCGGTGGCTCATTTCCATGACGGACAGGCCTTTACCCTGCCAGTCTAGAAGTTCGGCCTGGGCACGCTGCAGAACGGCTTCGGGAAGCGCGGCCGGGCCGGCGCAGAAGTTATAGGCTCGCTTGCTCACAATTCACTCTCGCTTGACTGTCTGGTTACAGCGCTACATCTATCTGGCGAAATGTTGCCTGCAGCACCAGGGTGCTGCAGACAAAGCGGCGCGCTTACGCGTCGCGCTCTTCGCCATGCTCGTCACCTTCCGCTGCCGGCTCATCGCCAGCAACGGCCTCGTCGAGGTCGGCGACGACGATCGGATTGCCCTCTTCGTCCAGCGCCTCTTCGATGTCCTCTTCGGATGGCTCCTGCACACGCTCCAGGCCAACCAGTTTCTCGTCCTTGGCCAGCTTGATCAGGGTCACGCCCTGCGTGTTACGGCCGGAACTGGAAACTTCGTCGACACGGGTACGCACCAGGGTGCCCTGGTCGGAAATCAGCATGATTTCCTCGCCGTCCTGCACCTGGATGGCACCGATCAGCGCACCGTTACGCTCTTTGGTGATCATGCCGATCACGCCCTGACCGCCACGACCACGGCGCGGGAACTTGGAGAGCGCCGTGCGCTTGCCGAAACCGCGCTCGGAAGCAGTGAGAATCTGCGCACCGGACTCGGGGATCAGCATGGAGATCAGGCGCTGTTCCTTGCTGATACGCATGCCGCGAATACCGCGGGCACCACGGCCCATGACACGCACCACGCTTTCAGCGAAACGAATCACCTTGCCGGAGCTGGAGAACAGCATGACTTCCTTGGCACCGTCGGTGATGGCGGCGGCGATCAGGGTGTCACCTTCCTTGAGCTTCAACGCGATCAGGCCGTTGGAGCGCGGACGGCTGAATTGCACCAGCGGGGTTTTCTTCACGGTACCGGAGGCGGTGGCCATGAAGATGTAGGCACCGGTCGGTTCGGCCACCAGCTCGGCGGTCTCGCCTTCGACTTCTTCGATCTCGGCGACTTCAGCCACTTCTTCGGCGTCCACGATCTCGCCTTCGAGCACGGCATCGTCGCTGTCGTCCACGTCGTCGGCGCCGGCTTGCTGCTGCAGGGCTTCGAGGTCGATCTGCAGCATGGTGGTGATGTACTCACCCTCGTCGAGTGGCAGCAGGTTGACCAGTGGACGGCCACGGGCAGCACGGGACGCTTCGGGAATTTCGTAGGTCTTGAGCCAGTACACCTTGCCCTTGCTGGAAAACAGCAGCAGCGTGGCGTGACTGTTGGCGACCAGCAGGTGAGCGATGTAATCCTCATCCTTGACGCCAGTCGCCGACTTGCCCTTGCCCCCGCGGCGCTGGGCCTGGTACGCGGTCAACGGCTGGGTCTTGGCATAGCCACCATGGGAAATGGTCACTACGCGTTCTTCTTCGGGGATCATGTCGCCGAGGGTCAGGTCCAGACGGGAATCGAGGATCTCGGTACGGCGCTTGTCACCGAACTCGGCCTTGACCGCTTCCAGCTCCTCACGAATCACTTCCATCAGGCGCACGGCGCTGGTGAGGATGCGGATCAGCTCGCCGATCTGGGTGAGGATTTCCTGGTACTCGGCCAGCAGCTTCTCGTGCTCGAGGCCGGTCAGGCGGTGCAGGCGCAGATCCAGGATCGCCTGGGCCTGTTCCGGCGACAGGTAGTACTTGCCATCACGCAGACCGAACTGCGGATCGAGGTTCTCAGGGCGGCACGAATCGGCACCTGCGCGCTCGACCATGGCTTCCACGGCGGTGGATTCCCACGCGGTGGTGATCAGCGCTTCCTTGGCCTCGGAAGGCGTGGGCGAGGCTTTGATCAGGGCGATGACCGGGTCGATGTTGGACAGCGCAACGGCCTGGCCTTCGAGGATGTGACCGCGCTCACGGGCCTTGCGCAGTTCGAACACGGTACGCCGGGTCACCACCTCACGACGGTGCAGGACGAACGCGTCGAGCATGTCCTTGAGGTTGAGAATCTTCGGCTGACCGTCGATCAGGGCTACGACGTTGATGCCGAAGACGCTCTGCATCTGGGTCTGGGCATAGAGGTTGTTGAGGATCACCTCGGGCACTTCGCCGCGACGCAGCTCGATGACCACGCGCATACCGTCCTTGTCGGACTCGTCGCGCAGCTCGGTGATGCCTTCGAGCTTCTTCTCCTTGACCAGCTCGGCGATCTTCTCGATCAGGCGCGCCTTGTTCAGTTGGTAAGGCAGCTCGGTAACGACGATCTGCTGGCGACCGCCAACCTTGTCGATGTCTTCGACCTCGGCGCGGGCACGGATGTAAATCCGTCCACGACCGGTGCGATATGCTTCAACGATACCGGCGCGGCCATTGATGATGCCTGCGGTCGGGAAATCCGGCCCCGGGATGTACTGCATCAGGTCATCGACCGTCAGCTCCGGGTTGTCGATCAGGGCCAGACAGCCGTCGATGACTTCGCTCAGATTGTGCGGCGGAATGTTGGTCGCCATGCCCACGGCGATACCGCTGGAACCGTTGACCAGCAGGTTGGGGATCTTGGTCGGCATGACCGCCGGGATCTGCTCGGTACCGTCGTAGTTGGGTACCCAGTCGACGGTTTCCTTGTGCAGGTCTGCCAGCAACTCGTGGGCCAGCTTGGTCATGCGCACTTCGGTGTATCGCATGGCTGCGGCGTTGTCGCCGTCCACCGAACCGAAGTTGCCCTGGCCATCGACCAGCAGGTAACGCAGCGAGAACGGCTGAGCCATACGCACGATGGTGTCGTAAACGGCGGTATCACCGTGCGGGTGATATTTACCGATCACGTCACCGACCACACGGGCGGATTTCTTGTACGCCTTGTTCCAGTCGTTGCCCAGCTCGCTCATGGCGAACAGCACCCGACGGTGCACGGGCTTGAGACCATCGCGCGCATCCGGCAAGGCACGCCCGACGATCACGCTCATGGCGTAGTCGAGGTAGGACTGTTTCAGTTCGTCTTCGATGTTGACCGGGAGGATTTCTTTGGCCAGTTCGCCCATGAGTAGCCTGATTCCTTTTTTCTGGTGAAACTCCGCCGCGTTCATTGGGAACCTGGCGAAGCGCGTCGCAATGGCATCAGGCCAGCGACGACTCACGACAAATCAATACGTTATGCCATGCATTCGAGCAGTAATGGCGACCGCTGACGGCGCCCCTGAAAACTGCCGGAGCTTACCACAAAGCGTGCCCCGCACCTATCCCTGAAGGCTCATGAAGCCAGGGGCTCAGTGCAGCCGCTTGCGCGACATCAACTGGGCGATCTTGGCAGCGTCCGGGCGTTCGATCACGCCCTTCTCGGTGACCACAAAATCCACCAGATCGGCGGGTGTCACGTCGAACTGCGGCTCGATCTCGTCCACACCGGCCACCCGCTCGCTCTGCGGATAGGCCAACGGCGCATGACCGAGCTCGTGAAAACATTCCTCGCCGCTCTCGGCCTGCAGGTCGATGACGGCGCTCGGCGCCACCACCATCAGCCGTACGCCATGGTGCATGGCGGCGACCGCCAGCTGATAGGTGCCGATCAGGCCAAGCACGTCTCCGTTGGCAGCGATTCGCTCGGCGCCGACGATGGCCCAGGTGATGCCACGGTCCTTCATCAGGTGAGCCAGCGCAGCATCCGCGCTGAGCGCCACGGCGATGCCCTCTTCACGCAGCTCCCAGGCCGCCAGCCGAGCACCCTGCAGCAACGGGCGGCTTTCGCCCAGATAGCAGCGCTCCAGCAGCCCCTCGAGCCGAGCAGCGCGGATCACCGCCAGCGCCGTGCCAAAACCACCACTGGTCAGCGCTCCGGCGCAGCCGATGCTGAGCAGATTCTGCGAGTTGCCCTGAAAACCGCGAATCAGTTCCACCCCCAGCTGTGCCATGACCAGGCTGGCCTCGCGATCACGCTGATGAATGCCGTGGGCTTCGTCCTCCATCACCTCCAGCGGCTGCGCGCCAGGCCGCGAGCGCGCCAGCCGCTCGTGCATCCGCAGCAGCAAACGCTCGCATTCGAGGGCATGGAGGCCTGCCTCGGCGAGCCGACTGGCATCCACCTGCAACCCGGCATACCAGTCGCCACCCTCGTCGGCACGCTGGCGCGCCCCGAGCACCAGGGCGTAAGCACCGCAGATGACCCTGGCGGCAGCCCCCTGCAGCGCACCGCCAGCAAGCATTTCCACAACGGCAGACACCGAATGACAGGCATGCCAGACCTGCTCACCGGGCAGGCGGCGTTGATCGAGCACATGCAGGGCACCCTCGCGCCAGACAAAGCCCACGACCTGCTCGGCAGCCAGCAAACGCTCGCGCATTACCCACTCCATCCTCGAAAGCCGGCCAGTATACGCCGCGCGAACCGGCAGCCGCACCTCGCGCACGGCGCTGCGCGACGCTACGCACTTTCAAGATCACGGCATTCCTCTATAGACTCGGCGTTTTCAACGACGGAACCCACCCATGGCAGACGCTCCGCTCGACCTTTTACTGCTGCCCACCTGGCTGGTGCCGGTCGAGCCCGCAGGCGTGGTGCTGCACGATCACGGCCTGGGCATCCGCGATGGCAAGATCGCCCTTATCGCACCACGCGCTGATGCCTTGCGGCGCGGCGCCACGCAGATCCGCGAGCTGCCTGGGCGCCTGCTGACACCGGGCCTGATCAACGCCCACGGTCACGCGGCAATGACGCTGTTCCGCGGTCTGGCCGACGACCTGCCACTGATGACCTGGCTGGAAAAGCACATCTGGCCGGCAGAAGCCAAGTGGGTCGATGAGCGGTTCGTTCAGGACGGCACCGAACTGGCCATTGCCGAGCAGATAAAGAGCGGTATCAGCTGTTTCGCCGACATGTACTTCTTCCCCGAAATGGCCTGCGAGCGGGTGCACGCCAGCGGCATGCGCGCGCAGATCAGCATTCCGGTGCTGGATTTCGCCATCCCCGGCGCCCGTGACGCGGACGAGGCGCTGCGCAAGGGCGTGACGCTGTTCGACGAAATGCGACACCACTCGCGCCTGAGCGTCGCCTTCGGCCCTCACGCGCCCTACACCGTCGGTGACGCGAACCTCGAAAAACTGCGCATCCTCGCCGAAGAGCTGGACGCCGGCATTCATATGCACGTGCACGAAACCGCCTTCGAAGTGCAGCAGAGCCTCGAACAGCATGGCGAACGCCCGCTGGCCCGCCTGCACCGCCTCGGCCTGCTCGGCCCGCGCTTCCAGGCCGTGCACATGACCCAGATCGATGATGACGATATAGCCCTGCTGGTCACCACCAACAGCAGCGTGATCCACTGCCCGGAGTCCAACCTCAAGCTGGCCAGCGGCTTCTGCCCGGTCGAGAAACTCTGGCAGGCCGGCGTCAATGTCGCCATCGGTACCGACGGTGCCGCCAGCAACAATGACCTCGACCTGCTCGGCGAGACCCGCACCGCCGCGCTGCTGGCCAAGGCCGTAGCCGGCTCGGCCAGCGCCCTGGACGCACACCGCGCGCTGCGCATGGCGACCCTCAATGGCGCCCGCGCCCTGGGCCTCGACGGCGAGATTGGCTCACTGGAGCTCGGCAAGGCCGCCGACATCGTCGCCTTCGACTTGCGCGGCCTGGCCCAGCAACCGGTCTACGACCCCGTTTCGCAGTTGATCTACGCCACCTCCCGAGACTGCGTCGAGCACCTCTGGGTCGCTGGCAAGCCACTGCTCGAAGACCGCAGACTGACGCGCCTCGACGAGGAACGCATCATCGCGACCACGCGACAGTGGGGCGCAAAAATCGGACACCGCTAAGAACCTTGCCGAGGCAGTCAGCTCGAGCCCGTTTTTAACGCAGTGATGACAACGCCGGTAATTTTTAGGGTGTCCGATAGCCGGGCGTCCGACCCATTGAGCGCAAACTACGGCAAACTGTCACACATCAGAGGCCAGCCGCGCGCCGAGCAAAGCTGGCAACATGCACGCACTGCGCGTCATGTCATACGCATTCGCTTTATTCAGGGAAAACCATGAGCAACGTCGACCAAGCCGAAATCGCCAAATTCGAAGCCCTCGCCCATCGCTGGTGGGACAAGGAAAGCGAGTTCAAGCCCTTGCACGAGATCAACCCGCTGCGGGTCAACTGGATTGACGAACGCGCCGGGATGGCGGGCAAGAAGGTACTCGACGTTGGCTGCGGTGGCGGCATTCTCAGTGAAGCCATGGCTCAACGTGGTGCCACGGTGACCGGCATCGACATGGGCGAAGCGCCGCTGGCTGTGGCCCGCTTGCATCAGCTGGAATCGGGCGTTGAAGTCGATTACCGGCAGATCACCGCCGAAGCCATGGCAGAAGAGATGCCCGGCCAGTTCGACGTGGTCACCTGCCTGGAAATGCTCGAGCACGTGCCCGACCCGTCGTCGGTGATTCGCGCCTGCCACAAGCTGGTCAAGCCCGGCGGCCAGGTGTTCTTCTCCACCATCAACCGCAATCCCAAGGCCTACCTGTTCGCGGTGATTGGCGCCGAATACATCTTGCGCCTGCTGCCGCGCGGCACCCATGACTTCAAGAAATTCATCCGCCCATCGGAACTGGGCGCCTGGAGCCGCGACGCCGGCCTGCAGGTCAAGGACATCATCGGCCTGACCTACAACCCGCTGACCAAGCACTACAAGCTGGTCAACGACGTGGACGTCAACTACATGGTGCACACCAGCAAGGCAGATTGATCCTGCCGGGTCAGCCAGCGCACGCCCACTCGGGCCGTACGCTGGCTATCTCAACGCCCCGCGCTCACTCCACCGACTGGGCCAACGGCGGCTCTATCGCCAACGCCTGAACCCAGTCCACGCAGGCCTGAATCGCCAGCGCCACGTCGTCCACCTCGACGGCCTCGGCCGGGTGATGACTGACCCCTCCTGCACAGCGCACGAACAGCATGCCGACCGGCCAGCGTTCGGCCATGGCGATCGCGTCATGGCCTGCACCACTGGGCAGCGACAGGCTGCGCCCCTGCACCTGGGTCAGCACCTGTGCCAGGGAAGCCTGCATGGCGTCATCGCAACGGGTCGCCGGTATGCCGTAGTACTGGCTGGCATGGAACTGCAGCCCGCGCTGCCGCGCAATCGCCTGCCCCTGGCTCAGCAGGTCGTCGAGCAAATCTGCCAATGCCTGATCCTCCGGACCACGCACGTCCAGGGTCAGGGCGACCTCACCGGGAATCACGTTGACCGCGCCAGGGTGGCACTGCAGGCTGCCCACCGTGGCCACCAACTGCGGATCGCGCTGCGCGGTCTGCGCTTCGATGTAGACCATCCACTGCGCCGCAGCAGCCAGGGCGTCCTTGCGATGACTCATCGGCACGGTACCGGCATGCCCGGCCATACCGACGAAGCGGCAATTCAGCCGGCGCGCACCATTGATGGCCGTCACCACGCCAAGCGCCAGCTCTTCGCGCTCCAGGCACGGGCCCTGCTCGATATGCAGTTCCAGATAGGCGGCGAAGTCATCCGCGTTCCGAGCCGCACTGGGGACCTGCGCCGCATCCAGGCCGACAGCGGTCATCGCCTGGGCGACACTGACGCCATTGGCATCGGCCTGTTCGACCCAGCCTTGCGGCCAGGTACCGGTCAGACCGCGACTACCCAGCAGGGTGATGCCGAAGCGGGTCCCCTCCTCGTCGGCGAAACCGACGATCTCGATGGCCAGCGGCAAACGTATGCCGCGGTCATGAAAGTGCTGCACGGTCTCGATGGCGGCGACCACGCCGAGCATGCCGTCATAACGACCGGCGTTGCGCACGGTATCCAGGTGCGAGCCGAGCAACAGCGCCTGCGCGCCAGCACGCTGGCCTTCGTAACGCCCGCAGATGTTGCCAACGGCGTCCTGCCAGACGCGCATGCCGGCCGCCTGCATCCACTCGCCCACCAGCGCATTGGCACGCAGGTGTTCTGCCGACAGGTACACACGGGTCAGGCCATCGGCAGACTCGCTGATCGCCGCCAGCTCGTCGCAACGCGCCATGATCCGCGCGCCCGCACGGCCTGCCGCCAGCTTGTCCATGGCGCTCATCAGCAACGCTCGCTGTAGTGATCCCAGGCCGCCTGCATCGCGGCGCCCTGAGTGGTACGCAGGCCGAGACGATTGAGTACCGCCTCCAGAGCGCTGAGGGTCTGCATCACGCAGTCCTTGCGGGCGTTGTAGCCCATGGTGCCGATACGCCAGACCTTGCCAGCCAGCGGCCCGAACGACGTGCCGATCTCGATACCGAAGTCCTCGAGCATCAGCTTGCGCACCTGGTCGCCATTGACCGCCTCGGGAATCACCACGCCAAGGACGTTGTTCATCTTGTATTCGAGGTTGCCGAAGGTTTCCAGACCCATGCCCTGGATGCCCTTGAGCAGAGCATCGCCATGCAGCTTGTGACGGGCGATCCCCTCGTCCAGGCCTTCCTCGCCAATCACCCGTGCGCACTCGCGGGCAGCGAACAGCGCCGACGTGGCTTCGGTGTGATGATTGAGGCGCTCGGGGCCCCAGTAATCGAGGATCATGCCAAGGTCGAAATAGTTGGAGTAGATCATCTCGTCGTCGCCGTCCTGATGGGCAGCGGTACGGATGCCGGCCTCCACGCAGGCGCGGCGACGAATCACCGCCACCATGCTCGCACTGAGGGTGATCGGCGCGGTGCCGGATGGCCCACCCAGGCACTTCTGCAGACCGGCGGACACCGCATCCAGCCCCCAGGCATCGGTTTCCAGCAGGTTGCCGCCCAACGACGCGGTGGCATCGGTATAGAACAGCACGCCATGGCGCCGGCAGATGTCGCCCAGCTCGGCCAGTGGCTGCAACATGGTGGTCGACGTATCGCCCTGCACGGTCAGCAGCAGCCGTGGCTTCACCTGCCTGATGGCATCCTCGATCTGCTGCGGGGTGAACACTTCACCCCAGGGCACCTCGATGGTGTGAACGTCGGCACGGCAACGCCGGGCGATTTCGCAGAGCAGATGGCCGAAACGGCCGAACACCGGCACCAGCACCTTGTCGCCAGGGCGAATCGCCGAGACCAGAATGGCCTCGATGCCGGCCCGCGAGGTGCCGTCGATCACCAGGGTTGCAGCGTTGGCAGTACGAAAGACGCCGCGGTACAGCGCCATCACCTCGTTCATGTAGTGGGTCATGGCCGGGTCGTACTGGCCGATCAGTTGGCTGGACATGGCGCGCAGCACACGGGGATCGGCATTGATCGGGCCCGGCCCCATCAACAGACGCTGGGGCGGATTCACTGGCAGGAAAGTCGTGTTCATCTGGGATTTCTCGTTCTAAAGACGCTCAGTTCAGTCCACGCACGGACGAAATGAATTGCTTGAGTTCGGCGCTCTGCGGATTGGCGAACAGCTCGCGGCTGGGGCCCTGCTCCCACACGCGCCCCTGGTGCATGAACACCACGCGGTCGCCAACTTCCTGGGCGAAGTTCATTTCGTGGGTGACCAGAATCAGCGTCATGCCTTCCTTCGCCAGTTGCTCCAGCACCTTGAGCACTTCGCCGACCAGCTCGGGATCGAGGGCCGAAGTGATCTCGTCGCACAGCAGCACCTTGGGCGACATGGCCAGCGCACGGGCGATGGCGACCCGCTGCTGCTGGCCGCCGGAGAGGTTGGCCGGGTAATAGTCCATGCGATCGCCCAGGCCGACCTTTTCCAGCATCTGCGCGGCCAGCTCGCGGCACTCGGCATCGCTCTTCTTCAGCACCCGACGTGGTGCCAGCATGACGTTCTCACGGGCGGTCATGTGCGGAAACAGGTTGAAGTTCTGGAACACCATGCCGACCGAGCGGCTGATCTCCCGCGCCTGGGAGTCACGGTCGGTGACGGTCATGCCGCCGAGCTTGATGCTGCCATCCTGATAACCTTCGAGGCCGTTGATGCAGCGCAGCAAGGTGCTTTTCCCCGAGCCGCTGCGGCCAATGATCGACACCACCTCACCGACCTCGATATCGAGGTCGACCCCTTTGAGTACGTGGTTGTCGCCGTAGTACTTCTGTACCTGATCAATGGTGATGAGCGGCATTGAATTTCTTCTCCAGATACTGGCTGTAACGCGACAGCGGATAACACATGAGGAAGTAGCCCAGCGCCACCAGACCGAACACCTTGAAAGGCTCGTAGGTGACGTTGTTGAGAATGGTGCCGGCCTTGGTCAGCTCGACGAAACCGATGATCGACGCCAGAGCCGTGCCCTTCACGACCTGCACGGCGAAGCCAACGGTCGGTGCAATACCGATGCGCAGCGCCTGGGGCAGGATGACGCGAAACAGCGTCTGACCGAAATCCAGCCCCAAACAGCGGCATGCTTCCCACTGGCCCTTGGGCAGCGCACGGATGCTGCCGTGCCAGATGTCCACCAGGAACGCACTGGTATAGAACGTCAGCGCCAGCGAGGCAGCCGTCCAGGGCGATACATCTATCCCCAACAGCGCCACGCCGAAGAACGCCAGGAACAGCTGCATCAGCAGTGGCGTCCCCTGGAACAGCTCGGTGTAGCCGCGAATCAGCCAGTGTGGCCAGACCCGCTTGGACAAGCGCGCCATGACCAGCGGAATGGCCACCAGGGTGCCGCCGATGAATGCCGTGAGAGACAGCAGAACGGTCCAGCGCGCAGCCAGGAGCAGATTGCGCAGGATGTCCCAGTCGGTGAAGGTGGTCATCATGGCTGATCTCCAAACCATTTGCGGCCGGCAGCCAGCAACAGCTGACGCATGGCGATGGACAGTGCCAGGTACATCAGCGTGGTCACCAGATAGACCTCGAAGCTCAGAAAGGTACGTGACTGGATCAGGTTGGCGGCGAAGGTCAGCTCCTCATGGGACACCTGGGAAACCACCGACGAGCCGAGCATGACGATGATGCACTGGCTGACCAGCGCCGGATAAATGCGCTTCAGGGACGGCGGCAAGACCACCTGAATGAAGGTTTGCGTGCGACTCAGGCCCAGCACGCGCCCCGCCTCCCATTGCCCCCGCGGCGTGACCTGAATGCCGGCACGGATGATCTCGGTGCTGTAGGCCCCCAGATTGATCAGCATGGCCAGCAGCGCAGCCTCTCCCGCCGTCAGTTTCAAGCCAAGATTCGGCAAGCCGAAAACGATGAAGAACAGTTGCACCACGAAGGGCGTGTTGCGGATCAGTTCGACATAGACGCCCCACAGGCGGCTGAGAATGGTCGGGCGGCCGCTGCGCAGTGCAGCACCCAGAATGCCCAGGGCCACGCCGCCCACGGTCGCCATCACCGTGAGCTGGATGGTTACCCAGAGGCCGGAAAGCAACTCCGGCCAGTAGGGCCACAGGGCGGAAAAATTCAGCTGCGCCATCATCGCGAAATCCTTATGCGCCCAGGTTCGCCGGCAGCGGCGCCTTCAGCCACTGTTCCGACAGACCGTTGAGCGTGCCATCGGCCTTGGCCTGATCGATCAGCGCATCGACCTTGGCCTTCAGCGCGGCTTCGCCTTTGCGCAGGCCGATGTAGCAAGGCGAATCCTTGAGCATGAACTTGGCGACGGGTGCCCGATCGGCGTTCTGCCGCTCGATGGCCGCGACCACCAGGTTGCCGGTGGCAACGAACTCGACCTGCCCGGACAGATACGCGGACAAGGTCGTGTTGTTGTCCTCGTAGCGTTTGACCTGTGCACCGCTCGGCGCCACCTCGGTCAGCACCATGTCTTCGACGGCGCCACGGGTGACGCCGATCGATTTGCCTGCGAGCTCCTCGGCGTTCTGCAGGGCCTTGTCCTTGGCGCCGAATACACCGAGAAAGAACGGCGCATAAGCAGCACTGAAATCGATCACCTGTTCGCGCTCGGCGTTCTTGCCGAGGCTGGAGATGACCAGATCGACCTTGTCGGTCTGCAGATACGGAACACGGTTGGCGCTGGTGACGGGAACCAGTTGCAACTTAAGTTTCATCTCCTTGGCCAGGTACTTGGCCATGTCGATGTCATAGCCCTGGGGCTGCAGATCGGTGCCCACGGAGCCGAAGGGTGGAAAATCCTGCGGCACGGCGATACGGATCACGCCGCGTTTCTCGATGTCCTGCAATTGGTCCGCCAGGGCGGTCGTGGCCTGGGTCAGCAACAGACCGGCAGCCAGTATTGCGATCAATCCTTTCTTCATTTTCGTCACCCCGTTATCGTCAGCCATGAAACGAAAGATTCGTTATCAAGGATTTTGCAACCAACGTGCCACAGCCTTTCATGCCATCGATTTTTTCTGCGATCACCCTCATCGATACAGAAAAACCTCCGGATAGCGGGCCCTCCAAGGCAACCAGCGATCATCCAGGCCGCTCTGGTGCCGCCACGGAGCGGTCGTTTTTCCAGAATCGCGCCACAAAAAAGGGCGCCAAAACGGCGCCCACTTCAATTCATGCACCACTGAGGTGCACTACCGTTGTTCCAGCTCGTCGAGTTGTCCATACAACGTGGCGATCTGATGAATTCGCTGCCGCCCTCCGGTCAACTGCTCGTGCAGCACGGCATTGACCAGCAGGTTGATCAGGCTGTTGGCGCCCGCGTAGCTGTCGAAGGCCGACACGCTGTCCAGCGGCGTACACAACTGCCACCTGGCCAGTTCGATGATTGCCTGGGCCTGGGGCTCGCAGATAACCAGCGTCGGAACCTGCTGCAACTGCAAGGCCTGTAGAAGCGGGCGGATGATCCGCGGCCGACGCCGGAACGCCAGCACCACCACCATGTCCTCGCCAGTCAGATCCACCAGCTCCTCAGACAGCGTCTGCCCGGGCTGGGGCAGCACCTGAACGCCACTACGGATTTGCAGCAGTTGCTGGCGCAGGTGCAACGCCACGGGAAAGGCATTACGCATGCCGATGACGAAGACTCGCCTGCTGCTACCCAGTGCCTGCACCACTTCGGTGAACTGGCCAGCATCGATGCCGTTCACCCACTGGGTGAGATTGGCCATCTCCTGCTTGTAATGACGAGCCAGCAAGGTGTTGCCCTGCACCGCGTCGCGGCTGTCTGCGACCGGCATGCCACTCTGGCGCAGGGTACGCTGCTCCTCGCGCATGTCCTTGTATTTTTCATAGCCCAGGCGCTTGAACAGGCGGCTTACGGTCGCCTTGGAGACGCCAGCCAGCCGGGCCAGTTCGGCACTGTTGTAGCTGACCAGATCGTCGTAATGGTCGAGCACGAAGTCGGCGATCCGCTGCTCCTGAGGCGCGAGCTGCGAGTAATGACTGCGCAGACGTTCATCGAGTTGATTCATGGTGGCGCCTTGTAACTTTCGTTTCATTCAGCCGATGATATAGGAAGTCACCTGCCTGCTTGAAGTCGCAGCGCAGAAACCCGTCAACCCGCGCCAGGAGGCTGTGCCGCTGCCTCCGAGAGGAGATCACCATGACACAGACCACGCCCGACTGGGCAGCGTACGTCACGCAGATGGAAGAGGTTCTGGCCCTGCAACTGGACGATGCGCGCCGCCAGGAATTGCTCACCCAGTTCAGCCGCATCGCGGCAATGGCCAAGCCGCTGATGGACTACCCGCTCGACGACCGACTGGAAGTCGCGGGAGTCTACAAAGCATGAATCCAGCACTCTTATCGATTGCCCAGCTGCGCGCTGCCCTGGCATCCGGCGAGCTCAGTGCACGTGAAATAGCCGAGCACAGCCTGCAAGCCATCGAGCGGCACGACCCGGCGATCAACGCCTGGACGCAGATCACCCAGCTGCGCATGAAAGACGAAGCGGACAACCTCGACCGCCTGCGTCGCCAGGGCTCGCCCCTGCCCGCCCTGGCGGCCGTGCCCTACGCCGTGAAGAACCTGTTCGATGTCGCGGGCTTCCCGACCCTGGCCGGAGCGCGCATGTTCCAGAACCGCCCAGCAGCAACTGTCGACGCCTGGGCGGTACGCCAGTTGGCAGCCAGCGGCGGCCTGCTGTCGGGCATGCTGAACATGGATGCTTACGCCTATGGCTTCACCACGGAAAACACCCACTTCGGCGCAACCCGCAACCCCCACGATCTCTCCCGCATCGCGGGCGGCTCTTCCGGGGGCTCGGCGGCCGCCGTTGCGGCCGGACTGGTGAATTTCTCACTGGGTAGCGACACCAACGGCTCCATCCGCGTACCGGCATCGCTGTGCGGGATATTCGGGCTGAAGCCCACCTTCGGCCGCTTGTCGCGCAGCGGCTCACACCCGTTCGTGGGCAGCCTAGACCACATCGGCCCACTGGCACGCAGCACCCGCGATCTCGCCGAGGTTTATGACGTGCTGCAAGGCCATGACCCGCAAGACGGCTTTCAGGCCGCGCAGGATCGGCAGCCGGTAACGGCGCTGCTGGAGCGCGACCTCGATGGGCTGCGCTTCGGCGTGCTTGGCGGTTACTTCCAGCGATGGTGCGACGACAGCGCTCGCGATGCCGTGGCCCAGGTGGCCAAGGCCCTCGACGCCAGCGAAGAAGTCATCCTGGCAGAGGCAGAACTGGCGCGTACCGCCGCGTTCATCATCAGTGCATCGGAGGGCGGCAGCAGCTACCTGCCGGCACTGCGCAGCTCGCCGGATTCCTTCGAGCCGCTGTCACGCGAGCGCCTGCTTGCCGGTGCGATGATCCCGGCTGCCTGGTACGTGCAGGCGCAACGCTTCCGCCGTCACTTCCAGCAGCAGGTCCTGCCGCTGTTCGCCGGCGTGGATGTGTTGATCGCACCAGCGACGCCCACCAGCGCGACGCCCATCGGCCAGGAAACCCTGCGCATCAACGGTACCGACCTGCCGACCCGCGCGAGCATGGGCATGCTGGCTCAACCGATCTCCTTCCTCGGCCTGCCGGTGGTCAGCGTGCCGCTGCGCACTGCGGGTGGCCTGCCGATCGGCGTGCAACTGATCGCCGCGCCGTTCAACGAACAAGCCTGCCTGCGCGCCGCCAGCGCGCTCGAGCGCATGGGCATCGCCCACGCCGCACCTGCCAACCTGGAGTGACGCGATGAATACTGAACAGATAGATCTGCCGGACGTTCTGGCGGAGGTCACCCATGCCTTCCAGCGCTACGAAAAAGCCCTGACCGGCAACGATATCGACGTGCTGGACGAGCTGTTCTGGCACGACGAACGCACGGTACGCCTGGGCGCCGGAGAAAACCTCTACGGCATCGGCGAAATCCGCGCGTTTCGCGCTGCGCGGCCAGCGACAGGGCTGTACCGCGAACTGAGGAACACGGTCATCACCACCTACGGTGACAGCTTTGCGGTGTGCAGCACCGAGTTCACCCGGGAAGGCAGCGACAGGATCGGGCGCCAGCAGCAGAGCTGGGTGAAACTGGCAGGCAACTGGCGCATCGTGGCCGCACAGGTCAGCTTGATGAGCTGAAGTACCAACCCTTCACTGCACGCTGCGACAAAGTGACATACAGTGAGAGCATTACCACGGCCCAATCAGACGCTGGAAACTGGCAACATGAGACGCTGCAGCTGGTTGACGACCAACTGCCAGCCCACTGCCGAACACCAGCCTGCGGGCCGATATGCCAACGCTAGACTCGAATCCCCAAGGAGGCCTGATGCGCTTGCGCGCGGTTCTTTTCGACATGGATGGCACGTTGCTCGACAGCGCGCCGGATTTCATCGCCATCTGCCAGGCCATGCGTGCCGAGCGCGGTCTGCCGCCGGTGAATGAAAAGCTGATTCGCGATCACGTCTCCGGCGGCGCCCGGGCGATGATCCTAAATGCCTTCGACATCGACCCGATGAGCGATGGCTTCGAAACCCTGCGTCTGGAGTTTCTGGAGCGCTATCAGGATCATTGTGCCGTGTTGACCCGTCCCTACGACGGCATCGAGACGCTGCTCGAAGACATCGAACGCGCCAAGCTGATCTGGGGCGTGGTGACCAACAAGCCACTGCGCTTCGCCGAGCCGATCATGCAGCGCCTGGGCCTGGCCGAACGCTCCTCCATCCTCATCTGCCCTGATCACGTGACCCGCAGCAAACCGGACCCCGAGCCGATGATCCTCGCCTGCTCGACCCTCAAGCTGGATCCGGCCAGCGTGCTGTTCGTCGGCGACGACCTGCGCGATATCGAGTCCGGTCGCGACGCCGGTACCAAGACCGCAGCGGTGACCTACGGCTACATCCACCCCGACGACAACCCGCGCCACTGGGGCGCCGACGTGGTGGTCGATCACCCACTGGAACTGCGCAAGGTACTCGATCAGGCGCTGTGCAGTTGCTGAGGCTTGCCCATGTTCAGTTACATCACCCTGGGCTGCAGTGACCTGCAGCGAGCGGCCATCTTTTACGATGCAACCCTTGCACCTCTAGGCCTGCAGCGCTGCACGCCGAACGAGGAAGGCTGGGAGGATTTTCTGGGCTGGGGCACCTATCTCGATAATGGCCGTGAGGAGCTTGCCATCTGGCTCTGCAAGCCCTTCAACGGTGAAGCACCCAGCTCAGGCAACGGCAGCATGATCGCCTTCAAGGCCAATAGCTGGCAGGCCGTACGAGACTTTCACCACGCAGCGCTCGCCAACGGCGGCCATTGCGAAGGCCCGCCAGGCCTGCGCCCCCACTATGGCCCCGACTTCTTCGGCGCCTATGTCCGTGATCCAGATGGACACAAACTGGCAGCGGTCTGTCGTGGCCTCACGATTGATCCGGCCTTTTCCTGATTCATTAGCTAGAGAAATTCCCATGTTCGATTACAGCGCCCGCCCCGACCTGCTCAAGGATCGTGTGATTCTGGTCACCGGAGCGGGACGTGGCATTGGCGCAGCTGCGGCCCGTGCCTATGCGGCCCATGGCGCCACCGTGCTGCTGCTCGGCAAGAGCGAAGACAACCTGGCGCGCACCTACGACGCCATCGAGCACGCTGGCCATCCGCAACCGGTGGTCATTCCGTTCGATCTGGAAAGTGCCCTACCGCATCAGTACAACGAACTGGCTGCGATGATCGAAAAGCAATTCGGCAAGCTCGATGGCCTGCTACACAACGCCTCGATCATCGGCCCGCGCACGCCGCTGGAGCAGTTGTCCGGCGAGAATTTCATGCGCGTCATGCAGGTCAACGTCAACGCGATGTTCATGCTGACCAGCACGCTGCTGCCGCTGCTCAAGCTGTCGGCCGATGCCTCGGTGGTATTCACCTCGAGCAGCGTAGGGCGCAAGGGCCGGGCTTACTGGGGCGCCTATGCGGTATCCAAATTCGCCACTGAAGGGCTGATGCAGGTGATGGCCGACGAAGTCGACGGCATCACGGCGATTCGCGCCAACAGCGTCAACCCGGGCGGCACCCGCACCGACATGCGCGCCCAGGCTTACCCAGGCGAGAACCCGGAAAGCAAACCGCTGCCCGAGGCCATCATGCCGGTCTACCTGTACCTGATGGGCCCCGACAGCCAGGGCATCAATGGCCAGGCCTTCGACGCCCAATAGGTACGCCGGGCGACCCGGTCATCATCGGGATCGCCCACCCCAGCCCTCGCCATCGCGCGGCCGACGTGCCGTGACAGTAAATTGTCGCGGCAACGCCCGAACCGGCAAATGATTGCCGTCCTTCTGACGGCGCATTGCCACTAATGGCCATGCGCCTCCCTCCCCGGCAGCCAACCTGTTGAACCTTAAGGCTTTTATACGGCCCAAAAAGACTGGCACGAAATTCGCTCTATTGCTCACAAGCCGTAACGAAGCGCCAGAGGTTCACCAAAATGGTTCCACCCAGCCAGAAAAACACGATCGATTTCGACGCTGCCAAGCTGCAGCGCCTCGGCTTCTCGACTCGTAAGAATGAGGCTCGCCCGATCAGCCTCGCGCAGTTGCGCCAGCGCCTCGGCCTGCAACTGCAGACCAGCCTGGATGCCGAACGCATTCTCGGCATGTTCTTCCGCGAGCTGCAGCATCTGGTGCCGGTCGACGCACTGGGCTACCAGCACTCGAGCAGCGATCTGCGTCTGGAGATGGGCCAGCAGGCCAATCATTCGGCCACCTACCGCCTCAGCCACGAGAGCGAGTATTTGGGCGAACTGACCTTTCGCCGCCGCCAGCGTTTCTCCGATCAGGAGCTGACGCAACTGGAGTCGTTACTGGCCAGCCTGCTGTTCCCTCTGCGCAACGCCCTGCTCTATCGCGTTGCCATCCAGAGTGCGCTGCGTGACCCGCTGACCAACACCGGCAACCGCATTGCCATGGATCAGGTACTGGGCCGGGAAATCGAACTGGCACGCCGTAACGCTCAGCCGCTGTCGCTGCTGATGCTGGATATCGACCACTTCAAGCGCATCAACGATGAACATGGTCACAGTGCAGGCGACGAAGTGTTGAAAGCCGTCGCCACGACCCTCAAGGACCAGTTGCGCAATATCGACATGGTGTTCCGCTACGGCGGTGAGGAGTTCCTGGTGCTGCTGTCCGGCACACCGCGCGAGGGAGCCGCACTGGTCGGCGAGCGCCTGCGCCAGGCAGTTCTCGACCTGCAGTGCGTGGCTCAGGGCAAGCCCATCGAGCTGTCGGTCAGCCTCGGCTGCGCGGCTCTGGAGCCGGGCGAGTCGATCGAAAGCCTGCTTAACCGCGCGGACAAGGCGCTGTACAGCGCCAAACGCAATGGCCGCAACTGCATGGCCATGGCCGGTTGATCGACCAATAGAAGCTTCGCCAGACCGGAAAATCAAAAGGGCCCCACTCCTGACGGAGGGGGCCCTTTTTCATGGCCGCTGGCAGCCGCTACGCGCTGCCTTACGACCAGTCACTGCGGCTTGCGGCTACCACGACCGAACCCCGGACGCTGACCTTCGCCTGCCGGGCGACCGCGGCCCTTGTCGGCACCTGCCGGCTTGCGCGGTGCGCGTTCGCCGGATTCGGCACGCTCGCCACGCGGTTTGCCGGGTTTCTTGCCGACGTCACGTGGGCGCTCGGCCACTGGCGTGCCGCGCGAGGGCTCGCTGCGGCCCTCTCCGCGCGGTGCGCGAGGTGCACGCGTCGGGCGTTCGCCCTGCTCGTCACGCGCGCCACGACCACTGCCGGTTCCCTGAGCGGGAGCTGGAGCGCCAGGGCGCAGGGTACGCGCCGGACGCTCACCTCGGCCAATGGGTTTGGCGGCCTTACGCTGCAGACGATCGAGCTTCTCGCGAGTCTTTTCCTTCATTTCCGGCAGAGCCACTGGCTTGAGGCCGACCTCCTCGCTGAGGATGTCGACTTCGCGCTGGCCCATTTCGCGCCAGCGGCCCATTGGCAGGTCGGAAGTCATGAACACCGGGCCGAAGCGCACGCGCTTCAGACGGCTGACCACCAGTCCCTGGGACTCCCAGAGGCGGCGCACTTCGCGGTTACGACCCTCCATGACCACGCAGTGGTACCAGTGGTTGAAGCCCTCACCGCCAGGTGCTTCCTTGATGTCGGTGAACTTCGCCGGGCCGTCTTCGAGCATCACGCCGGCCTTGAGGCGTTCGATCATCTCCTCGTCGACTTCGCCACGTACGCGCACCGCGTACTCACGGTCCATCTGATAGGACGGGTGCATCAGGCGGTTGGCCAGTTCACCGTCGGTGGTGAACATCAGCAGACCGGTGGTATTGATGTCGAGGCGGCCGATATTGATCCAGCGGCCTTCTTTCGGACGCGGCAAACGGTCGAAAACGGTTGGGCGCTTTTCCGGGTCGTCGCGGGTGCAGATCTCACCATCGGGCTTGTTGTAGATCAGCACGCGGCGCACGGTTTCCGCCGCTTCTTCGCGGCGCAGCACGCGGCCGTCGATGGCGATGGCGTCGTGCAGATCGACGCGCTGGCCCAAGGTGGCATCTTTGCCGTTGACCTTGACGCGGCCGGCACTGATCCAGGATTCGATTTCGCGGCGCGAAGCAAGACCCATGCGAGCCAGGACTTTCTGCAGTTTTTCGCCAGCGGGGCTGTATTCTTCGGTTTCACTCATCTGGGCACCTCCCGGTGTTCTCTGGTGATAGGACGATCATGTCGTCGAAGGGGCGCGCATCATACGCGGATAAGGCGCTCGACGCACCTGGCGCAAGAGCATAGCTGAGCAAATGACGGCGTCCAGCCAGCGATGTCGACTCAGCGCTTGCGCCGGGCTTTAGGGCCAAGCGAGATCAGGCGCATATCCGCTTCGGCCATCACCAGGCGCTGTTCAGCCTTGTCGAGTTTTTTCCAGGCCTTTATCTCGGCCTTGCTGCGCCCGCAGCCCAGGCAGATGGTATCGCTGAACTTGCAGACGCTGATGCAGGGATCTTTCATGGGCTCTCTTCACGGCTGTCATCCTCAGCTGTAGAGACATCACCCTGCTCTTCGCGGTTCGGCTCTTCGTCACCGCGCGCCAGATCATCGAAATCGGTTTTCAGGCCCTGCTCCATGGCATCGAGTTCGGCCAGCAGCGAACCGAAGCTGGTCTCGGCAGCGGCTTCGGAGCGGCCATCCGCTTCAGGTTCTTCGCCTTGGGCAAGATCGGCACGAGCCTGCAGGCTCGGCGGTACGTCCGGATCGTCATCCTGGGCCAGGATCGGCTCGGGCTCCAGTTCGCGCAGCGCGGCCAGGGGCGGCAGCTCATCGAGGTTCTTCAGATTGAAATGATCGAGAAAGCCCTTGGTGGTGGCGAACATCGCCGGCCTGCCAGGTACCTCCCGGTAGCCCACCACGCGAATCCACTCGCGCTCCTGCAGGGTCTTGACGATCTGGCTGTTCACGGCCACACCGCGAATTTCCTCGATCTCGCCACGGGTGATGGGCTGACGGTAGGCGATCAGCGCCAGGGTTTCGAGCATGGCACGGGAATAACGCTGCGGCCGCTCCTCCCACAGACGCCCCACCCAGGTGGAAAGGTTCTCGCGGATCTGCAGGCGATAACCGGATGCCACTTCCTTGAGCTCGAAGGCCCGCCCCTTGCAGCTGCCGCCCAGAATCGCCAACGCCTTTCTGAATATGTCCGCCCCGGGCCGCTCGGTTTCCTCGAACAACTCCATCAGCCGTTCCAGCGACATGGGCTTGCCGGCTGCCAGCAGCAGGCCTTCGAGCAGGGTGGAGAGTTGTTTGGGATCGGACAGGTTCATCGTCTGGGCAAGGTCTGCTTGGTTCTGGGGCGGCGCCAGCTTAGCAAATCAGCGAGCGCCACGCCGTCACTGGCTGACGATCTCGCTCGCCGCGATGATCTCGGCAACCAGCACGCGCTCGGGGCCATGCAGGTAGTACTCGCCCTCGGCTGGCTCGCGCAACCGCATGAACTCGGTTTCGCCGATCTGCATGGTGTGCCCCGCCTCCATGTGCGCGCCGCTCTGGATCAGATAGCCGAGCACGGTATTGAAGATGTCCATGTAACGCTGGCCTTCATGGTGACCGGCAGCCAGCGCGGCGAAATCCGGCAGGCCGAAGGCATCACTGCCATAAGTACGCATCCACACACCATGCACACCCTCGACCTGGTACTTCACGAAGCCGCAGTACAGCATGGTCAGCGGCAGGTCACGGAGGATCTCCAGACTGTGCTCGCCCATGTCTTCATCGGCGAACACGGCAGCCGGCAAGGAGGTATGCGCCGTTTCGTTGAGCACCGCCAGCGCCCCGAAACCAGCCAGCGCCCCGGCAACGGCAGCCAGGGCCACGTATTGCTCCAGCGGATCGGTTTCATGACCTGCGTAGTACAGCAGAATGTGGCTGGTCTGTTGCCGCACCTCGTCCTTGACCTGCTGTGGGTAGTGCGCCGGAGCGACGCAGTTTTCCAGAGCGTCAGCAGGAAAGGGATGGTCGAAACCGACCATTTTCACCACATGGGAACCCCAACCGGCCAGGGCGAAGAACTGTTCAACCTCGTTAGCGATGTCACAGCGGGCATCGCCCATGCTCGGATGGTAACGGCGCAGGGCCGCCGTCAGGGGCGCCTCGGCGATCCGCAGAGGCTGGGCGAACACCACCTGCAGGCTGAGCGGGTTGTCGATGCCTGGCTTGGCGACCAGCTCGGTGTTATCGGGGCTGCTGCCGTCCTGACGGCCGAAGAAGCGAGAAAACAGACTCATTGAATCGTCCTGATTAATGGCTGGAAATAGCGATGGAAAGTGAAACGCGATTACTGCGGCTCAGCGCTCGTCCGCCAGTTCCTCGACGCTCTGTTCATTGCGCAGACGTACATGCACGGCGGCGAACGCCTCGTTCTGCACCAGTTCGACCAGCGACTCCTTGACCAGTTCGAGAATCGCCATGAAGGTCACCACCACACCGAGGCGCCCCTCCTCGGCCGTGAACAGCTCGACGAAGGGCACGAACTCCCCGCCCTTGAGGCGTTCCAGCACTTCGCTCATGCGCTCACGGGTCGAGAGCGCCTCGCGGCTGACCTGATGGCTCTCGAACATATCGGCGCGGCGCAGCACTTCGGCCATGGACACCAGCAGTTCCTGCAGACTGACCTCGGGCAGCAACTTGCGCGCTCGCGCTTCGGGGGCTTCGACCCGCGGCACGGTCAGGTCACGGCCAACCCTGGGCAAGGTGTCGATGCCTTCGGCCGCCGCCTTGAAGCGTTCGTACTCCAGCAAGCGACGAATCAGTTCGGCACGCGGATCGTCCTCCTCCTCTTGCGCCTCGGAGGAGCGTGGCAGAAGCATGCGCGATTTGATCTCGGCGAGCATGGCGGCCATCACCAGGTACTCGGCGGCCAGCTCCAGGCGCACGCTGTGCATCAGCTCGACATAGCCCATGTACTGGCGGGTGATCTCCGCCACGGGGATGTCCAGCACGTCGATGTTCTGCTTGCGAATCAGGTAGAGCAGCAGGTCCAGCGGGCCTTCGAAGGCCTCGAGAAACACCTCGAGAGCGTCCGGCGGAATGTACAGATCCACCGGCATCTCGGTGAGCGCCTGCCCGTAGACCAGGGCGAATGGCAACTCCTGTTGAGCACCGGCCTGGCTGTCGAGCTGTTCGGCAGGGGCGGACATCGGCTCAGCGCTGCTCGGCAAAGGGTGACGGATCGCCACAGCCAACTCGGATCACTTCGGGCTCGTCGTCCACCAGGCTGATTACCGTGGAGGCTTCCAGGCCACCGAAACCGCCGTCGATGATCAGGTCCACCTGATGTTCGAGTATCTGGCGCATTTCATAGGGATCGCTCATGGGCAGATCCTCGCCGGGCAGGATCAGGCTGACACTCATCATCGTCTCGCCCAGTTCCTCCAGCAGCGCCGAAGCGATCGGGTGATTGGGCACGCGCAGGCCGATGGTACGGCGCTTGGGGTGCAGCAGCATGCGCGGCACTTCCCGGGTGGCGTTGAGGATGAAGGTGTAGGGGCCGGGTGTGTGGTTCTTCAGCAGGCGAAAGGCGGCGGTGTCCACCTTGGCGAAGGTGCTGAGCTGCGACAGGTCACGGCACACCAGGGTGAAGTTGTGTTTGTCATCGAGTTGACGCAGGCGACGAATGCGCTCCAGCGCACTCTTGGCGCCCATCACGCAACCGACCGCGTAGGACGAGTCGGTGGGATAGACCACCACGCCGCCATTGCGGATGATTTCGACCGCCTGCTTGATCAGGCGGGCCTGAGGACTTTCCGGGTGTATCTGAAAAAACTGGCTCATGGTCAGGGGCTCTCAAACGGCATCGGAAGACGGGGCGCAGGCGAACCGCGTCCAGATGGGTGACAGATCTTCGGGCAACGGTCGGTACAGTCCCAGCTCCGACCAGTCGCCGGGCGCGTGAAAATCGCTGCCGACACTGGCCAGCAGACCGAACTCGCGCGCCAGGATCGCCAGGCCTCCGACCTGCTCCGCAGGCTGCATGCCGTTGACCACCTCCAACGCATGGCCACCAGCCGCCGCAAAAGCCGTCACCAGCTTGCGCCGCTTGCTGCGGGTGAAATCGTACTGCCAGGGATGAGCCAGGCTGATCCATGCGTTGGACTGGCGCAGGGTATCGAGCGTTTCATCTAACGTAGGCCAGTGCTGCTTGACGTCGCCCAGCTTGCCGGAACCCAGCCACTTGCGGAATGCATCGGCGCGGTCCTTGACGTAACCGCCGCGCACCAGAAACTCGGCGAAATGCGGTCGCGCCGGCGCGTTGCCGCTCTCCCCCTGTGCCTGCTGAATGGCCCGGGCGCCTTCCAGCGCACCATCCATGCCCTTGAGCGCCAGGCGCCGGGAAATCTCCTCGGCACGCAACCAGCGGCCCTGATGCAGGTCGGCGATCGCCTGGCGCAATGCCGGCGCTTCACTGTCGAAGGCATAGCCGAGCACGTGGATGGTCGCCCCGCCCCAGGTGCAGGACAGCTCGATGCCATTGACCAGCCGCATCCCCAGCGCCGTGGCGGCCGCGCTGGCCTCATCGAGCCCTTCGAGGGTGTCGTGATCGGTCAGCGCCAGCATCTGAACGCCACGCCCATGGGCGCGGGCAACCACTTCGGCAGGCGGCAGCGCGCCGTCCGAGGCGGTGCTGTGACAGTGAAGATCAACCTGCATAAGGGGCGCTTTCCCGACGATTCATGTTTGTTATTATGCCTCGGCTGGCAGATTCTTGCTGGCACTGCACAGCGTTCCCACCCGATGTTTCCGAACACAAGGATCGACATGCTCTACGCCATCATCGCCACCGACGTGGAAAACTCCCTGGAGCGTCGTCTTTCCGTACGCCCTGCCCACCTGGCACGCCTGGAAAAACTGAAAACCGAAGGACGCCTGATCATCGCCGGCCCCAACCCGGCCATCGACAGCAACGACCCAGGCCCGGCCGGTTTCAGCGGCAGCCTGATCATCGCCGAATTCGAATCACTGGACGCCGCCAAAGCCTGGGCCAATGCCGATCCCTTCCGCGAGGCCGGCGTTTACGCGGAAATAGTGGTCAAGCCGTTCAAACACGTGCTGCCCTGATCAGGAATCGTCGCCTCTTACCATGAGCAATCTGCTGCTGATCGACGACGACGTCGAACTCTGTGACCTGCTGGCCAGTTGGCTGACCCAGGAAGGCTTCCAGGTCACCGCCTGCCACGACGGCCAGGGTGCCCGCCAGGCACTCGCGCGAAGCGCCCCTGACGCCGTGGTACTGGACGTGATGCTGCCTGACGGCAGTGGCCTCGAGGTGCTCAAGCAGCTACGCGGCGAACACCCCGAACTGCCCGTGCTGATGCTCTCTGCCCGGGGTGAGCCGCTGGATCGGATTCTCGGCCTGGAGTTGGGCGCCGACGATTACCTGGCCAAACCCTGCGACCCCCGTGAACTGACCGCCCGCCTGCGCGCCGTGCTGCGCCGCAGCCTGCCGCCCGCCACCTCCAGCCAGTTGGAACTGGGCGATCTGCGCTTCAGCCCGGCGCGCGGCGTGGCCGCACTTGGCGAAGATGGCCAGGAGATCGTCCTGACCCTGTCCGAAAGCCGGGTCCTCGAAGCACTGCTCAAGCAACCCGGCGAGCCGGTGGACAAGCAGGTACTCGCGCAACTGGCCCTGGGCCGCAAGCTGACCCTGTACGACCGCAGCCTGGACATGCACGTCAGCAACCTGCGCAAGAAAATCGGCCCGCACCCGGATGGTCGCCAGCGCATCATCGCCCTGCGCAGCCGCGGCTATTACTACGCGATCTGAGCAACTTACATAGCACTCAGTCTCTTTACCCTGCCTTTACCTTGGCTGACCGCGCCTTACCTTGAAACCCCTAATCTGGGCACATCCGGCAACTGGCCGGTTTCGAGACAAGGAGATACACCATGCGCAAGACCATGACCGCCCTGCTCCTCGCCATGACCCTGCCGACCCTGGCAATGGCAGCCCCCGGTGGTGACCATCGCCCAGGCGCTGATCACGGCCCGCGGTTCTTCCATGAGCTGGATCTGAGCAAGGACCAGCAACGCCAGGTACACAAACTGATGGGCGAACAGAGAAAGAACGATCGCGAACTCACCCAGCGTTATCTGGACAAGCTGCCGGCTGCCGACAAGCAGGCGCTGGAAACCGAGCGCAAGGCTTCCCGCGACAAGCAGCAGAGCGCCATTCGCGCCCTGCTGACCCCGGAACAGCAGAAGACCTTCGACGAACAGGCGGCCAAGATGAAAGAACGCAAGGCCGATCGCGAAGCCTTCGAAGCCTGGAAAGCCGAACACAAGAAAGCTGGCTGATCGTGACAGCCCGTCGTCTGAAGACCAGATGACGGCCCCACTACTCGCCTGTGCCACCTCGGGTGGCACAGGCTTCTGCGTCTGAAGGAGTTCACGTGCGTTCATTGTTCTGGCGGATTCTCGGCAGCTTCTGGCTGGCGATTGCCCTGGTGGCAGGCCTGTCCATGCTGCTGGGTCGCGCCCTGAACCAGGACGCCTGGATTCTCAACCAGCACCCCGGCCTGGAAAACCTGCCCGCACAATGGGTGCAGGCGTATGAAACGGACGGCGCACGCGCCGCGCAGGACGTGCTGGAAAAGCGCAAACGGCGTTTTCGCATCGACACCCAGGTGCTGACGGAAACCGGTCAGCCTGTGGTTCGCGGCACCTTCCCGCCCCGCGCCGCGGCCTTCGAAGAGCGCAACGAGGGCGAGCGGCGCTTGCCCTGGCGGCGCCTGACCACCGATTACACCAGCCCGTCGAGCGGTGAGACCTACCTGTTCATCTACCGCATCCCGCACCCGGAGCTGGATGCCTGGCACCGTGGCAGCCTGCTCTGGCCGCTGAGTGCGCTGGGTATCGCACTGGTGGTGCTGACCCTGTTCAGCCTACTGCTGACCCTGTCCATCACCCGCCCGCTGGATCGTTTGCGTGGCGCGGTACACGACCTCGGGCAGACCGCTTACCAGCAGAACAGCCTGGCACGCCTGGCCAGCCGCCGTGATGAACTGGGTGTGCTGGCCAACGACTTCAACCGCATGGGCGCGCGCCTGCAGGACCTGATCGGCAGCCAGCGCCAGCTGTTGCGCGACGTCTCCCATGAGCTGCGTTCGCCGCTCGCCCGCCTGCGCATCGCCCTGGCGCTGGCGGAACGCGCAGAGCCTGCGGAGCGGGAAAAACTCTGGCCACGGCTGATTCGCGAATGCGATCGCCTGGAAGACCTGATCAGCGAAATCCTCGCCCTGGCACGCCTCGACGCTGAACCGGGTTCGGCGCAGGGCATCGACCTGGCACAACTGGCCGGCAAGCTGCGCGAGGACGTCAAACTCAGCCATCCCGAACAGCAACTGGACGTCAGCCTGCAGCCGGGCATGCACTTGCTGGGCTGGCCGGACATGCTCGAGCGGGCGCTGGACAACCTGCTGCGCAACGCCCTGCGCTTCAGCCCCGAGGGGCAGCCCATCGAGTTGAATTTCGTACGCCGCACCGATGAGGTGTACCTGGAGGTCCGCGACCACGGCCCCGGCGTTCCCGAACAGCACCTGGCACAACTCGGCGAACCCTTCTTCCGCGCCCCCGGCCAGAGCGCTGCCGGCCACGGCCTCGGCCTGGCCATCGCCCGCCGCGCCGCAGAACGCCACGGCGGTCGCCTGCAACTGGAAAACCATCCGGACGGTGGTTTCAGCGCCAAACTGATTCTGCCGCTCGAGGCGGTGGTTTAACGTGACAGCGGGCCGCACCCGCGCCTCGCGCGCATGGCGCGCTCCCACACAGATGTAGGGCGGATCGGGACGCGTAGCTGACGCTCTTTTCATTCACCATCGCGGTCACGAAGCGGTGAGCTGACATCGTGCGACACACCGTGGGAGCGGGCCATGCCCGCGATTCGCGCGCATGGCGCGCTCCCACACAGATGCAGGGTGGATCGAGACGCGTAGCTGACGCTCTTTTCATACACCATCGCGCTCAAGAAGCGGTGAGCTGACACCGTGCGCTCCACCGTGGGAGCGGGCCATGCCCGCGATTCGCGCGCCTCGCGCGCGCCCAAATAAGCAGGTCGCCGTCCGTTGTCGATAGTTCCCACGTGCCTGCGTGGTCACACGAGGTACTGGACGCGGAGCGTCCTCAGAGGCGTTCCCACGCAGGAGCGTGAGAACGATCCATCGCGGTCACGAAGCGGTGAGCTGACATCGTGCGATCCACCGTGGGAGCGGGCCATGCCCGCGATTCGCGCGCCGCGCGCGCCGCGCGCGCCCACACAAGCTGGTCACCGTCCGTTGTCGATAGTTCCCACGTGCCTGCGTGGTCACGCGAGGTACTGGACGCGGAGCGTCCTCAGAGGCATTCCCACGCAGGAGCGTGGGAACGATCCACAACTGATTCTGCCGCTCGAGGCGGTGGTTTAACGTGGCAGCGGGCCGCGCCCGCGATTCGCGCGCATGGCGCGCTCCCACACAGATGTAGGGCGGATCGGGACGCGTAGCTGACGCTCTTTCCATCTACCATCGCGGTCACGAAGCGGTGAGCTGACACCGTGCGCTCCACCGTGGGAGCGGGCCATGCCCGCGATTCGCGCGCCTCGCGCGCGCCCAAATAAGCCGGTCACCGTCCGTTGTCGATAGTTCCCACGTGCCTGCGTGGTCACGCGAGGTACTGGACGCGGAGCGTCCTCAGAGGCATTCCCACGCATGAGCGTGGGAACGATCCAAGTGTCGCCAGAGGCCGCGGTTCAACGTGGGAACGATCGTATCGTCTACCTCAAGGCCTCCAGACGGCGCTCTGCACATCGACTCGTTTGGGCAGCAGGCGGTTTTCCAGAAACAGGTCGGCGGTGCGCTGCTGGGCGGCGGCGATTTCGTCGCTGACCGGGATGGGCGGCGACGGCGGGCGGTGGCTGAAGGTGCGCTCGATCACCGCTTCGGGCAAACCCATGAAACGTGACAGCAGGCTGATGCTGGCTGCCTTGTCATCACGAGTCAGTGCCTCGGCGCGGCCGAGTTCTTCCAGCAGTTGCGCAATGAATGCCGGGTTGGCTTCGGCATAGGGCCGCGCAGCGAGGAAGAACGGGCCGATGAAACCCAGGCCCTCACCATTGGCCAGCAGACGCGCCTTGCCTTCCAGATCGATGGCCGAATAGAACGGGTCCCAGATGGCCCAGGCATCCACGCTACCGCTCTCGAAGGCGGCACGGGCGTCAGAGGGCGCCAGGTAGATCGGCTGGATATCGGCGAAACTCAGGCCTTCACGCTGCAGCGCACGCAGTACCAGGTTGTGCGCGCTGGAGCCCTTCTGCAAGGCGACCTTGCGGCCCTTGAGTTCTTTTACCGACTGAATGGAGCTGCTCTTGGGCACCAGAATCACCTCGGCCTGGGGCTTCGGTGGCTCGGCGGCGATGTACAGCAGATCGGCGCCTGCGGCCTGGGCGAAGATCGGCGGGATATCACCCGTGGCGCCGATGTCCAGGCTGCCGATGTTCAGCGCTTCGAGCATTTGCGGGCCCGCAGGGAACTCGATCCACTGCACCTTGGTGTCGGCGAAACGCTTTTCCAGCATGCCGTGCTCCTTGGCCAGCACCAGGCTGACCGAGCCTTTCTGGTAGCCGATGCGCAAGGTCTGCGGGTCGGCATGTACAGCCTGCGCAAGACCGATCAACGCCAGTGCGGCGAGCGCTAACTTCATACCTTTCATGCTCACTCCTGCCAGTCGGTCGACGGTTTTTCCCAGAGGTTGATGCCGCCCTCGACGGCGTAGCGGTCGATCTCCGCCAGTTCCTCGGCGCTGAACGCCAGGTTGTCCAGCGCCGCGACGTTCTCGGTGATCTGCTCCGGCTTGCTCGCGCCGATCAGCGCCGAGGTGACCCTCGGATCGCGCAGGGTCCAGGCCAGCGCCAGCTGTGCCAGGCTCTGGCCGCGGCGTTGAGCGATTTCGTTGAGGGCGCGGGCACGAGCGATGTTGTCGTCGGACAGATGCTCGGGCCGCAGTGACGCGCCACCCGGGCGATTGACCCGAGCGTCGGCGGGAATGCCATCGAGGTACTTGTCACTGAGCAGCCCCTGGGCCAGCGCGGTGAACACGATCACCCCGGCGCCCTCCTCCTCGGTCGCCGTCAGCAGATCCTTCTCGATCCAGCGATTGAACAGGTTGTAGGCCGGCTGATGGATCAGCAGCGGCACGTTGCGTGCCCGCAGCAGCGCGGCGATTTCCTGGGTCTTGCCTGCCGAGTAGGAGGAGATGCCGATGTACAGCGCCTTGCCCTGCTCGACGATGCTGGCCAGTGCCCCGGCGGTTTCTTCCAGCGGCGTGTGCGGGTCGAAGCGGTGCGAATAGAAGATGTCGACGTAGTCCACGCCGAGGCGCTGCAGGCTCTGGTCGAGGCTGGAAATCAGGTACTTGCGCGAACTGCCGCCCTGCCCGTAGGGGCCAGGCCACATGTCCCAGCCGGCCTTGGTGGAGATGATCAGCTCATCACGGTACTGCCTGAAATCCTCACGCAGCAAACGGCCGAAATTGCTCTCGGCGCTGCCATAGGGCGGCCCATAGTTGTTGGCCAGATCGAAGTGATTGATCCCCAGATCGAACGCCGTACGCAGCAGCGCGCGCTGGGTGTCGATGGGAGTGGCGTCACCGAAGTTGTGCCACAGGCCCAGAGACAGGGCCGGCAGCACCAGGCCACTGCGGCCGACGCGGCGATAGGGTACACGCTCATAGCGCTGCGGGTTGGCGATGTAGGTCATCAGAAGTTCTCCATCAGGGAATAGGTGCAGGTTGCGCGGCGGGCAGGTGGTACCACTCGAGGCCCACGGCGCTGCGCTGCTTGAAACCATGCCAGTAGCTGTGGTCGGCCTGCTGGCGACCCTCGCCGTCCAGCGACCATTTGCCGTCGACGGCCAGCGGCGTCAGATCAAGATAGGCCTTTCTGTCCAGCCCCTTGAGCTGCTGGTCGAGAAACGCCAGAACGAAATGCTGGTTGATGTTGTTGATCCGCGCACTGTCCCACACCGGCTCCGCATAGGCGGAGAAATCGTCGGGATGACTGCTGGCGGCAGGCGGTGGCGGATTCGGTGCCACGTTATGGCGTGCATTTTGATAGACCAGCAGATAGCGCTCGGCATTCACCGCGCCGTCCACCAGGCGCCTGATACCGTCGCGATAACCGGAGACGTCGTCCTGGTCACCGGCGACGAACAGGCTAGGCACCCGCAGGCCAGCCAGACCGGCCTGATCGAAGATGCCCTGCCGCCCGCCCCAGGGCGCGAACAGCACCAACGCCTTGATCCGTGTATCTCGGCCACCCTCGTAAACGCTGTTTCCGGCACGTCGCGACTCGAGCGCGGAGCCCGGCACCAGGCTGCTGGCCACCGCGCTGACTCCGGCGCCGGCGGCATTCAATGCGCCGTAGCCGCCCATGGAGTAACCCAGCAAAGCGGTGCGCTGCACGTCCAGATGCCCGGCCAGGAAGCTGTCACTGCCTACCTCGCTCAAGGCGCTCAACTGCTGGAGCACGAACAGATCGTCCAGCGGGCGATTGAGCAGCGTGCTGGCGAAACCGGCCTTGTCCGCGCGGGTCGACTCCGGGTGATCGATGGCCGCCACCACATAACCGTGGGAGGCCAGGTGCTCGGTCAGGTAGCTCATCTGCAGACGCGAGCCCGGGTAGCCGTGGGAGACGATGACCAGCGGGTAACGGCCCTCGCTCGCCGGCGCATCACGCAAGGCTCGGCCCTGGAACTCGAACGGCGTGTTGGGCCGTTTGGGGTCGTTGGCACCGGCACCCAGCACGTCGCGGTAGGTGGTCAGCTCCTGTTGCCCGGCCGACAGTTGCGCGGGATACCAGATTTCCAGGCGCAGCCTTCGCTCGTAACGCGGCGCAGGATTCTTGGCATCGATGGACAGCACGTCGAGTTGATCGCGGTTTACCAGCTCAAGGGTACGTACGCCCACCTGATGCTCACCGCGCGCGGCAAGCTCGGGGGCGTCTGGGCGGGCGTCGCCATACAGCGCGAACGCGCTGCCGGGAATCCCGAGGGCCAACAGACAGGCGAGGACGAGTTTCATCGATTTTCCTGCGTGAAGAAGCGGTTCTGCGGCGCACTCAGGCCCAGATGATCGCGCAGCGTGCGGCCTTGGTACTCGCGGCGGAATAGCCCGCGACGCTGCAACTCGGGCACCACCTGCGTGGCGAAATCTTCCAGACCGGCCGGCAGATGCGGTACCAGCACGTTGAAGCCGTCGGCAGCGCGCTCCTCGAACCAGGCCTGTAATTCGTCGGCGATCTGCGTGGGTGTGCCGATCAGGCTGTAATGCCCGCGCCCGCCAGCGATACGCCGCCCCAGTTGCGCCAGGGTCAGGTTCTCCGCCCCTGCCAGTTCGGTCAGCAGTTTCTGCCGGCTCTGCTGACCATTCTCGGTCAGCGGCAGCTCCGGCAGCGGACCATCGGCCGGGTAGCCGGACAGATCGAAGTTGCCCAGCATGCGCCCCAGCAGCGCGATGCCGACCTGTGGTTCGACCAGCTCCTGGAAGCGCTCGAATTTCTCGCGGGCTTCGCCCTCGCTCTGACCGACCACCACGAACACGCCGGGCATGATCTTCAGCGAATCCTCGCGGCGCCCGAAGCCGTGCAACCGCCCCTTGAGATCGGCATAGAACGCCTGGGCCTTGGCCAGCGAGGTCTGCGCCGTGAAGACCACCTCGGCGGTCTCTGCGGCGAGCTGCCGACCGGTTTCCGAGGAGCCCGCCTGAACGATCACCGGCCTGCCCTGGGGCGAGCGGGCCACGTTCAGCGGCCCGCGTACCTTGAAGTGCTCCCCCTGATGGTCGAGCACATGCAATTTGGCCGGATCGAAGAACTGGCCGCTGGCCTTGTCGTGCAGGAAGGCGTCGTCTGCCCAGCTGTCCCAGAGCCCGGTGACCACATCATGGAACTCCCGCGCGCGGGCATAGCGCTCGGCGTGGGGAATGTGCGCGTCGCGGCCGAAGTTGTAGGCCTCGGCGGCGGCGTCCGATGTCACCAGGTTCCAGCCTGCGCGACCACCTGAGAGCTGGTCAAGGGAGGCGAACTTGCGGGCCACGTGATAGGGCTCGTTGTAGCTGGTGGTTACCGTGCTGATCAGGCCGATGCGCTCGGTCACCGCGCTCAGCGCAGAAAGCAGCGTCAGGGGTTCGAAATGCGCCGAGCGCGGCATCCGGCTGGCGATGGCATCGGTCGGTGCAGCCACGCTGTCGGCCACGAACAGCGCGTCGAAGCAGGCCGCTTCGGCGATCTGCGCAGTACGTTTGTAAACCGAGAAATCCAGTGGATCGGCTGGTACGTCCGGATGGCGCCAGGCAGCGACGTGGTGCCCGGTGGCCATGAGAAATGCGCCGAGACTGAGCTGGCGGGTGGATCGAGTCATGATGAATCCCTGGGTGAATGCATGACCGCCCTGCCGTTCTATCGGCTCGGGCGGGTTCCGCACGCTAGGTAGGCACGCTGTTTGTCAAAAATCCTTGCGCAGTTGCACACCGAAATAGCGTTGATCGTCACGTGGCGCCATACGGTAGATATGGTTACCGCCCGAGGCCAGCATGGTGGAGTAGGACTTGTCGGTCAGGTTCTTCGCCAACAGCGCCACACGCCAGCCATCGTTGTAGTTGGCCAGGGCCACGCTGGCATTCCAGATGCCGTAGGCGCTCTGGGTGGTGCCTGGGTTCTGGTCGAGGCTGTACTGCACCTTGTCCTGCCAGCTGTAGTCCGAGCTCAGTTCCACGTCCAGGCCGTTGTCCAGCGGGATGCTGTAGTCGGCACGCACGTAGCTCTTCCAGTCCGGCGTGAACGGCAATGGCGAGCCGTCGATATCGCAGGTTGCCGCAGCGCCCGGCGGGCACTGGAAGCTGTCGACCCGCGCCTTGGTGTAGGCAACGGCGCCGGACAGTTTCAGCTGACGAGTGGCCTGCAGGCTGTAATCCAGCTCGACGCCCTGCGTCTTGACGCTGCCAGCGTTGATCAGGCGGGTTACCACCTGATTGGCCACGGTGTCGAAGAAGTTGGCCTGGTAGTTATCGTAATCGGTGTGGAATACCGCGAGGTTGGTGACCAGGCGGTTGTTCCAGGCGGTGCTCTTCAGGCCGATTTCATACGAATCGGAGGTCTCCGGTTTCAGCGCCTCGGTATCGCGCGGCTGCATGTTGAAGAACACGTTGTAGGCTGGCCCTTTGTAACCACGCGAGTAGGTGGCGTAGCCCATCAGGTTGTCGGTGAAGTCGTACTGACCGCCGATACGGCCGGTCCAGCCATCTTCATCGACCGAACCGGAGCTGCGCGTCGCTGGCTGGATGCCGGTGACTGCCGTGGCCGATGTGGAGGCGCGACGGTGATCGTACTCGACGTCGTCATGGGTCCAGCGCAGACCGAGGATGCCGCGCAAATCATCGGTGAAATGGAAGGTGTTCTCGCCAAACACCGCGTAGCTGTCGTTGGTCACGCTGTAATCGGCACGGCCGTTGTTGGTAACGCCGCCGTTGGTCGATTGACGGCGATAGACCTCATCCGAACGGCCATGCATGTAGAAGGCGCCCACCACGTATTCGAGAAATTCGCCTTTTGGCGAAGCCAGGCGCAGCTCCTGAGAATACTGGTCGTAGCGTACGTCGCCCTTGTCATGAGAGGCAGTGGTCGGCAGCTGGGCACTGCGGTCGCCATCCTGGTACTGGGTGTTGTCCCAGCCGCGCCAGGCAGTGATCGAGGTTAGCGTGAAATCACCCAGGCTCCAGTCGGCCTGCCCGGACAAGCCGGTATTGGTGTCCTCGACGTGGGTCTTGTAATCGCTGTTGATCTTGCCGTTGTGCTCGCTCGGCCGCAAACCGGCGGACAGTGCCGGCGCGGTGGTCGACACGATGATGCCGCTGGGAATGGTGTCTTCGCCTTCCAGGTAATCACCGATCAGGGTGAATTTGAAATCCTCGTTGGGCTCGAACTGCAGCTTGCCGCGCACGCCCTTGCGGTCGTAACCGTTGACGTCATGACCATTGGCGACGTTCTCGACGTTGCCGTCGTAGCTGCCCCACAGGGTACTCAGCGACCCCTTGAGGGTGTCGGTCAACCGGCCTCCGATGCCGAAGCGCAGGCGGTTTTCGTTGCCGCCACCGAAGTGCGAGTAATCCACATAACCGCGGGTCTCCTCGGGCGCCTCACGGGTAACGATGTTGAGGACGCCAGCCGAGGCGTTCTTGCCGAACAAGGTGCCCTGAGGGCCACGCAGCACCTCGATGCGCTCGAGATCGAGCAGGTCCAGGGTCGACTGCCCCGGCCGGCCGAACACCACGCCGTCGATCACCGTCGCGACGGTCGGCTCGACACCTGGCGAGGTGGAGATGGTGCCTACGCCGCGAATGAACAGCGAGGTGTCCTTGTTCGATGCACCGGAGCGGAAATTCAGGGTAGGCACCTGCTGCACGATGCTGGCGACGCCATTGCGATTGTCACGCTCGAGCTGCTCGCCATCGACCACCGACACGGCGACCGGCACGTCCTGCAGGGATTGCTCGCGGCGGGTCGCGGTGACCGTCACGGCTTTCAACGAAGTGGCGGCGGGCTCGCTCGGCTCGGCCGCCCAGAGCGGTGCGGCCCCGGAAGCGAGCACCACGGCGACCGCCAGTGGGTGGAGGGAAATCGAACCACGGAGGCGGCGCGCACTGCGGGCGGCCGGCAAAAATGCGTTATGCATGACGTTCACTGCCTGATTGACCGATTGATGCTCGCCCCATGGCGAGCGTACTGCACACAGTCGTCAACGGATCTCGCTCGTGCGAGTGGCAGTCATGCGACGGAAGTGCGATGCGCTGTTAGCGCTAACAAGGCAAAGTGTGGAGAGCGCCTCAGAGATCGTCAAATAATAAAAAATGCTTTTTATATTCCAAAAAAATAAATATCCAGACGCGCTGCCAACGCTTTTGTTAGCGCTAACGTTGCAGTATGTTTAGCGCCCCAGCCTCCTGTCAGGATCACCCATGCCCCGCCCTCCAGCCGACTCGCCACGCAAGAGACGCGGCGCAGGCCGCGTCACGCTGAGCAGCGTCGCAGAGCGCGTCGGCGTGTCCTCGATCACCATCTCGCGCTACTTCAACCAGCCGGATCAGGTGTCCGAAGAACTGCGTGAGCGCATCCGCAGTGCGGTGGACGAATTAGGCTACGTGCCCAATCTGGTGGCTGGCGGGTTGGCATCCGCGCGGGGGCGGATCGTCGGCATGGTCATCCCGAACATCTCCGGGCCGATCTTCGCCCAGACCATCCAGGGCTTCAGCGACACCCTCAGCCGCCACGGCTACCAGTTGCTGCTGGCTTCCAGCTATTTCAGCGAGGAACAGGAAGAAAGCGCAGTGCGCGCCTTTCTCGGCTGGTCGCCGGCCGCTCTGGTGGTCACCAGCCACTTCCACAGTGCCGGTACGGAAAAGATGCTCGCCGATGCCGACATCCCGCTGGTGGAGATCTGGGACTACCGCCCCGAACGAGCGCCCCTGCAGGTAGGCTTCGTGCATTACGAGGTTGGCGTGACCGCGGCGCGCTATCTACTGGGCAAGGGCTATCGGCGCATCGCATTCGTGCAGAACAGCGTGCCTGGGGATTTCAGCGCGCTGGAGCGCCGCGACGGCTACGCCGATACCTTGCGGGCAGCAGGTCTCGAGCCTTGGGCGTTCGCACCGGATGAGAACCTGCAACCCTTTGAAGCGGGCAAGCAGGCAATGGAAAGCCTGATGCAGGGGGCGCAGCGCCCGGATGCGATCATCTTCGCCAACGACAACCTGGCCGCTGGCGGCCTGCTCGCCGGCCGCCGCGCCGACCTGCGCATCCCGGAAGACTGCGCGGTGGTGGGCTTTGGTGATTACGCCTTCGCACCGATGCTGATACCCAGCCTGACCACCATCCGGCCACCGGCCAGGCAGATCGGCGAAGTGGCGGCGCAGCGCATCCTGCAGAAACTGGGTGTACTCGAGGAGGCACCGAGCGATGCCCCGCAACCGCTGGCGTGCGAGCTGATCGAGCGGGAAAGTAGTTAGGGTCCGTGGAGATTTCTCGCGGCAACGCGGCTCGCGCAGGAACGTCAACGAGCCCTAAGCGTTGCCCACCCAGGTACTGACGAACTCGCCGGTATCCACTTGTGGCACCGCGCGCAGTTCACGTTGTGGCGTCCCCAGATAGAGATAGCCAATCACCTGCTCGTTGCCCGCGAGGCCGAGGCCGGCATCCACCAGCGGATCATGGGACAACTCGCCGGTCCGCCACACCGCACCGATACCCTGGGCGTAGGCGGCGAGCAGAATGCCGTGCGCCGCGCAGCCTGCAGCCAGTACCTGCTCCTGAGCTGGAACCTTGGGGTGCTCCTGGGTACGGGCAATCACGACGATCAGCAGTGGCGCCCGCAGCGGCATGTTACGTGCTTTGGTCAGCGCCTCCTCGTCAGCATCGGGATACTTGCCCGCGATCGCCTCGGCAAACAGCTCGCCCAGCGCATGACGTGCATCACCCTCGACGGTCAGGAAACGCCAGGGGCGCAGTTGCCCGTGATCCGGCGCCCGCAACGCGGCACGAAACAGCTGCTCACGCTGCTCGGCGGTGGGTGCAGGGTCGATCAAACGAGGAGCGGAAACACGGTAGATCAGCGCATCGAGAGCATCCATCGGTTCACCTCCAGAAAAAGAACCGGGATTCTACCAGCCAAGCGACGCCAGCATGAGCCACATACGCACGGCCTGGACGCAGCTCCGGAGGAGCCCGCTTGCGGGCGAAGCGATGGCGGCCATCACGCCAATCCGCGGCGCACCCACCAATCGCCAGCAAGCTGGCTCCTACAACAAGCGCGCGACCAGCCACAGGTCCGTAGGAGCCCGCTTGCGGGCGATGCGAAGGCGGCCATCACGCCAATCCGCGGCGCAGCCACCCATCGCCGGCAAGCCGGCTCCTACAACCAGCGTGCGACCAGCCACAGATCCGTAGGAGCCCGCTTGCGGGCGATGCGATGGCGGCCATCACGCCAATCCGCGGCGCACCCACCCATCGCCGGCAAGCCGGCTCCTACAAACAGCGCGCGACCAGCCACAGATCCGTAGGAGCCCGCTTGCGGGCGATGCGATGGTGGCCATCACGCCAATCCGCGGCGCACCCACCCATCGCCGGCAAGCCGGCTCCTACAACCAGCGCGCGACCAACCACAGATCCGTAGGAGCCCGCTTGCGGGCGATGCGATGGCGGCCATCACGCCAATCCGCGGCGCAGCCACCCATCGCCAGCAAGCTGGCTCCTACAACAAGCGCGCGAACGGGCCCAGATCCGTAGGAGCCCGCTTGCGGGCGAAGCGATGGTGGATGCCCGCATAAATGCGTGGCCTGGCCGCTAGGCAACCCGGTCCGGCGACAGCTCAGGCTCCAACGGCGGCACCAGCGGCGGCAAGCCGTAGGCCCTGCGCGCGTCATCGCAATGCGGGTTGTGCTCGCCGTTGGCCCAGGAGGCCTCGAACTCGCGGCAGGTGCTGGAACGCTGTTCATACAGTGTGCAGCGAGTGCCCTGCCCCACATCGCCCAGCAAGGCGGTGCAGCGTGATGGTTTGGCCTCGGTGCCGCGCATGGCGACGCGGTGCGGAGTGATCAGGATGACCTGCTCGTCCGGCACGGTTCCGCCTGCCGACTGGCACTCACCCCAGAAAAAAGACACACGAAAATGCGCACAGCAGGCGCCACACGCGAGACAAGGATTGGACATGATTTGGAAAGGGCTCAGAAACCGGCAAGGGCCGGCACCTGAGGGCGTATTCTATGCATCGCCACGGACTTGTAAAGTGGCACGAGTGGCCGCCCTGACGGGCGATCGAGGCGCCTGAGCGGGCTGGTTTACAGCATCAGCGGCACAGGTAGAATGGCGCCACTTTTTCGCGGATAAAACCGATGGCCTGGCCAACCCTAAGACTCATCGCGTTCATCAATGGCATTTTTCTGATCACCCTGGCCATCGGCATGGTCGGCCCGATGTTCACCCTGTTCGTCTTCGATCGCGCCGCAGAAGTGAGTCCCTTCGCCTGGTCGAGCCTGATCACCTTCATCGCCGGGCTGTCGATGATCGCCCGTGGCCGTCCTCAGGATGTGCATCTGCGCCCCCGCGACATGTACCTGCTGACGGTTTCGAGCTGGCTGATGGTGTGCATTTTCGCCGCGCTGCCGTTCATGTTCACCCAGCACATGAGTTACACCGACGCCTTCTTCGAGAGCATGTCGGGCATCACGGCGACAGGCGCCACCGTGCTGATCGGCCTGGACAACATGTCACCGGGCATCCTGATCTGGCGCTCCATGCTGCACTGGCTCGGCGGTATCGGCTTCATCGCCATGGCGGTGGCCATTCTGCCGATGCTGCGCATCGGTGGCATGCGGCTGTTCCAGACCGAGTCGTCGGACCGTTCCGACAAGGTCATGCCGCGCTCGCACATGGTCGCCAAGTACATGGTGGTGGCTTATCTGGGTATCAGCCTGCTCGGCTGCCTGGGGTTGTGGCTGGCCGGTATGAGTTTCTTCGACGCCATCAACCACAGCATGTCGGCGATTTCGACAGGCGGCTTCTCCACCTCGGACCTGTCGCTGGCCAAGTGGACGCAACCGGCGGTGCATTGGGTGGCCGTGGTGCTGATGATTCTCGGCAGCCTGCCATTCGTGCTCTACGTTTCGACCTTGCGCGGCAACTTCGGCGCGGTGCTGGGCGACCAGCAAGTGCGTGGTTTTCTCTCCATTTTGCTGGGCACCTGGCTGATCCTCGGCATCTGGTACTACCTGACTACCGACCTGCACTGGCTCGATGCCCTGCGCCACGTCGCGGTGAATACCACCTCGATCATGACCACCACCGGTTTCGCACTCGGCGACTACTCACTGTGGGGTGGTTTCGCCGGGATGCTGTTCTTCTATCTGGGGTTCATCGGCGGTTGCTCCGGCTCCACCGCCGGTGGCTTGAAGATCTTCCGTTTTCAGGTCGCCTACATTCTGCTCAAGGCCAACCTGATGCAGCTGGTGCACCCCCGCGCGGTGATCAAGCAGCAGTACAACCGCCACCGTCTCGACGAGGACATCGTCCGCTCGATTCTCACCTTCTCGTTTTTCTTCACCATCACCATCGCCCTGCTGGCGCTGGCGCTGACCCTCTGCGGCCTGGACTGGATCACCGCGCTGAGCGGCGCCGCCAGCACGGTCGCTGGTGTCGGTCCCGGCATGGGCCCGATCATCGGCCCTGCCGGCACCTACGCCAGCCTGCCGGACATGGCCAAGTGGCTGCTGACTCTGGGCATGCTGCTGGGCCGCCTGGAAATCCTCACCGTGCTGGTGCTGCTGATGCCCGCGTTCTGGCGGCATTGATACCGCCAGGCCACAGATGACCGGGCGCCACGAGCGCCCGGATTCGGCCAAGGCCTGCTGAGGCTTGCGCACAGCTCACAGGGCCGCCAGCACGGTCGTGCGCCAGCGTTAACAGGCCCTATACTCTCCTGACATAACAAAAACAGGAGGCCGTCGATGAGCAGCCAGCCCCACGAGCGTTTCAACTCCTTCGCCGAGTTCTATCCGTACTACCTGCAGGAGCACGCCAACCCGATCTGCCGGCGCCTGCATTACGTCGGCAGCCTGCTGGTGCTGCTGGTACTCGGCTATGCGCTGGTCAGCCAGCGATGGCTCTGGCTACTGGCACTGCCGGTCATCGGCTATGGCTTCGCCTGGCTGGGGCACTTCGTGTTCGAACGTAACCGACCGGCCACTTTCCAGCATCCGCTGTACTCGCTGATGGGCGACTGGGTCATGCTCAAGGACGCCCTGACAGGGAAAATCCGTTTCTAGCCGGGCGCGTCGGCAAGACCGGCAAGCCGTTCGACGCGACCGTTCGGAGCCTTATGGCACTTCGCCTTTGCTGGTCTGGACGTCAACGTATATGATCCCGGTTTTCCGCTGGCCCCGTCCGCACGCCCCGTGCTGCCTGGCTCCCGGTAATGCAGTCGGATTTACAGCAGGGATCGTCACCACCGCATGAATGCAACTCTTTCCGCCATTCCGAACGGGTTACCAACGCTGCCTACGCGCGAGTATTACTCCCGTGTGCTGGCCTATATCGCCGTGGCCGCCAGCGTTGCCGCTGGTACCTACGCGCAGGTGTTCAGCCACGAACTATTGTGGCTGGTGCCCTACGCCCTGCTCTACCCGCACCTGGCGTACTGGCTCAGCAAGCGTTTCAGGGACGAGCATCCACACCGTACCGTCATGACCCTGCTGTTCGTCGATGCCCTGCACTGTGGTGCCGCCGCCGCACTGCTGGGTTTTTCGGTGGTACCCAGCCTGATGTGCCTGCTCACCCTCACGTTCAGTGCCCTGATCGTCGGCGGGCTGCGCGACATGGGCCTGGCGCTGCTGGTGGCGTGCAGCGGTGCACTGCTCACCGCCTCGCTCACCGACCTGCACGTCGCACCGGAAACCCCTGCTCTGGTGGCGCTGGTCAGTATCGTCTTTACCACCCTGTACATCTGCATCACCGCGTACTTCGTGCACCAGCAGAGCATCCGCCTGAGTCAGGTACGTATCGAGATCAAGCGTGAGCAGGAAAAAGCCGCACGCCTGGCCCGCAACCTGGCCAAGTACCTGTCGCCGCAAGTGTGGGAGTCGATCTTCAGCGGCAAGAAACACGTGCGCCTGGAAACCCAGCGCAAGAAGCTCACGGTGTTCTTTTCCGACATTCGCGGTTTCACCGAACTGTCCGAAGAACTGGAAGCCGAGGCCCTGACCGACCTGCTCAACACCTATCTCAACGAGATGTCGAAGATCTGCATGAAGTTCGGCGGCACCATCGACAAGTTCATCGGCGACAGCGTCATGGTGTTCTTCGGTGACCCGAGCAGCCAGGGCGCCAAGAAGGACGCCATGGCAGCGGTCTCGATGGCCATCGCCATGCGCAAGCACATGAAGGTGTTGCGCCAGCACTGGCGCGCCCAGGGCATCACCAAACCGCTGGAAATCCGGATGGGCCTGAATACCGGCTACTGCACGGTGGGCAACTTCGGCGCCGATACGCGGATGGACTACACCATCATCGGTCGCGACGTGAACCTGGCCAGCCGCCTGGAAAGCGCCGCCGAAGCCGGCGAGATCCTGATCTCCCACGAGACCTACTCGCTGATCAAGGACGTGATCATGTGCCGCGACAAGGGGCAGATCAACGTCAAGGGCTTCACTCGACCAGTGCAGATCTACCAGGTGGTGGACTTCCGCCGCGACCTGGGCGCCACCTCCAGCTACGTCGAGCACGAGTTGCCCGGGTTCTCCATGTACCTGGATACCAACGGCATTCAGAACTTCGACAAGGAACGGGTCATCCAGGCCCTGCAACAGGCTGCCGAGAAGCTGCGCGACAAGATCATCATGTGACACCGCCAGCGCGAACGCGACCCGGGCGTCAGCAACTGCCCGCGACGCGAGCCGGCAATGCGATCTCCAGCGGCTCACCGCTCAACAGGGGCTGCCGGGCCAGAAACTCGATAGCCGAGGCACGCCAGGACTGTCGCCCGGCCTCCTCCGCACACTGCCTGCGATCCAGCTCCAGCGCTGCCAGGCAGGCCTGACGCAGATCGTCGGCGAGCACGCCCGTCACGCCCGGCACCACCACGTCCAGCGGTCCCGGCACGGCGAAGGCCGCCACCGGGGTGCCGCAGGCCTGGGCCTCGAGCATCACCAGGCCGTAGGTATCGGTCAGCGAGGGAAACACCAGCACGCTGGCGCGACGATAGAAGTCGGCCAACGCTTCACCGTGACGGTAGCCGAAGAATCTGACCTGAGCATACGCCTGCTGCAGCGCCTCTCGCTGCGGCCCATCACCGACCACCCACTTCTCGCCGGGCAGGTCGAGATCGAGAAATGCCTGCAGGTTCTTCTCCGGCGCGATGCGCCCCACGTACAGGAATACCGCAGTCACCGGCGCCTGGTCACGGGCCTTGGGGGCGAACAAATGGGTATTCACGCCCTTGCGCCATAACGCCAGGCGCTGCAGCCCTCGGCCGGCAAGCCCCTCGCGCAAGCGTTCGGTACTCACCAGCACCGCCTGGCTGGGACGATGAAACAGACGCAGATAGGCATACCCCAACCCCAGCGGAAGCCACGGACAGCGCGTCGTCAGGTACTCGGGAAAGCGGGTATGCACCGCGCTGGAAAAGGCCATGCCTCGGCGCAGCAGCCAACGTCGCGCGGCCCACCCCAGGGGCCCCTCGGTCGCCAGGTGCACGCAATCAGGCGCGAATGCCTCGATGGCCGCAGCGACCCGCCAGAGGTCCCAGGCCAGGGGAATCTCCGGGTAGCTCGGACAGGGCACGCAGCGAAACGCACCGGGTGAAAGCACGTCGACAAGATGCCCCATGTCCCGCAACTCGCTGACCAGGGCCTGCAGGCTGGTGACCACGCCATTGACTTGCGGCGCCCAGGCATCGGTGACGATCAGCAGCCTCATGCGGCCGGCTCGATGACCGCGACCTTGTCTGCCTGCAGTTGCGCCAGGCGCTCCTGCTCATCGGCCAGGCGGTACAGTTCGATGCGCCCGTCCGGGTGCTCGATCAGCGCCGTGCAGGATTCGACCCAGTCGCCGCAGTTGAGGTACTCGACGTCTCCCAGCGTGCGAATCTCCGCGTGGTGGATATGCCCGCACACCACACCGTCGAAGCCACGACGAGCGCACTCGTGGGTGATGGCCTCCTCGAAATCGCTGATGAAGTTCACCGCCGTCTTGACCTTGTGCTTCAGGTACGCGGACAGCGACCAGTAGCCGTACCCATAGCGGCGCCGCCAGTGATTGAGCCAGCGATTGAGCACCAGGGTGACGGTGTAGGCCGAATCGCCGAGAAAGGCCAACCAGCGGTGATAGCGGGTGATCACGTCGAACTGGTCGCCGTGGATCACCAGCAGGCGTCGCCCATCGGCGGTGACGTGTTCAGCTTCGTCGACAAGCTGGATGTTGCCCAGCAACAGCTTCGAATAGCGGCGCAGGAACTCGTCATGATTGCCGGTGACGTAGATGACCTGGGTGCCGCGCTTGCTCATGGTCAGCAGGCGCCTGATCACGTTGGTATGCGCCTGCGGCCAGTAGATGCCGCCACGCAGCTTCCAGCCATCGATGATGTCGCCCACCAGGTAGATACGCTCGGCCTGATAACGCTTGAGGAAGGCCGCCAGGTGCTCGGCCTGGCTGTCCCGTGTGCCCAGATGCACATCGGAAATCCACAGCGTACGGACACGTTGCTTGCGGCTCGGCCTTACCAGTTGTGCGATGCTCATCGGGCGATCTCCGGCAGATTTTCGGCCGAGCTTGAGCGAAAGCGGTGAAATGATTGTGAACGTGGCATGGCGATTCGATGACAGCAGCATCACGACAGCGGCCTTTTCGCAGACGCCCGCCCGTTGCCCACATCCCAAAAACCGGCTCACGGAGTAAACTGCAACGACCGTTCGAGGAACTCCGCCATGTCAGCGCTCTTGTCAGTACGCCACTACCATCAGGACATCGTCTGCCACGAGCATGACCATGCCCAACTGGTTTTCGGCCTGAGCGGGCACCTGCAGTTCGAGGTGGCGGGCCTGGGCAGTCGTATCAGCCGGCAAACCCTGGTGGTGGTGCCAGCCGGCGCACGCCATGCCTGCGACAGCCGCCACGGTAGCGAATGCCTGGTGTTCGACGTACCGGCGGGTGACTGGCTGGAGCGACACCTGGGCAACCATGTCGATGCCAGCCGACGCCTGCTGGACGCGCCGCAGAAGGTCGAGCTGTCGGTCACGCAGAGCGGCCTGGTCAACTGGCTGGCCGCCAGCCCGATCAACGATCCGCTGATCGCTCGCCAGGGCTCTATCCTGCTGCTGGCCAGCCTTAGTGCGCAGGCGGATCCACGTCCCAGCCTGGGCCTGCCGCTGAGCGCGCTGAACGCCTATATCGAGCGGCACGCTGCCCATCCTATTCAGGTGGCGGACCTGGCCAGCCTTGCCGGGCTTTCGGCCGCACGCTTTCACAACCGCTTTCTCGACGAGACTGGACTCACCCCCATGGCCTACGTGCGCGATAAACGCCTGCGCCTGGGCCGGCAACTGCTGCACAACAGCCGCCTGAGCGTCGGCGAGATCGCTGCACGAGTCGGCTACACCTCGCAGAGCGCGTTCACCGCCGCCCTCTCCCGACAATTCGGCGAAACGCCCAAAGCGCTGCGCGAGCGCCAGCCTCGCGACAAATAACGCCAGTCACGCGACAGCTGATCCTGTTCCGGCCCTTTAGAGTGCAGCCAAAACAGGAGCGGTATCATGCAAATCATCGAATGGCAGGACTTCGAACGCGTCGAGCTGCGCGTCGGCACCCTCATCAGCGCATCGCCCAACGAAAAAGCCTTGAAACCCGCCTACGTGCTGCAGGTGGACCTCGGCGAGCTGGGCGTCCGTACCTCCAGCGCCCAACTCACGGCCCATTACGGCGCCGACGAACTGGTGGGGCGCCAAGTGCTCTGCGTTTGCAACTTCGCCCCCAAACGCATTGCCGGCGTGCGTTCCGAAGTACTGGTCACGGGAGTCTATGACAGCGATGGCAAAGTCGTCCTGGCCAGCTTCGACAAGCCCTTGCCCAATGGCGCGCGCCTGGCATGAACACCCGCAATGCACTGCTAGGCCTGCATCTGGGCGCCCTGGCGTTTGGCCTGTCCGGGATCTTCGGCGAGTTGGCGAGCACCTCGCCGATCGCCATCGTCAGCGGCCGCGCGCTGTTCGCCGTGCTTGCACTGGGCCTGTTTCTGCTCGCAACACGCAAACCGTTGCGCGTCGCAGCCCGTCACCTGCCCTGGCTGGTATTGGGCGGCCTGCTGCTGGGAGCGCACTGGCTGACCTTCTTCGAATCGGTGCGGGTGTCAGGCGTGGCCATCGCGACGCTGGGTTTCGCCAGCTTTCCAGCCTTCACCGTGCTGCTTGAAGTGCTCCTGCTGGGTGAACGCCCACGGCCTGGTGAATACCTGATGGTCGCGCTGGTCAGTATCGGTCTGCTGCTGGTTGCGCCCGCTCTGGATCCGAGCGACAGCCACACCCAGGGACTGCTTTGGGGAGTGATGTCGGGGCTGCTGTTCGCCCTGCTGTCGTTGCTTGGCCGAACCATCGCCAGACACGTCGAGCCGATCCAGGCGGCGATGGGGCAGAACCTCGTGGCACTGGCCTGTTCCCTGCCATTCGCGGGTGCAACGCTGCCGAGCCTGGCAGCCGCTCAATGGTTCTGGCTGGCGCTACTGGGCGTGTTGTGCACGGCGCTGGCGCACAGCTTGCTGGTGGCCAGCTTGCGGGTCGTCAAAGCGCGCAATGCAGCACTGATCTTCGCCCTCGAGCCGGTGTACGGCATCGGCTTCGCCTGGCTGCTGTTCAACCAGGTTCCGACTCCTGGCATGCTCGCTGGCGGCAGCCTGATCATCTTCGCGGTATGCATGAGCGCTGCTCAGGCCAGCTCGCGGCAAGTGCCGAAAACCGCCTAGTCGGCGCGACTCAATTGGCTGCGGGCCTGTCGTTGTGGCCCAGGTCGCGGGCCGGGTCGATCTGGTCGCGCACCCGCTGCTTGAGCACCTTGGCCTCGGGAAACCCGCCATCGGCCTTGCGCTCCCAGATCTCGACACCGTTGCACTGAACGCGGAAAGTACCGCCGGTGGCTGGTTCGAGGCTGACCCTGGCAAGGTCATCGGCGAAGGTCGACAGCAGTTCCTGGGCTAACCACGCCGCGCGCAGCAGCCACTGGCACTGGGTGCAATAGGTGATGGTGACTTCGGCTTTGCTGGGGGTCATGGGTGGGCTCCATTGCTCTGGCCGCTATCTTAACAGCGCGCCGGCCATGACAAGCCGCGTTACTGCACCAGCCCTGTAGCCGCGCTCTCGCGGCGAATGGTCGTAGCGCTGCAGTCTTGTGGAATGGCCGCAATCGCTTTCGCGCCAGGGCGACGCGCCTACAGTCGGCGGAAATGCCGCATTAGCGTAGGAGCCGCGCCCCCGCGGCGAACCGTGCGGCCAACACCAAAATTGCGGTGAGGCCAAAATCGTTCGCGCCGAGGGCGACGCTCCCACCTGCGATGTGCTGCAACCGCCCCCGCGGCGAATCGTGCGGCCAACACCCAAATTTCGGTAAGGCAAAATCATTCGCGCCAGGGGGAACGCGCCTACGCGATACGCGCGAGCAGCTCGCGGGCTTCCTGCTTCTCGTCCTCGTCACCCTCGTTGATCACTTCGTTGAGGATGTCGCAGGCTGCTTCCAGATCGTCCTGTTCGATGTAGGCCATCGCCAGGTTGAGCTTGGTGAGGTTCTCGTGGTTGGTGACGAAGCGGTCGAACCCTTCAGCCGACTCACTGGGCAGATCGTCCAGCTCGAGCCATTCATCCTCCGGCCCCTCCTCTTCGACCAGCATGGTGCCAGCGAACGGGCTACTGGCATCGTGGCCGAAGATATCGGTGGACTGCTCGGCACTCTGCGCCGCGGAGGATTCGGCCTCGACGCCACCACGCTTCTTGCGTGCTCCATTTTCGAAGGGGTTGACCAGATCCCAGTCGGCATCCAGCGACAGATCGTCCAGGTTCAACTGGAAATCGTCCTCCTGGGCTTTCCTCTGCTCGGACGCGGGCGCCGGAGCCGGTGTGTCGTCCAATTCGAGGATCAGCTCATCGAGACCTTCCAGCGGCTCCAGTGAATCGTCAGGGTCCTGGGCACTCAGCTGCGAGGCGAACAGTGCCGGGTAACGGCCCTTGAGCTCGTCGATACGCTCACCGTCGAACCCGGCGTTACGCAACGTGCTCTCTTCTTCGGCAAAAGCGGCCGTATTGCCCTGCTGTGCCAGCACTTCGAGCAAACGGAAGCGAATGTCCAGACGCTGCGGGTTGGCTTGCGACGCCTGGCGCAGTACGGATACCGCTTCGCCTATACGGCCATAGGCGAGGTAGATATTGGCGCCATCCAGCGGATCGGTGGGATTCGGCTCCGCCCTCGCGACAACTGCAGGGCGTACTGGCAGCGGTACATCCACCACCGTGGCCCGCGGCGCCACGACCGGTTCGACAGCCTCGGGCGCGGGCGCCTGAACCACTGGCGGCACCACCACGACCGGCTCGGCGATGACTTCGGGGGCAGGCGTGCGCTTGCGCTTGAACAGCAACAACAGGAGCGCCAGTAAGCCCAGCAGGGCTGCCAGCAGCATGTTCCACAGATTCCAGAAACCTTCCGCAGCCGGCTGCGCAGCAGGTGCCGGAGCGGCAACAGGCTCCTGCGCGGCCGCAGGCGGTGCGCTCTCGGCGGCCGGCACTGCAGGCGCAGCTGCTGCCGGGCGCTGGGCGAGCTGCTCGAGCAACTGGGCGATCTGCTGATCACGCGCCTCCATGCGCGTCATCATGTCTTTCAACTGGTTCTGCACCACCAGCAGGTCCTGCTGCAGTTGCAGGTTCTCGGCACTGCGGTTGGCGACCTCTTCCTCGACACGGCGAATCTGCGCAAGCACTTCCACCTGCGGTTCGGCAGGCTGTTGCGGCGCGGTATCGGGGATGATCTGCGCAGGGGCTGCAGGCTGCGGTGCAGGCCCTGACTGCGCAGGCTGGCTGGGTGCGGCTTCGGCTATGCGGGCGTGATCCGGCAGCAGCAACGAGGCCCCGGCGCGCAGACGATGGATATCACCGTTGCTGAAGGCCTCGGGGTTGAGCGCGTGAATGTCCAGCATGAGGTCCTGCAGGGAGGACTGATTGCCCTCAACCCGCAGCTTGGACGCAATGGTCCACAAGCTCTCGCCGCTGGCGACCTGATAACGCTCACCGCGGCTGGCGATCGGCGTGCGGCGCGGCGGCGCATACGATGTGAACTGTTCGTTGCCAACCTGAGCCGCCTGGCTGGTGTAGGACGATGACGTCGGCGGATCGAGCAGCACCGTGTATTCGCGCAGCAACTGGCCGCCCGGCCGCTTGAGCTCGACGATGAAGTTCAGATAGGGCTCACGCACCGGCTGATTGGAGACCACCCGCACGACGCTGTTGCCGCCGCGCAGTACCGGGCTGAAGCGCAGGTCATTGAGAAAATAGATGCGCTCGACACCGGCAAGATTGAAGGCATCTGCCGGCGCCAGCGAGACCTTGATATCCGAAGTGCTCATGTCATCGCCGACCGCCAGCAGTTCGATCTCGGCATTCAGCGGCTGATTGAGTGCCGAATGCAGGGTGATCTCACCCAGCCCCAGCGCTGGCGCCAGTCCCGAATAGAATGCCGAACCTGATGCCAGGCCGATCAGTAAGTGACGAACACGAGTCATAAAAGCTCCCGATAACTCCGCTCGAAGAGTAGCTGCAGCAACCGAAACCGGATCGGTCTTCCTGCAAGATGCGGCGTAGCACAGCGCTGCGTCGGCAAACGCTCCTTGTCCCACCGAGTAGTGAGTATGGTCTCGATTCAACGGCTTGCGAGTTTTCAACCCGCATGATCCGCTCGAAGTCGAGCATCTGGCCATCATACGCAAAAAGCCAGAAATACGGCTAGTTATGTGAACGACGTCAACGTTGTGACGGGCGAATGTTCCAGGCAGCCAAAACGGTCAAGACGAACAGCGCCCCCATCAGCAGATAACTTTGCTGAAACGCCACCACCTCGGCAGAGAAATCCCCGCCCTCCCGGCGATGTCGCCACTCCAGAAAGAACGTCAGCAGGTTGACGCCGAATGCACCGCCCAACTGACGCACGAAGGTGATTGCGCCCGCTCCGTGCGCCAGCTGTTCACGGCCGAGAATGTCCAGCGCTCCGGTGCTCAGTGCGGGCAACAGAATACCCAGGCCGACTCGTCCCACGCAGGCCCAGCAGCAAAGCACCAAAAAGGATGCCCCCGGTTCCAGCCAACCCAGCCCGAACGAAGACAGCGCCAACATCAGCAAGCCACTGACCAGCAACACCGCAGTGGACAGACGGTCACTCAGCCAGCCACCGAGAAACGAGGCCACGCCCATCAGAATGCCGGTTGGCAGCAACAGCAGACCGGCCCTGCCCGCGCTATAGCCCTCGATGGTCTGCACATGCAGTGGAATCAGATAGGTAGTGCCGTACAGCCCCATGCCGAGCGCGAGCGCCACCCAGCTGGCCTTGCGAAAGCCGACATGCCGCCAGAGCCCGAGCGGCAGCAGCGGGCGAGCACTGTGGCGGCTGCGCCATAGAAAGCCTGCCATCGCCAGGCTGCCGAGCAGGCCAGTGAGCCAGACCCGTGGCTGCCCCCAGGGAAAGCGCTGCGCTTCGGCCAGGGCACCGAGCCAGGCGAACAGACCAACGCACAACAGGCTGAATGCCCACAGGTCGAGAAATGGCGTATTGCGCTGACGCGCGCTGGGCATCAGAAACTGCCCGGCGAGCATGGCCAGCACGCACATTGGCAGAGGCAGCCAGAACACCGCATACCAGCCGAAGTCATCGACCAGATAGCCGCCGATGGTCGGCCCCAGCGTTGGCGCGATCATCACGCCGAGCCCGTAAGCCCCCAGCGCGGTACCGCGACCACCGCCAGCGAACACCTGAAAGATCAGCACCATCGCCAGCGGCTGGACGATACCGGCGCACAGCCCCTGAATGACGCGCAAGGCGATCAGTTGCCAGGCGGCATCGGCCACCAGCGCGAGCAACGAGGTAACGATGAACAACCCCAGGCCCGCCTGCGCCGTCCGGCGAGCGCCGAACCGGGCCTGGGCCCAGGCAGACAGCAGCAATCCAGCGGTCATCGCCGCGAGAAACCCGGTGGACAGCCACTGGGCAAGGGGGCGGCCAATGTGGAAATCGACCATGATCGCCGGCAATGCCACATTGATGCTGGTCGACGCCAGAATCATCGCCATGCTGCCCAGCATCAGCACGACCAACAGATACTGCGGATAACGTGGCCCGAAGCGTCTCTGCAGGAGAGACAGGTCCTGCATCAACGCCGTTCCAGGTTACCCAGAATGCGTGCGTGGACCTGCTGGCAGCGCCGCAGATCCTCCTCGTCGATGCCAGCGAAAAGCTCTTCACGCAGTTGCGTGGAGATGGCTTCGATCTGCTCGATCAGCGGTTTGGCGGCAGGGCACAAGGCGATCTTCTTGGCGCGACGATCTTCGGGCACTGCCTGGCGGGTGACCAGCCCCTGCGCCTCGAGGCTATCGAGCAAGCGGGCCAGGGTAGGCCCTTCCACACCGACACTTTGGGCCAACTCACGTTGGGTCGGCAGCTCGGCGAAACGGCCGATGTGCAGCAGCACCAGCCAGCGCGCCTGGGACAGCCCCAGACCGGCAAGCCGCCGATCCAGCTCGGCGCGCCAGGAACGGGACAGCTGGGCCAACTGCATGGCAAAACGGTGTTGTTCGGATTGGGACATTGAGGCCGCTCTTGGAATTATCAAAAACTAATTATTAGCGAGCTAACCATAGCTTTTGACAGAGAGCAAGATTGCGGTCGTTGCGAGATAAGAGACTGTCGCGTCAATAATCGTCGATCAGGCTTCGAATTCAGCTTGTAATGCGGCTCGGACGCAATGCAGCACACCCTCCTCCACGCGCCCGACGAACAGCGGGCTGATCTGCGCCACAGGTGGTAGCTCACCCTCGCCATCGAGGAAAGCGTCCTGAATCTCGCCGAGCAGTTCCTCAGGCAGATCGAGAGCCTGCTCCAGGGAAATCTGCTGGTCAGCGATGGCCTCGGCAAGCAGCGAGTAGGCGCTCTTCTGACTGCAGCCGAGCTGACTGGCGATTTGCGCGGGGGTCATCCCGGCACGCGCCAGGCTGACCAATTCATGACGCAGATCGATCACCGGCTGCGGCGCTTCGTTGCCGGCCAGCACTTCGAGGAAAGCATCGCCGTAACGCTCCAGCTTGCGCGCGCCTACACCACTGACACGGGCCATTTCCGCCAGCGTGGTGGGCTTGCTGCGCAGCATCTCCAGCAGCGTGGCATCCGGGAAGATGACGTAAGGCGGCACCGCGTGCTCCTCGGCCAGACGCTTGCGCAGGGCACGCAGTGCTTCCCACTGCTCGCGCTCCTCACCCCGCACCAACTGCCGCGCCGGGCTACCCGAGGCCTTGGCACTCTGTTGCGGTTTGAGGTCACGGCGCAGTTGCAGCGTCACCTCCCCCCTTAACAATGGCCTACAGCTGTCGGACAGGCGCAGCCCGCCGTAGCCCTCCAAGTCCACATCAGCCAGGCCACGCGCGACCAACTGACGGAACAGCGAGCGCCACTCGCCTTCGCTGAGCGCACTGCCCACACCGAAAACAGAGAGATGCTGATGGCCAAGGCCACGCATTTTCTCGTTGTCACGGCCGAGCAGAATGTCCACCAGGTGGCCGACGCCATAACGCTGACCACTGCGGTAGATGGCCGACAGCGCCTGGCGCGCCGGTTCGGTGGCGTCCCAGGTTTGCACGCCGTCGGTGCAGTTGTCGCAATGCCCGCAGGGCTGCGGCAACTCTTCGTCGAAATAGGCCAGCAGCACCTGGCGGCGGCAACGGGTTTCCTCGCACAGCGCGAGCATCGCATCGAGCTTGTGCTGCTCCACGCGCTTGTGGCGCTCGTCGCCTTCGGAATTGGCGAGCATCTGCTTGAGGAAGATCATGTCCTGCAGGCCGTAGGCCATCCAGGCGTCGGCCGGCAGACCGTCGCGGCCGCCACGGCCGGTTTCCTGGTAATAGGCTTCCAGCGACTTGGGCAGATCGAGGTGCGCGACGAAGCGCACGTTGGGCTTGTCGATACCCATGCCGAAGGCGATGGTCGCCACCATGATCAGCCCTTCCTCATTGAGGAAGCGCTTCTGGTTGTAGGCCCGCAGTTCGGCCGGCAGGCCGGCGTGATAGGGCAGCGCCGGAAAGCCCTGCTCGGTCAGAAAGCCTGCCACCTCTTCGACCTTCTTGCGCGACAGGCAATAGACGATGCCTGCATCGCCCTTGCGCGCGGCCAGAAACGCCAGCAACTGCTTGCGGGGCTGCTCCTTGGGCACGATGCGGTAAAAGATGTTGGGACGGTCGAAGCTGGACAGGAAGCGCTCGGCATTCTGCAAATGCAGACGATTGACGATTTCCTCACGGGTACGCATGTCCGCGGTCGCGGTCAGGGCGATGCGCGGCACATCGGGGAACAGCTCGGCCAGTTGCCCCAACTGCAGGTATTCGGGACGGAAATCATGCCCCCACTGGGACACGCAGTGAGCCTCGTCGATGGCGAACAGCGCGATCTGCAACTGCTGCAGGAAGGCCAGCATGCGCGGCTGCACCAGACGCTCCGGGGCAAGATAGAGCATCTTGATCTCGCCGAGACGGATACGATCAGCGATATCGCGCTGCTGATCCGCATCCAGCGTAGAGTTCAGCGCCACAGCGGCCACACCCAGCTCTTCCAGGGTCGCCACCTGATCGTCCATCAGCGCGATCAGCGGTGAAACCACTACCGCCAGGCCATCGCGCAGCAACGCCGGCACCTGGAAACACAGCGACTTGCCGCCACCGGTCGGCATCAGCACCAGCGCATCGCCACCACTGGCCACGCGCTCGATGATCGCACCCTGGCGGCCACGGAAGCTGTCATAGCCGAATACGTCTTTGAGGATGCGTTGCGCCTGCTCGAGCATGTAGGGTCTCCGAATCAAGCGGGGCATTATACGCAAGTGTCTCGCGGCGACGGGCAAAGGATGTGTTTTTTAGCGTTTAGCACGCCGTTTTGCCTGCAACTCTGGCCGGGCTGGTTGGTCTGCTCTAACAGGCCGTTGAAAAACCTAGGCGAGGCAGCCGGTGCAAGGCGAAAACAGGTGGGAACGCGGAGTTTACGAGTTGTAAATGAGCATTTCGAACCTGTTTTCAACGAAGCAACGGCAACGCAGATAGTTTTTCAACAGCCTGCTAGAATCCAGCCTCGTTTACTTCTTCAAGGTAGCCACCGATGTCCTTCGCCGAGCAACTGTCCCGTCTGCAAGCCTTCCTCGATGCTGATGATCTGCACGAAGAGGCGCTGGACTATGTCGCCGCACACGGTTACCTGACCGCCCTCTCCATCTGCCCGGACAAGGTCGAGACCCGCGAGTGGATCGATGCCCTGTTCTCCGAGCCGCCGCACTACCGCAGCGATGAAGAGCGCGATGACATCGAAGCCACGCTTATCCAGCTGCAGTCCCACATCGCTCGCCAGCTGGCCAGTGACGACGAGCCGGAAGTCCCTTGCGACCTGGACCTGGGCGACGAGCCTGACGACTCCGACCTGCGCGGCTGGTGCATCGGCTTCATGGAAGGCGTGTTCCTGCGCGAAGCGGTATGGTTCGACGACGCCGAAGACGAAGTTAGCGAACTGCTGCTGCCGATCATGGTCGGTTCCGGCCTGTTCGACGAGCAGCCGGAATTCGCCGAAATTGCCCGTGACCGCGATCTGGTCGACAGCATGATCGAGCAGATCCCCGAACTGCTCACCGCCCTGTTCCTGCTGTGCAACGCGCCAGAAGAGAAGCCCGCCCTGCTCAAACCTCGCCATCATTGATGGCGACGCCATCGATATGGCGCGCGAACCTTACGAAACACGCAACCCGCTGCTGCGCTATAGCCTGCTGACCCTCGGCTGGTTGAGCGTAGCGCTGGGCGTACTCGGCATCTTCCTGCCGGTATTGCCAACCACTCCCTTCCTGCTGCTGGCTGCGGCCTGCTTCATGCGCAGTTCACGACGCTTCTATCTATGGCTGGTGGAACACCCTCGCCTCGGCCCATGGATTCGCGACTATCTCGAAGGTGAAGGCATCCCCCGCAAGGCTAAGATTTACGCGATCGGCCTGATGTGGCTGAGCATCGGTGTTTCCTGCTGGCTGGTACCACTGATATGGGCCCGCCTGTTCATGCTGACCAGCGCCGTGCTCGTCAGCCTGTACATCCTCAAACAGAAGACGCTACCGGACCGACGCTGAATAGCCGACAGCACCTGCGCGCCGGAAACGCCACTCGATTGTAAGAGCCCGCTTGCGGGCGATCCGTCGTTCGGCCTCCCCGATCTATCAGAATGGCCACCCTCGCTTCGCCCGCAAGCGGGCTCCTACGGGGGGCGCGGCGGCGCGAATCGCTACCGTGCGGAAGGCTGGAATATCTCGAATCGGCTAGCGCCCTCACCCCCAAAACACCACTCGACTGTAGGAGCCCGCTTGCGGGCGATCCGTCGTTCGGCCCGCGATCTATCAGAATGGCCACTATCGCTTCGCCCGCAAGCGGGCTCCTACGGGGTGCGCGGCGGCGCGAATCACTACCGTGCGGAAGGCTGGAATATCTCGAATCGGCTCGCGCCCTCAAGCCCAAAACACCACTCGACTGTAGGAGCCCGCTTGCGGGCGATCCGTCGTTCGGCCTCCCCGATCCATCAGAATGGCCACCATCGCTTCGCCCGCAAGCGGGCTCCTACGGGGTGCGCGGCGGCGCGAATCGCTACCGTGCGGAAGGCTGGAATGTCTCGAATCGGCTCACGCCCTCAAGCCCAAAACACCACTCGACTGTAGGAGCCCGCTTGCGGGCGATCCGTCGTTCGGCACCCGATCTATCAGAATGGCCACCCTCGCTTCGCCCGCAAGCGGGCTCCTGCGGGGTGCGCGGCGGCGCGAATCGCTTCCGTGCGAAAGGCTGGAATGTCTCGAATTGGCTCGCGCCCTCAAGCTCAAAACACCACTCGACTTGCGGGCGATCCGTCGTTCGGCCACCGATCTATCAGAATGGCCGCCATCGCTTCGCCCGCAAGCGGGCTCCTACGGGATGCGCGGCGGCGCGAATCGCTTCCGTGCGAAAGGCTGGAATTTCTCGAATTGGCTCGCCCTCAACCCCAAAACACCACCCGATTGTAGGAGCCCGCTTGCGGGCGATCCGTCGTTCGGCCTCCCCGATCCATCAGAATGGCCACCATCGCTTCGCCCGCAAGCGGGCTCCTGCGGGGTGCACGGCGGCGCGAATCACTACCGTGCGAAAGGTTGGAATATCTCGAATCGGCTCGCGCCCTAAAGTCCAAAAAACCACCCGACTGTAGGAGCCCGCTTGCGGGCGATCCGTCGTTCAGCCCCCGATCTATCAGAATGGCCACCATCGCCTCGCCCGCAAGCGGGCTCCTACGGGGTGCGCGGCGGCGCGAATCACTTCCGTGCGGAAGGCTGGAATGTCTCGAATCGGCTAGCGCCCTCAAGTCCAAAAAATCACTCAATTGTAGGAGCCCGCTTGCGGGCGATCCGTCGTTCGGCCTCCCCGATCCATCAGAATGGCCACCCTCGCTTCGCCCGCAAGCGGGCTCCTACGGGATGCGCGGCGGCGCGAATCACTTCCGTGCGGAAGGCTGGAATGTCTCGAATTCGGCTCGCGCCCTCAAGCCCAAAACGCCACCCGACTGTAGGAGCCCGCTTGCGGGCGATCCGTCGTTCAGCCCCCGATCTATCAGAATGGCCACCATCGCCTCGCCCGCAAGCGGGCTCCTACGGGGTGCGCGGCGGCGCGAATCACTACCGTGCGAAAGGTTGGAATATCTCGATATCGGCTCACGCCCTCACCCCCAAAACGCCACTCGACTGTAGGAGCCCGCTTGCGGGCGATGGTTGATCCGCCCGGATCCATCGGCATGACCGCAGACAGCCAGACTGCACGTCCGGGCATCGCCAGCAGATTTTCCATCCGCTGATACACTGCATGGGAGATCAGTTCACAGGAGGTGACAGGCATGATGACTCAGCGTGCACAGGATACGACCCCGACCACCCATTTCCGCAGTGACCGGGTCACCACGATCAATGGTCGGTTCTTCTTCACGACGCGCGAAGGCACCCTCGAAGGCCCCTACTTTTCCCGGGATGAGGCCGAGCGCAGCATCCCTCGCTATATCGACCGCATGCTGCAGTCGCTGGCAATCATCGAGAGCCGCAACAGCGAGGGTGGCTTCAGGCCCTGACCCATCGGCCATCAACCCTGGGTATCGCTTCACTCAACGCCAGGCCAGGGGCCGCGGATATCGACGGCCTCAGCGCCCGTCCTTTTCGAAAGCAGCTTCCAGCGCATCATTGATGGTGCGCAGTACCTTTACACGGGCGAACTGCTTGTCGTTGGCTTCGACCAGCGTCCAAGGCGCCAGGCGAGTACTGGTGCGATCGACCATATCGCCCACCGCTTCGCGGTACTGCGGCCACTTCTCGCGGTTGCGCCAGTCTTCCTCGGTGATCTTGAAGCGCTTCACCGGATTGGCCTCGCGCTCGCGAAAACGCATCAGCTGGGTGTCGCCATCGATGGCAAGCCAGAACTTCACCAGCACCACGCCGGCATTACTGAGCTGCTCCTCGAAATCGTTGATCTCGCCATAGGCACGTAACCAGTCCGCCGGTTCGCAGAAGCCCTCGACCCGCTCCACCAATACCCGGCCGTACCAGGAACGATCGAACACGGTGAACTTGCCGCGCGCCGGAATGTGCCGCCAGAAACGCCAAAGATAAGGTTGCGCACGTTCCTCCTCGGTCGGCGCTGCCACCGGCACGATACGGTATTGCCGGGGGTCCAGCGCCGCGGCGACCCGGCGTATGGCTCCGCCCTTGCCAGCGGCATCGTTACCCTCGAACACCGCCACCAAGGCATGGCGGCGCATGCGTTTGTCGCGCATCAACAGTGACAGGCGTGCCTGTTCGCGGGTCAATTGCTCGCGATAGTCAGCTTTGCTCAGGTGCGCACTCATATCCAGGCTGTCGAGCAGACTGCGCTGGTCGGTTCGAGTCATCAACGGCGTGGCATGAGGCAGCGGCGCACGCTCACCCGTACCGCGCAGTGCGGCCTGCAACCCCTCGAGCAGAACGCGCCCAACAGTCAGGCTGCGGTAATTGGCGTCCGCCCCGGCGACGATGTACCAGGGCGAGTAATCGCGGCTGGTGCGCCGCAACAGATCTTCGCCAACACGTACGAACTTGTCGTAGGTCTTCGACTGCTGCCAGTCCAACGGGCTAAGGCGCCAGCTGTGCAACGGATCGTCCCGCAGGCTCTCGAGACGGCCCAGCATCTGTTTCTTGGAGAGGTGGAACCAGAATTTGAAGATCAACGTGCCTTCGTTGCAGAGCATCTGCTCCAGGCCGAGCGCGCCGTCGATGGCGCCATTGAGGTCGTCCTTCTTCAGGTCGCCGTGGACGCGGCCCTGCAGTATCTGGCTGTACCAGTTGCCGAAGAAGATACCGATCCGCCCCTTGGGCGGCAGTTGCCGCCAGTAGCGCCAGGCTGCCGGTCGGGCCATTTCTTCGTCGGTCTGCTGGTCGAAGGTGCTGACCTGGATCAGGCGCGGGTCCATCCACTCGTTGAGCAACTTGACCGTCTCGCCCTTGCCTGCGCCTTCGATGCCGTTGATCAGGATGATCACCGCCGAACGCCCCTGCTCGCGCAACGCATATTGCGCCTCGAGCAGCGCCTCGCGCAGCACCTGCTCTTCGGCGTCGAAAGTGGCCTTGTCGATGACGTGGTCGATCTCGGCGGATTCGAACATAAGCACCTCTTCCTGAACGGTATGCTCCAGACTAGGGGCCGTTGGCATTGCAGTGCAAGCCGCGTTGGCGCTCACGCTGCACATCGCCCCTGTTAGAATCGCCGCCCTGCCCGTTCAGGAACGCCGCCATGGCCGATCAACACGCACAACTCGACTGGGACGAACAGGGCCAGCCCTCGTCACGCCAATACGCCGACGTCTATTTCTCCCGGGAGAACGGCCTGGAAGAGACGCGCTACGTATTCCTCAGCAACAACGACCTGCCGCAACGCTTCGCTGCGCTGCAACCTGACGAGCAGCTGGTGATCGGCGAAACCGGGTTCGGCACCGGCATGAACTTTCTTTGCGCCTGGGAGCTGTTCGAGCAAATGGCCCCAAGCGGTGCACGGCTGCATTTCGTCAGTGTCGAAAAGCACCCGCTTACCCACGCCGACCTGCAGCGCGCGCTAGCGCTGTGGCCGTCGCTGCAGCGCTACAGCCAGCAACTGCTCGATGGATATGTCGGTATCAACACGGGCTTTCAGCGCCTGGTTTTCGACGCCGGTCGCGTGGTACTGACGCTGATGATCGGCGACGCGTTGGCCATGCTGCCGCAGCTCGATACTCGTGTCGACGCCTGGTTTCTCGACGGTTTCGCGCCCTCGAAGAACCCCGAGATGTGGACCCCCGACCTGTTCGCTCAACTGGCCCGGCTAAGCACCGCGCAAACCACGCTCGGCACCTTCACATCCACCGGCTACGTTCGCCGTGCGCTCAACGACGCGGGCTTCCAGATGAAGCGGGTTCCCGGCCTCGGCAAGAAATGGGAAGTCATGCGCGGCACCTTCGGCGGTGCAGCCAGCACCTTGAGCAAGCCGTGGTTCGCCCGCCCGGCCCATAGGCCACGCGAGCGCAGTGCATTGGTGATCGGCGCAGGGCTCGCCGGCTGCGCCACCGCCGCCAGCCTTGCCGCGCGGGGTTGGCAGGTGGAGCTGCTGGAACGCCATGCGACCATCGCTCAGGAAGCGTCCGGCAATCCACAGGGCGTGCTGTATCTCAAGCTCTCCGCCCATGGCACGGCACTGTCGCGGCTGATCGTCGACGGCTTCGGTTTCACCCGCCGGCTGCTCGAGCGTCTGCACAAGGGACAGGACTGGGACGACTGCGGCGTGCTGCAACTGGCTTTCGACGAGCGTGAAGCACAGCGCCAGGCCAAGCTTGCCGCCGCCTTTCCCGACACCTTGCTGACTCAGATCGATCGTGAGAAAGCCGAGCGCAAGGCGGGTGTCGGGCTGGCCAGCGGCGGGCTGTTCTACCCCGACGCCGGCTGGGTGCACCCGCCTGCGCTCTGCCAGCATCTGATCGCTCACTCAAAGGTGAACCTGCACGGTTGTCAACATGCCTTGCAGCTCAAACGCGTGGACGGTGAGTGGCAGGCCTGGAGCGGTGAGCGAATGATTGCCCGCGCAGCGGTTGTCGTGCTCTGCGGGGCTGCGGATATCACCCGCTTCGCACAGAGCGCGCAGTTGCCGCTCAAGCGCATCCGCGGGCAGATCAGCCGCCTGCCTGCGTCACCAACGAGCATCGCGTTGCGCACTGTGGTGTGCGCCGAAGGTTATGTGGCGCCGGTTCGCCAGGGCGAACATACCCTGGGCGCCAGCTTCAATTTCGACAGCGATGACCTGACGCCGAGTGGCGCCGAACACGCCAGCAATCTGGAGCTGCTGCGGGAGATATCCGGCGACCTCGCCGACCGCCTGCAAGTCGACGCGCTCGAGCCGGATACGCTGCAAGGTCGCGCGGCTTTTCGCTGCACCAGCCCGGACTATTTGCCTATCGTCGGGCCGCTCGCCGATCCTGTCGCCTTCGCCGAGGCCTACGCCGTACTGGCCCGTGACGCCCGCCAGGTGCCGCAGGTACCTTGCCCCTGGCAGGAAGGCTTGTACATCAACGGCGGTCACGGCTCCCGCGGGCTGATCACCGCACCGCTGTCCGGCGAGCTGATCGCCGCCTGGCTCAACGACGAACCGCTGCCAGTCCCCCAGGACATCGCCGAAGCCTGCCACCCCAACCGCTTCATGCTGCGGCAACTGATCCGCAAGGGCTGATATCTACCGATTGGTGCGCGGCGCGCCAACAGTTGCGGCCTTACCGCGATTCGGACGCTGCCCTTGCGATTCGCCGAGGGGGCGCGGTTCCTACCATGGCGATCGCAATACCGTATCCGTAGGAGCGTCGCCCCCGGCGCGAATGATCGTGGCTGTACCGCGGATCCCAGCTGTTCGCCAAAAACGAATGTTCCGATCGCTGAACTACACTAGCGAAACACGTAGATCCAAGGAGGGATTAATGTGAACGCCAATCACCGATTTGCCCATAGGCTTCGCTTGGGAAGGTGGTCAGCCCATGGCCAGGTTTACCTGATAACCACGGTGACTCTGAATAGAAAACCTGTCTTCGCTGACTTTCACCAAGCCAGGAAGCTGATCAACATAATCAAGCAGGACGCACTGGCGGGTACGCACACGACGTTAAGCTATGTGTTGATGCCTGATCATCTACATTGGCTCTTTCAGTTACGACAAGGAACCCTGTCACAGCTCGTTGGTAGAGTGAAGTCGCTGTCGTCGAGGCATATCGGTGAGCCAATCTGGCAAAAGGGTTTCCACGATCATGCAGTGCGCAGAGAGGACGATGTACTTCATGTTGCGCGTTACATCGTAGCCAATCCATTGCGCGCTGGATTGGTAAAGCGAATAGGCGATTATCCGCACTGGGATGCAATCTGGCTCTAGTGGGCCATACCGCAATTCGATTGCTCCCCTTGCGATTCGCCGCGAGGGCGCGGCTCCTACCACGGTGATCGCAATACCGTATCCGTAGGAGCGTCGCCCCCGGCGCGAATGTTCGTGGATGTGCCGCGATTTCAGCGTTGCCCTTGCTATTCACCGCGGGGGCGCGGCTCCTACCATGGTGATCGAGATACCGCATCCGTAGGAGCGTCGCCCCCGGCGCGAATGATCGTGGCCATACTGCGATTTCGGTGTTGCCCTTGCGATTCGCCGCGCGGGCGCGGCTCCTACCATGGCGATCGCAGCACCGCATCCGTAGGAGCGTCGCCCCCGGCGCGAATGATCGTGGCCATACTGCGATTTCGGTGTTGCCCTTGCGATTCGCCGCGCGGGCGCGGCTCCTACCATGGTGATCGCGATACCGCATCCGTAGGAGCGTCGCCCCCGGCGCGAATGATCGTGACCACGCCGCGATTTCGGCACTGCCGCCAGTACTGGCCGCAAGGAAGGATTCGCAAGCCGTACGCCACCCACCCCGTCATTTTATTGAACATTCCTGCGCCGAGGTGACTCGAAAAAGCTCGGGACCGCTGTGCTGCCGCAGGCATGCATCGGTCCCAGATGCTCGATTGTCTCCGGTGCGCGGTGACGCGCGCTGGAACTCAGAACCGGTACACAACTGGTACGGACTGACGCTAAGGAGGAACAGAGCCCAGGAAATACGAGGGCTTTATAGACTATGTGCGGAATAGCAGGCGAACTACGCTTCGATAACCAACCAGCCGACCTGGCTGCCGTTGAACGTATCACTCACCACCTCGCCCCGCGTGGCCCTGACGCCCATGGCTTCCATAGCCGCGGCCCCGTTGCGTTCGGTCATCGCCGGTTGAAGATCATGGATCTCGCCGAGGCTTCGGGCCAGCCGATGATCGATAACGATCTCGGCCTGTCGATGGTCTTCAACGGCGCCATCTACAACTACCCGGAATTGCGTGGCGAGCTGGAACAGCTTGGTTATCGCTTCTTCTCGGGCGGCGATACCGAAGTGCTGCTCAAGGGCTATCACGCCTGGGGCGCCGACCTGCTGCCCAAACTCAACGGGATGTTCGCCTTCGCGATCTGGGAACGCGACAGCCAACAGCTGTTCATCGCCCGCGACCGTCTTGGCGTGAAGCCGCTGTACCTGTCCAAGACCAAGGATCGTCTGCGATTCGCTTCCAGCCTGCCAGCGCTGCTGAAAGGCGGCGACATCGGCAAGACCCTCGACCCCATCGCACTCAACCACTACTTGAACTTCCACGCCGTGGTGCCAGCACCGCGCACCATTCTTGCCGGTGTCGAGAAGCTGCCACCCGCGACCTGGATGCGCATCGACGTCAATGGCAAGGTCGAGCAGAAGGTCTGGTGGACGCTGAACTACGGCCCGAACGCCGACGAAGCCAACTACGGTTTCGACGAGTGGCGCGATGCGGTACTCGACGGCATGCGCGAGGCGGTCTCGATCCGTCAGCGTGCGGCGGTCGATGTCGGCGTACTGCTTTCCGGCGGGGTCGACTCGAGCATGCTGGTCGGCCTGCTGCGTGAGGCCGGCGTCGAGAACCTGCTGACCTTTTCCATCGGTTTCCAGGATGCCGGTGGCGAGCGTGGCGACGAGTTCCAGTACTCGGACCTGATCGCCAAACGTTTCGAAACTCAGCATCACCAACTGCGCATCGGCGAGAACGAGATTCTCGATCAGTTGCCAGCCGCCTTCCGCGCCATGAGCGAGCCGATGGTCAGCCATGACTGCATCGCCTTCTACCTGCTCTCGCGGGAAGTGGCCAAGCACTGCAAGGTGGTGCAAAGCGGCCAGGGCGCTGACGAGCTGTTCGCCGGCTACCACTGGTACCCGCTGGTCGATGGTGCCGAAGACGCCTTCAGCGCCTATCGCAAAGCCTTCTTCGACCGCGAGCACGATGAATATGCCGCTTGCGTGCAACCCGCCTGGCTGACCGATGACGTGGCCGGTGAGTTCGTCCGCCAGCACTTCGCCCAGCCCGGTGCCGACGCGGCCGTGGACAAGGCGTTGCGCCTGGACAGCACGGTGATGCTGGTCGACGACCCGGTCAAGCGCGTCGACAACATGACCATGGCCTGGGGCCTCGAGGCCCGCACGCCGTTCCTGGACTACCGCCTGGCCGAATTGTCCGCGCGCATCCCCGGCCAGTACAAACTGCCAGAAGGCGGCAAGTACGTGCTCAAGGAAGCCGCACGCAAGGTCATCCCTTCCGAGGTCATCGACCGCAAGAAGGGTTACTTCCCGGTGCCGGGTCTCAAGCACCTGGAGGGCGCTACGCTCGGTTGGGTTCGCGATCTGCTGGTCGACCCGGCTCATGACCGCGGCATCTTCAACCCGCAGATGCTCGACCGCCTGCTGACCGACCCGCAAGGCCAGCTGACCCCGCTGCGCGGTTCGAAGTTGTGGCAGATGGCAGCACTCAACCTGTGGCTGAGCGAACAGGGGCTGTAAGCGAGGACGGGGGAGCCAGTGGCTCCCCCGCAACCCAACAGGAATGGCCGAATCCGCCTCGATGCGGATCAGCAGACAGGTCAACCGATCGCCGGCACATGCCGGACATGCGAAAGCAAAGGAACACTCTCCAATGCGAGCCACTGCCCACAATCAACGCCTCCTGCGAGGCCAATCCCCCTCCTACGAGCGCCTGCAGGCCCGCTTCGCCGAAGAACACGGCGACGGCATCAGCCAGCCGCAGATCGTGCATTGCGGATGGGGTCGACTGCTGATCGGGCACACCTTCCCGGATGCCTCGGTGCTGGCTGAAGAGCTGCTCAGCGAGCAGCCCGGCGAGCGCGACATCGCCCTTTACGTCGCGGCGCCACAGCAGGTGCTGTCGTATGCACCCCAACAGCTCTTTCTCGACCCGTCGGACACGCTGCGCCTGTGGTTCAGCGACTACCGTCAGGCCCGCCGCGGCTTTCGTGGCTTCCGCGTGCGGCGCGCGCAGACGCCAGCCGACTGGCAGGCGATCAACTGCCTGTACCAGACTCGGGGCATGCTGCCCATCGACACGGAAAAACTGACCCCCCGTCATCAGGGCGGCCCCGTCTACTGGCTGGCCGAAGATGAAGACAGCGGCGCGGTGATCGGCAGCGTGATGGGCCTCAATCACCAGAAGGCCTACCACGACCCGGAACTCGGCAGCAGCCTGTGGTGCCTGGCGGTGGACCCAGCCTGCAGCCGCCCAGGCGTTGGCGAAGTACTGGTGCGCCATCTTGTCGAGCACTTCATGAGCCGTGGCCTGAGCCACCTCGACCTGTCCGTGCTGCACGACAACGGCCAAGCCAAGAAGCTGTATGCCAAGCTGGGTTTCCGCGAGCTGCAGACCTTCAGCGTCAAACGCAAGAACGGCATCAACCAGACGCTGTTCCTCGGCCCCGGCCCGGACGACAACCTCAATCCTTACGCGCGCATCATCGTCGACGAAGCACGGCGCCGTGGCATCGATGCCCATATCGATGACGCCGAAGCCGGTCTCTTCACCCTCAGCCAGGGTGGACGCCGCATCCGCTGCCGTGAATCGCTGACCGACCTGACCAGCGCCGTGACCATGACCTTGTGCCAGGACAAGCGCCTGACCCACCGCACCCTCAGCCGTGCCGGTCTGAGCCTGCCAGCCCAGCGCCTGGCAGGCAGCGCGGAAGACAATGCGGCCTTTCTCGCCGAGCACGGCAGCCTGGTGGTCAAGCCGGTAGACGGCGAACAGGGCCAGGGCGTCGCCGTCGACCTGCGCACACCGGCCGACGTGCAAGCCGCCATCGAGCGCGCCCGCCCCTTCGACGAGCGTGTGCTGCTGGAGAGTTACCACGAAGGTTTCGACCTGCGCATCGTGGTGATCGGCTTCGAAGTGGTCGCCGCCGCGATACGCCGCCCGGCAGAAGTGCTGGGCGATGGCCGCCACACCATCGGCGAGCTGATCGACGCGCAGAGCCGTCGTCGTCAGGCTGCTACGGGTGGCGAAAGCCGCATCCCCAAGGATGCCGAAACCCTGCGCACCCTGCATGCCGCCGGCTTCGACTACGACAGCGTGCTGCCTCAGGGCAAGCGCATGGCCGTGCGCAAGACCGCCAACCTGCACACTGGCGGGATTCTCGAAGACGTCACCGGCATCCTCCATCCGACGCTCGCTGAAGCCGCGGTCAAGGCCGCTCGCGCCCTGGACATTCCCGTGGTAGGCCTCGACCTGTTGGTACCGGCAGCCGATCAGCCCGAGCACGTGTTCATCGAGGCCAACGAACGCGCCGGCCTCGCCAATCACGAGCCGCAGCCGACCGCCGAGCGATTCATCGACCTGCTGTTCCCGCTCAGCCATGGCGTAGGCGATTGAGTATGACAGGTGATTCCGGAAGTTCTTACTGGTTGCGGCATACCGCGTAGGAGCGTCGTCCCCGGCGCGAACAATGGCGGCCATACCGCAATGTCGGCGCTGCCAAAACGATTCGCCGCGGGGGCGCGGCTCCCACGAGGTGGTTGCATCACACTGTGTGTAGGAGCGTCGCCCCCGGCGCGAACGATCGCGGCCATACCGCAATGCCGGCGCTGGCCAAACGATTCGCCGCGGGGGCGCGGCTCCCACGGAGGTGGTTGCATCACGCCGTATGTAGGAGCGTCGCCCCCGGCGCGAACGATAGCGGCCATACCGCAATGTCGGCGCTGCCCAAACGATTCGCCGCGGGGGCGCGGCTCCCACGAGGCGGTTGCATCACCTCGTGCGTAGGAGCGTCGCCCCCGGCGCGAACGATCCCCAAAGCTCTTTGAAACCCTCACCGCTATAGCAGGTCAGCATGTAACAGAGACCTGATTCTTACCGTCCGTCGACAGGCGTCAAAGCATTCACCCAAGACTGACGCCGCTCGGCGGCCATCCCCGTCATAGATGGAGATCCCATGTCGCAAATTCCAGAACCCGACCTCGAGTACATGCAGAAAGTACTGCTGGAAATGCTCGCCATTCCCAGCCCAACCGGCTTCACCGACACCATCGTGCGCTACGTTGCCGAGCGCCTGACGGAAATCGGCATCCCTTTCGAGATGACCCGGCGCGGTACCATCCGCGGCACCCTCAAAGGCCGTCGCTACAGCCCGGACCGTGCGGTTTCCGTGCACCTCGACACCATTGGCGCCATGGTGCGCGAGATCAAGGACAACGGCCGCCTGTGCCTGACCGCCATCGGCTGCTGGTCGAGCCGCTTCGCCGAAGGTAGCCGCGTCAGCGTGTTCAGCGACCATGGCGTGCTGCGCGGCAGCGTGCTGCCCCTGCTGGCGTCCGGGCACGCCTTCAACACCGAAGTCGACCAGATGCCGATTTCCTGGGACCACGTCGAACTGCGCCTGGACGCCCTGGTCGCCAGCCGTGCCGACTGCGAAAGCCTTGGGGTTTCGGTTGGTGACTTCGTGGCCTTCGATCCGCTCCCCGAGTTCACCGAGAGTGGCCACATCAGTGCCCGCCATCTGGACGACAAGGCGGGTGTCGCAGCGCTGCTCGCCGCGCTCAAGGCCGTGGTCGAAAGTGGCCAGGAGCCGCATATCGACTGCCACCCGCTGTTCACCATCACCGAAGAAGTCGGCTCCGGCGCGGCCGCTGCACTGCCATGGGACGTCAGCGAATTCGTCGGTATCGACATCGCTCCGGTCGCCGCTGGCCAACGCTCCACCGAGCACACCGTCAGCGTGGCCATGCATGACTCCGGCGGCCCTTACGATTACCACCTGTCCCGACAACTGCTGCGCTTGGCCAGCGACAACGAGATCCCGGTACGCCGCGACCTGTTCCGCTACTACCACAGCGATGCCCAATCCGCGGTTACCGCCGGCCACGATATCCGCACCGCGCTGATCGCCTTCGGCTGCGACGCCACCCACGGCTACGAACGCACCCATATCGACAGCCTCGCCGCCCTCTCCCGCCTGCTGGGCGCCTACCTGCTCAGCCCACCGGTATTCGCCAGCGACGCACAACCGGAAAACGGCTCCCTGGAGCGCTTCAGCCACCAACTGGAACACGATGCGCAGATGGAAACGGACACCCGCGTGCCGACCGTCGATAGCTTGGTGGGCAATAGAGATAGAGAAAGCTAAGCCAGCGTAGGAGCCATGCCCTCGCGGCGAATCTCATCGGCAGCACAGATTGCGCAACACACCCACCATCGCATCGCCGGCAAGCCGGCTCCTACGTGATCGCGTTGATAGCTGAGCCCATGTAGGAGCTGGCTTGCCAGCGATTGGCGGCCATTCG
>NZ_JARVSV010000021.1:0-106282 GCF_030209025.1 Pseudomonas sp. MEJ086
AACTGGCCATCGACAGCTCGGCCCTGGGCGGCATGTACGCCGGGGCGATTCGTCTAGTGGGTACCGAGGCGGGCGTGGGCGTGAAGCTGGCCGGCGACATGGCCGCCAGTGCCGGGGATATTCAGATCGATGCCAGCGGGCGATTGAGCCTCAACCGTGTGGTGGCCAGTGATGACATCGAGTTGGCCGCCAGTGCAATCGAACTCGGTGGCGATGCCTATGCCGGGCGCAGTGTCGCAGCCCGTGCCACGCAGACCCTGAGCCTGGATAAGGAACGGAGTCTGGCGGCGGGTGAGCGGATCACGCTGAACGCACGGCAGATCAGCAACCAGGGCGTGATCGAGGCGGCCGTGAGCGTGACATTGCCACCCGCAATGCGAGTGGCAATGTCACGCTCACGGCCGATGGTGTGCGCAATCGGGGCCGCCTGTTGGCCAGTGGCGATCTCGACCTGGCCCTCAGCGGCACGTTGGACAATCGGGCGGGTGCCCTTGGCGCCAAGGCCAGCACCCGGGTGACGGCCAAGACGCTGGACAACCGCGGGGGGCTGGTCGTCGCTGACGAGTCGCTGGACGTGAGCGCTGCCAAGCGCCTGGACAATCGGGACGGTGAGATTTCCAGCCAGGGCGTGGCGAGCGTCAACGCGGGGCAGCTGGATAACCGCAGCGGGCGGCTCAGTGCGGGCAGCGTACTGACGGTGACAGCCCATGAGCTGGACAACAGCGCCAAGGGTACCCTGAGCAGTCGTGGAAGCCTGACCGTGCGCGAGGCGGCGCTGGATAACCAGGGTGGAACCCTCGTCGCGGATCGACGCCTGGATATCAGCGGGCAGAGCCTGGATAACCGGGGTGGGGTGGTCAGCGGCAAGGCCGATGCCAGCATCGCGGTGGACGGCGTCTTGGACAACGCCGGTGCGAGCCGCGTGGTCAGTGAAGGCCGTCTCAGCATTGCCGCTGGTGAACTGCGCAACCACGCAGGCGGGCAGATCGGGGCCAAGGGCGATGTCGAGGTACGAGCAGGCGTTCTTGGTCAGCAGGCTGGCGAATTGCTCAGCCAGGGCCAACTGAGCGTCGCTGCGCGCCAGCTGGATAATCGCGACGGCGGCCTGATTGCCGCGCACCAGGGCATCGAGCTGCGTGTCGACGAAGCGCTGCAAAACAGCCGCGGGGAAATCTCCACCCGGGGGCGGTCCGACGTTCGGGTGTGGGCAGGCGCCGGGCAAGCCGCTGCCGTATTGGACAATAGCCAGGCCGGGCTGGTCTCTGGAGGGCAGGGCCTGACCCTCGCGGTCCAGCGGCTGCTCAACCACACCAAGGGGATGCTCACCGGGGGTGACGATCTACTGGTGGTTGGTGACAGCCTGGACAACAGCGCGGGTGGGGTGCTGAGCAGCCATGGGGACCTGACGCTGACGCTGGTGGGGCGGTTGGATAACCAGCGGCAGGGCTTGATCACCAGCGCTGCCGGCCTGGCTATCAGCGCGGCCCACCTCGACGCCAGCGAGGCCGGAGAGGTCTCGGCCAAGGGTGACCTGCGCCTGAGCGTCGCTCGGCTGATTCAGCAGCAAGGCCGGCTGATCGGCGAAGCCGGCGTGCATCTGGATCTGCAAGGCGGTGATCTGGATAACCGCGGCGGCCTGCTGAGTGCCAGGGGGCCGATGACCCTGGAGCGCCTGGCCAGGCTGGATAACAGAGGGGGCGAAATTTCCAGCCGTCAGGGCTACAGCCTGAGCGCGGGTGCCATCGACAATGGTGATGAGGGCAGGCTGATCAGCGCCGGCACCTTGGCTATCGACCTGGGTCAGGGCGTCCTGCGCAATGCCGAAGGCGGTCTGGTCTCTGGTTGGCAGGGCCTGGCGATCAAGGCCGGTAGCCTGGAAAACAGCGGCCAGGGCACCGTGTCCAGCCGCGATGGCGACCTGCATGTCGAGTTGAGTGGAGCGCTGCACAACCGAACGGCGGGCGCACTGGTCAGCAAGGGCCAGCTTTCGGTGGACGCGCAACGTCTCGATAACAGTGCCGGGGGCGTTATCTCCAGCGCAGGGGATCTCAGCCTGGCACTCGCCGACACGCTCGACAACGGCAGTGGCGGTCTGATCGACACCCTGGGCTCGCTCAGCGTTCACAGCGGCGCAGTGAACAACCGCGCGGGGCAGATCAGCAGCCAGCAGGCTGCCAGCCTCCGCGCCAGTGGCCTCGATAACAGCGCCGGTCAGCTGACCAGCACGGCCGCGATGGACCTCACCCTCAGCGGGCTCCTGATCAACGCGCAGAAGGCCAGCCTGGCCAGTGGCGGCCCCCTCGTGCTGCAGGCCGCAGCCATCGACAACCAGGGTGGCAGCCTGCTCAGCCAGCATTTACTGCAACTGACTGCCAGCGACCTCGACAATAGCGGCGGAACCCTCGGCGCTCGCAGCAGCCTGGAGTTGCTGCTCAGTGGTGTGCTCAACAACAGCGCCGATGGCCTGGTACACAGCCAGCAGGGACGCATCGACCTGCACGCGCAGCGACTCGATAACAGTGGCGGCAGCCTCAGTGGTCAGCAGGCCGTGATCGCCAGGCTGAGTGGCGCACTGGACAATCGAGGTGGCCGCATCGAGAGCGCGCAGGGCCCGCTGGATCTGCACGGCGCCAGTGCCGTGGACAACCGCGCCGGCGTCCTCAACAGCCTGCACGGCGTATTGAAACTGACCAGTGCAGGCCTGTTCGACAACGCCTCCGGCACTGCCCAGGGGCAGGCCGTGACAGTGACTGCCAAGGGGCTGGATAACCGAGGGGGACACCTGTCCGCGCTCGGTGGCGATGCCCGGGTCGACGTGGGCAGCAGCGCCTTCGATAACCAGGGCGGTGGGCTCTATGCCCATCAACGGGTGAGCGTGATTGCGGGTGACTTCGACAACCAGCTCGACATCCTGAATCAGGGCGGCAAGGTGGCTGCCGAGCGAATCGACTTCAGCCTGTCCGGTGCGCTGCGCAATGGCAGCGGCATCCTCGAAAGCGCGACGACGCTGCACCTTGCGGCCGCTCGCATCGACAACCCATACGGTCGTTTGCGGGCACTGGGCAAGGCTGGAACCACGCAGATCAGCGGCGGTGTGCTGGACAACCGCAACGGCGTGCTGGAAACCGCCAATGCCGAGCTGGAGCTGAGCGTCGCCGACCTGCATGGCCGCGACGGCCGTATCCTGCATACCGGTGCGGGTCGCTTCGGCCTCAGTGCTGCCCTGATCATGGGCGCTGGCGGCACCCTGAGCACCAACGCCGTGCTGAGCCTCAGCGCCAGCAACTGGACCAACAGCGCGGTGATCGAGGCGGATGAACTGGTCCTCGATATCGGCACCTTCACGCAGACCGTCGCTGGCCAGCTGGTCGCGCGGCGAGCCTTCAGTGGCCGTGGTGACAACTGGAGCAACCAAGGCCTGCTGGCCAGCGATGGCACGTTCAGCCTGAACCTGAGCGGAGCCTATGCGGGGGACGGTCAGCTTACCAGCCTCGCTGCCATGACCCTGGGTACCGGCAGCCTTGATCTTTCCAGCAGCGCCCGTATCGCCAGCGCGGCGGCAAGCACGGTCGTTACCCGCGGGCTGTTTCGTAACGAGGGGCGGCTCACCGCCGCGGGCAACTTGACGGTCAGCGCCGCCGGTCTGAACAACCACGGCACCCTCGGCAGTGGCGCAGTGTTGCGGCTCGAGACGCCAACGCTGCTCAACCAAAGAGGCCTGATCTTCAGCGGCGAGGACATGGCCTTGCGGCTGAGTCAACTCACCAACCGCTATGCCGACATCTACAGCCTCGGGGCATTGAGCATCGCCAGAGATGACCAGCTGCAACGCTCCAGCCTGGTCGAAAACATGTCCGCCACCCTGGAAAGCGCAAAGGACATGCGCCTGGCCGTAGAAACCCTGGAGAACGCCAAGGATGCGTTCGTCATGCAGGGCAAGCTGCTGTCTGCGCAGGCGTACCTGACCTGTATCCAGCACTGTAGTCGCAGTTGGTCAAGCAAACGGGGTCGCCTGACCCTGCACGAAGAGTGGGGCGCGGTCATCGCCGAAGACTCCCCTGCAGGCGAGATTCTGTCCGGCGCAGATCTGCGGATCGACAGCGATAGCCTGATCAACCGTTACAGCACCTTGTCCGCCCGCAAGGACCTCGTCGTGCAGACCGGTGACCTGCAGAACATCGGTGCCCAGGCCATGGCCGGCAGCGCAACGGCGGTCTTCACGGCGCAACCCCGGGAGCGCAACCGAACCTACTACGCTCACCAGGCGCGAGTGAGCGACTTCATGGCGCAGCATGGTACGGCTGCCACCTTCAGCGAAGCGGCCTACCTGGCCATGAAGGCGGGCTTCAGTCCGGCTTACTACGCGGGGATCGATGCGCCGCTCGCCGTTTCAGGCAGCGAGCACCTACTGGCACCGGCCGTCATCCAGGCGGGCGGTAATGTCACCATCGAGGCCAGCAACGGCCTGGCTAACCTGCAAACCTACCCCAACAGCGCCATCGATTACGGCCCGTACCGTGGCGCCGATGTCACGCTGGGGCGCAGCACCCAGCCCGTCGTCGTGCTCAGCGCAGAGCTGCCGCCTGACCTTCAGCAGCGGCAGGTCAACCCGCTGAGTCTGCCCGGTTTCAGCCTGCCGCAAGGCGAAAACGGCCTGTTTCGCCTGAATACCCAAGCGGGCAGCGCTGACAGTGCCAGCCAGACCCAGAACCAGAACGCTGGCAGCCCCTGGCGGGTGCAGGACGGCCTGAGCGCTACCGCCAGCCTGCTGGAGACCGGTGCACAGATGCCGCTCGGCGTAGGGCCAGTGCCCAGCAACGTGCAGCCCAGCATCGGCCACAAATACCTGATCGAAACCAATCCGGCACTGACCGAACTGAGCCGCTTCCTCAGCTCCGACTACATGCTTGGCCAACTGGGTTACGACCCCGATCAGGCCCAGAAACGCCTGGGCGATGGCCTCTACGAACAGCGCCTGATCCGCGACGCCATCGTCGCCCGTACCGGCCAGCGTTACCTGACCGGGCTGACCAGCGACGAGGCGATGTTCCGCTACCTGATGAACAACGCCATCGCCAGCAAGGACGCACTGAACCTGGGCCTTGGCGTCAGCCTGAGCGCCCAGCAGGTGGCTGCCCTGACCCACGACATCGTGTGGATGGAAGAGCAGGAAGTCCTCGGCGAAAAGGTCCTGGTGCCGGTGCTCTACCTGGCCCAGGCCGAAGGCCGCCTGGCCCCCAACGGCGCGTTGATCCAGGGCCGTGACGTGGCGTTGATCGGCGGTGGCGACCTGAGCAACCAGGGCACCCTGCGAGCCAGCGGTGCGTTGGATGTACAAGGTCGGAACATCGCCAACAGCGGCCTCATGCAGGCCAACGAGCGCCTGCAACTGCTGGCGACCGAGAGCATCCGCAACGCCCAGGGCGGCATCATCGCCGGGCGCGATGTCACGGCCAGGGCCGTGAGCGGCGACCTCATCAACGAACGCAGTGTCACCACCTTCGAGTCTGCTGGGCGCAACCATGACTATCGCCAGGACTACGTCGACAGCGCGGCGCGCATCGAGGCCCTCAACGACCTCAACCTGAGTGCAGGACGCGATGTACAGAACGTCGGCGGAGCCCTCAACGCCGGGCACGACCTACGGGTAATCGCCGGGCGTGACCTGCAGATCGTATCGGCCCAGCAGCATGACCTGAGCCGCCAGACAGACCGCAAAGGCAACAGCCGTCGCGAGCAAGTGACCCAATACGGCTCCGAGGCCAGTGCCGGCCGAGACCTTACGCTCTCGACCGAGCGCGAACTTGCCGTGGTGGCCAGCCGCGTGACGGCCGGCCGGGATCTGGCCATGGGAGCGGGCGGCGACATCCTGATCGCTGCCGCAGCCAACGAGAGCCACTTCGAGTCGCACCGCAAGAGCGGCGGCAAAAGGGTCGACATCGAGCGCAGCCTGGTGACCCAGCAGGCGGCCGAGGTCGAGGCCGGTGGTGATCTGCATGTGAATGCCAAGAATAACCTTGCCCTCAGTGCCAGCAACCTGCAAACCGACGGTGAAGCCTACCTGTACGCAGGCCAGCAACTGGCGGTGGTGGCTGCGCAAAGCAGCCACCACTCGCTGTACGACATGAAGCAAAAGGGCTCCGGGGGCAGCAAGAAAACCCAGCGCGATGAAATCACCACGGTGCGTAACGTCGGCACCAGCATAAGCACCGGCGGGGACCTGACCCTGGTCAGTGAGGGCGACCAGCTGTACCAGAAAGCGCGCCTGGAAAGCGGTGCCGACCTGACCCTTGCTAGTGGCGGTGCCATCACCTTCGAAGCGGTGAAGGATCTGGATCAGGAGAGCCATGAGAAGAGCAAGAACAGCTCGATGTGGACGTCGGCCAAAGGGAAGGGCACTACAGACGAGACGCTTCTTCAGAGCCAGATGATTGCCAAAGGTGACACCGTCATCAGCGCGGTCGAAGGCCTGAACATCGATATCAAACAGGTCAATCGGCAGACCGTCAGTCAGACCATTGATGCGATGGTCAAGGCTGATCCCGAGTTGGCCTGGTTGAAGAAGATGGAGCAGCGCGGTGATGTCGACTGGCATCGCGTGAAAGAAGTGCACGACTCCTTTAAATACAGCCATTCGGGGGTGGGGGCTGGCGCCGCGATCATCATCGCAATTCTGGTCACGGTTCTTACAGCAGGTGCCGGTACGTCTGTAGCCGGGGCGGCTGCAAGTGCAACCTCTTCGGCCGGTATGGGCTTGGCTGCCCAGGCTGGATTCCACGCCGTAGTTAGCCAGGCCGCGATAAGCACCATTAGTAACAAGGGTAACTTGAGCGCTACATCCAGGGATATCACGTCTTCTGATGCAATGAGGGGGTATGCGCTCAGTGCCGCCACAGCTGGTATTGGCACTGGGGTTAATCCTTCAAGCCTTGGATTCAACGTGCAAAGTGTTCAGCAGGTTGCGAGAACCACGTTTGTAGAGGCTGGACTGCGAACTGCCATTGTTGGCGGCAATTTTACAGATAATTTGGGTCAAGCAGCCGTCGGTCATGCGGCCAATATCGTTAGCGGCCTGATCTACAAAAACCTTGGCGATGAACTGCGTTTCTCTGGCACGACAGGCAAGGTCATCACCCACGGCATAGTAGGCGGCCTCGTGGCTGAGGCGGCGGGAGGCAGCTTTAAAACGGGAGCGATTGCTGCGGGGCTGAATGAGGCGCTGGTCGATACCATTATCGATTTGGAGTTCTTCCAAGGGCCTCAACACGCACAGCTCGTGGCCATGACCTCGCAGCTTGTAGGCATGACAAGCGCCGCATTGGTGGGGGGCGATGAGAAGGAACAGCAGAAAGCTGGTTGGGTGGCTCAGCAGGCCTCTCTTTACAATGGACTGGAGCATCCGACTGCTGAGCGGATGCTCAAAGAACTGAAGGACTGTAGGGCCAGTGGTCAGTGCACCGCAGCGAAGATCGACGCCATCGACGCGAAGTACAAGGAACTATCGGCTGCACGTTCCAAGGGGATAAATGAGTGCGGTAACAGGAAGTGCGTTGAGTCGATCCTCGACAAAACCATCGCCATGGACGATCCCGTTGCCAAGGAGCTGCTGCGGTTCTTCCAAGGTCGATATGACGTGCCGGGCCTGTTACAAGGCAATCCTGATGCAGTGTCTGCGCCTTCGGTTAATCCTTACAACAAGCATGGTGATCGGTTTGTTACTGACAATCAGGTTGCTTTCGCCAAGTACATTAAAGAGGGATGGCTTACTGCAGAGGAAACCAAATTCCTCGATGGTTGGATGGATTCTACTCAGTGGCTGGAGCGTACTTATGAGCGACCTCTCAGCCTTCAAGAGCGCGCCACGATTCTAGCCTCGTTCTCGGAAGAAGCTTTGCTGGGGATACGAGGTCGGACGGGGCAGGTCATCACCAGCGGTGGGGGTTCGTCACAAGGTGCTTCATCGAGTCGGACCATTACCCAGGCACAGGCTCAGAAGGAGGGCTATAAGCCTTGTTGCTTCGCTGCAGGCACTTTGGTAGCCACCCCGGAAGGCGAGCGCGTAATCGAGTCCCTGAACGTAGGCGATGTTGTTTGGAGCAAGCCCGAAGGTGGCGGAGAGCCGTTCGCGGCTGCAATCACTGCTACTCACACGCGTACTGACCAGCCCATTTACAAGGTGGTGCTGAGCAAAGACGCCGTAGATGGTGCTAGCGCTTCAGAAACACTGGAGGTGACACCTGGGCACCCTTTCTATGTGCCTGCTCAGAAAGGATTCGTTCCGGTCATCGACCTGAAGTCCGGTGATCGCCTGCAGTCCTTGGGAGATGGCGGTGATGGCAGCTCCATCACCGTGGAGTCCATCACGTTGTATCAGCCGCAGGGGCAGACCTACAACCTGACGGTAGACGCTGGGCATACGTTCTATGTTGGAACGCTTGGGGCATGGGTGCACAATATCGGGCCTTGTGTTAGCTGCAGCAATGGGAGCTGCTCAATCCATGCGGCTGCACTGGAGGGCGGGGCAAAAGCGACAGGAGCTGCCGGTGAAAGTGCAGGCGCCATGCGCCGATTGGACTATGAAGCTGCTTCCTACCACGGGAAAATCGATAATGCAGTTAAGAGTCGTGCTCCGGTTAATGGTCAAGAAGTGCTAGATTTTTCGATCCAAGTTAAACCGACATCCTCTCGCCGAGTCGGAATTGACTACGATTCTAAAGATTTTGTTGTTTTTGACAAAACGCTAGATACGACTTATCACGGCCACGTCCGTTCTTGGAGTGATTTGCATCCAGACATGCAAAAAGCCTTGCAACAGGCAGGTATGGTTGATCGTAAAGGTAATATTCTTACTGGTGGGAAACGATGATGAACTATCAAGCCCCCCAACCTTATAATAAGCGAGCTTTAGAAAAAGCTTTTGCTTCGAGGGATGTTAAGAGTATTTGTGAGGCACTTGTCTCCGTTGCTTTAAATGATCCTGATTGGAGGTGGGCACAGAGTAAATGCTTAGAATTTCTCCGCAACGAAAGCCCTGATGTTAGAGGGCTTGCAGCAACTTGTCTTGGACATATAGCAAGGATTCACCGCCAGCTTGACAAAGAAAAGGTACTCATTGCTCTTCGTGAACATCTAGATGACAACATCATCTCAGGGCAAATTGCGGATGCTCTAGACGATATCGATATGTTCTTGAGGTAGTATCACATTGGTATTTTCGCGCTGATGTTGGTTTATCTGTAAAAGTCTCGTGTCGAGCTGATCTGGCACTTTAGAGGAAAAGGGGACAGATTTGAATGGCGCTTACTTACGCGTTAACCAGTTGATCTAGAAGAAGAAAGGCTGCTCTTGGTCTACGGTGATAGTTGCGAACACACACCGAGCCCAAGGAGCAGCCCAGATGAATCCTAGGCGCCAAGCAGCCATCCTTCAACAAAGCCGTACCCATCGCCTCACATCCAATACGGATGCTTATGCATTCTTCAATCTGTTGACCGGTCCCAAGTTATTTGAACAGGTCGAATCGCTATTGCCAGACCACCGGGAGCGCCTGTTTCCTCCAACCGAGGCGTTATCCATAGAGTAATAGGGGACAGACCACGATTATTTATCGATCTTTGAGTGAGTTGTGGTCTGTCCCCTAAAGCCGTGCGTAAAGGTAAGTAGTGATGTTGTTAAAGAATGATGGCGCACATCGTCAAATGAAAGTCGTCTATTCGCACTGGAAAGAGTTACAGAAAGATCCAGCCCGCGTTGCCGCTGCTCAAGCGTTAACTTTGAATTCTGGCAGGCCTCTGCTGGGGCTTAAAGGTAAGTATGGGTTGTATGGGTCTCAGGAGTGGTGGGATAATATTTATCTCGGAAATATACCGCTCCTTTTCTTTTCTGGGATTATTGTTCGCGCCTACGCGGCTGGTCAGGATAATAAAGCAGAAAACAACACTGTTGAGTTGTTGGTGGAAGACGGCTCAGTGATTGACATTGGTATATACGTAAATGAAAGCTCTGATGTTGAATTGTTTCGAGTTGGCTGTAAGTTACAAATTGTATATGCGCTTGATGAGATGAAAAAGCAGCCAGGCCCGGATGGTAATATAAATTATGCCAAAGTTGCACTTGAGGTGGCGGTGTCGTTGGGTTTTTCGGATAAGTCGACAGATTTATTTTCTACCTGATCAGCTAAGCTAAACAAGGAAAAGGGACAGACTAACTTTATTGCTCTGGGAGAGCCGTTACAAATCCAGTGTGGTCGAGTCAGACGCCTACTTACTTGTCTGCTGCCGCTATATCGAGTTAAACCCGGTTCGGGCCCGTATGGTTGCCGAGGCCGCCGACTTCCCCTAGTCGAGTTACCAGATGCGCACCACTGATCAAGCGGGCAGTGATTGGTTGGATATTGACCCTTGCGTCATCGCACTTGGCGATACCTGAAAGGCGTCGTATTCGTTATATGGAGTTCATGCGCCGAGCTGTAACGTCAAGTGAAATTGAACTGATCCGGACTGCACTTCAGAGAGGGCAGTTAACCGGTAGTGCTCGTTTTGTGGATGAAATAGAGAGAGTTCAGGGGCAACGGATAGAGCTACGTAGTGTGGCTCATGGTCAGGCTCTCAAAAAGTATCAGGTTTCGCCATTCAGTGTTTACCATCCAGAAGTGATAGATAGGTTAAATAAAGAACAGCCTGGTTATTTTAACGGTAACTGGCTGAGATTTTGGAGTGACAAAAGATGATTTCTGGGAGGCTAGATGGATTAGGTCGTTTTCGTTTCTGGGAAAATGAGTTTTTTACAGGTATTGATGAGCAAGGAATCTGTGGGTCCGGTTCTGGAAATGATTGCTTTGTACTCGAGGTAATGATTCCACACGGCGCGCGCTGTATGTACGGGCTCCTAGGCATAACTTTTCGGCGATGTTCTGTCGAGTCTGGGATCCAGGTTAGGCTTACAAGAAAATCTATTTTAAATGAAATTTATAAAGAATCTTTAGTTAGCCCGTTTGAATATGGGCATTTTGGGCTCCCTTCCGAATACGAAGAAGCCTCGATCAGAGGTCTCGAGAGAGGGTTGGTCTGCGATGGCGTACGGAGTTTTTTAAAGATATATATACGCTGTGCGGCATTTGGAGATGCTTCCTCTAGTGAGGTTATCTTTGAAAGGATAGGGGCGACTTTAGCAGGGTTATTATCGTGTGTAGATATCACCGAGGTGATGATTGCTTCGGCTTTCGAGCGCGGAGTCAGCAGTAGCAATTCTTGATTTTGGTAAAGTGAGCCACTTGGCTATTTGCCGCCATAGCTTGGAAAAAAGGGACAGATTTGAATGGCACTTACTTAGCCCTCCTTGGATGTCCCTTTTTCTGAACTTCCGTGCGTTCCACTTGGCGCGCTTGGGTCAGTAGTGGATAGGGTCTTGGCCTTCGTTTGAGTGCTCGCGGCTCCACTCGCCCAGGCCGGCTACCTACACGCTGCTGGGCGATGAGCATCAGTAACTGGTGAAGGCGCCCGTCAATATCCGAATCCTCAAATTGCCGCCAGGCAAGCCACAGTTGCAGGGTGTGCTTGAAACTCAGTCGGCGTGGTAAACAATCCGCGATTGATGCCGATTGCACCATGAGCAGTCGGATCAAGTTGTGCGCCAATAGATAAACCCAAAGCTCCTTCACTGCCATAGCGGCCGTTTTGCAGCTCAGCATTTCCAGTCCCATGGTGCTCTTGAGGTTGCGTAGGTCCAGCTCGACGTGCCATCTGTCTTAAAAACCGGATCGGTGGATTTGGTGAGTGTTGGCAAGGCCTCTTTAATTGGAGGGTTGACCTAAGGAAAAAATTTGCCAGTTACTATCATGACGAATGTGGGAGGGGAGTACGTTTATAAGACTCTTAAAGGAGAAAGCCCTGGTGCCTCTATGGCGGGTGCTTCTGTGGGTAGCGCTGCAGGGTGGAAAATGGCTGAGGCAGCAGCAGTTTTTGGTGGGCGGTCTATGGGTAATATTAAGTCGGTTCTCAATGCCGTGTTAGGCTCTGTTGTGGCAAAAGAAGTGGGTGGCGTGGCAGAATCAACAGCAGGTGGTGGTAGATGAAAATGATAAGAAAGTATGGGTTTATTTTTTTTATACCAGTATTTTATATTGCCGGAGTGTTTGCGACGATCTATGTTGCTCGTATTTTTGCTGTTTCTTATTATTTGGGAATCAACCATTTCGATTTTATAAAGGAAGCTGTCAGAGCAGGCGAGCTAGGGTTGAAGGTTGGTGGCTTAATTGCATTGATTACTTGTGCGTGTATCATATTTGATAGATATAAAAAGAAAGGCTGTTGAAAGCATAAGAAAGTAGTAATAGGGGAAAATAGTAATAGGGGGCAGGCCACGATTATTTATCGATCTTTGAGTGAATCGTGGTCTGTCCCCTAATACCCAATTTCACAAAGCAAGAAGTAGCGAAAATGGCTCGTAACCAAGACTGGGAGGATTTGCCTTTTTAAAATGAATAATTTTTCAGATATTGTTTTCCAGACAGAAGCTGGGTGCTTAATGTTTTCGCCTGTCAAAGTGTGTGACGATGAAGGTTTTTTTGACTTCAAGATTTCCTGTGCTTTGGCTAAGAATTTTTCTAGGTTCTTACAGGGGGATTTTGCCTGTAGACTGTACGGTAAAGATATAGAGAGGTTGGTTGCTCAGTTTGATAAGCATGTGCGAGGATTAATCCTTGGTGAATATGCGCAGTCACTTTCTTATGTTCCTTTGGAGAGCGATATTCAGATACAGTTCTTAGATGGTGAAGTGATTGATGTTTCTGATGGGTATTTTTCTATAATTATATTGTTTAATTGTGGTAAGGCAGATGAGGCGTCTTCTAATACATATTTTGGATTAGAGACTGTTGTTGAGGTTTCTGATTTCAAGAGCTTTTGTGAGGGCCTGAAACGCTTGATTCTTTAAACGTAGCAGGAAAAGGGGGCAAGCGGAAAGCGGACTGATTTATTTTTCGGGTGGTTAAGATTAAATAAATCTGTCTCCTTTTCTATTGGAATGGGATAACAGATGATTACTGTGAGGTTTGAGACGGGCGATTCCCTTGAGCTTTCTATTGATAGCTTTGTTGGTGCTGATATTAAAGGTATTAATTTTCATCGCGCTATATTTGAATATTTGGATTTTAGTAAAGCAGATTTTACCGGTTGTGATTTAAGGGGTTCTGTTTTTTATTGCTCTGTGTTGAATGATTCAAAAATGAAGAAGGTTTCTTTGGTTAATGCGGTATTAACGGGGTCTAGAATGAGGGGGAGTGATCTTTCTGAATCGTTACTTATGTATTCTGATTTCACTGAAACAGAATTTAGCTTAGCAAGTCTTAAAAATTCCAATGTGGAAGGGGGAGACTTTCGCGGTGCAGAATTATCTGGTGCGGACTTTAGTGTCTTCGGACTGGATCAATGTAAGCTTCAGGGGGCATTATATGATAGTAAAACTATCTGGCCAAAAAATTTCAACCCCGATGAACACGGTTTGTTAAAGAAAAAAACCTAAGCGTTGTCTGTTTTTTTCTCTGCGAATTGCCGCGCAGAGGCATTGAAGATGTGTTCGAAAAATATGGTGCTCGCCGACGGAGTACCGACTTCCGGCGAGGCGAGCGCTTTGGCATACGCGATCACCTAATCACCCTAGAGAGGCCATCCAGGCGGCCCACCTGGATGAGTCAGGCCAGCTGCGATCAAGCGCCTGCCCATCTGGAGGTCCGGGAGCTGAATAAGTAATAGGGAAAAGACCACGATTATTCTCGATCTTTGAGTGAGTCATGGTCTGTCCCCTAATACCGAAGAATGCGAAGCAGTATGCTGAGCAAGCTAAAATTTTTTAACGAATCCGCCTCAAAGCACACTGACCAAAAAACTCTCGCGGTGATACTCTCAGATATGATCCAAAAACTAATACCTTTGGCGTGCTGGGGCAGGATGGAGCTTCGAGAACTATGTTTCGCCCCGCAGATGGAATTAATTATTGGAACAGGCGGTGAGAGGTTTTAGATATGAGTTATGTTTGTCCTTGCTGTAAAAATCTAACATTTGATGAAGGTCCGCCCGGTACTTTTCAGGTTGTCCCGTCTGTGGATGGGAGGATGACGAGGTACAATATCGTGACCCAACATATGAGGGCGGTGCAAATTCCGTTAGCCTTGAGCAGGCCAAAGTTAACTTCAGCGCTATAGGCGCCATTAACAAGGAGAGCTTGGGTGCTGTCAGGCGGCCGCTGCCTGGATAGATTGCTGAGTGAAGGCCAATGGGGAGAATTTAGAGCCGATTGCACTCATGTGTTCACTGGTCAAAAAATCTCCGGAGTACGGAGTAATAGGGGGCAGATCACGATTATTTCTCGATCTTTGAGTGAATCGTGGTCTGTCCCCTAATACCTTTCATAATTTTAGATGATGCTCCCCATGAACGGTGACTTTTATGGGTTTTATTAAAGACGCAGTTTTGAGTGCTAGTAATGCTCTAGGGTGTTCTGTGGCGCAGCTTAATAGTGAAGAGACGGCGACTGTCAGGGTTTGCATTGAGAGGAAATATTCCCATGGGAATGGAGGCTCTCCTCTATGGGAGCGGTTGAGTGGTGATTGCAGTAGTTATGAGCCAGACGGATGGAGAGCAATTTCTGAGTTTCCATTTTTTAGCAGGGTTACTATGTTTTTCGATAGGGATGATGAAGCTACTATGTTCTCTATTGCTACAGGTAATGATGTAGTCAGAATTTTGTCAGAGTGTCCCGGATTCGTGTTTTATCTAACTGATGATAAATTCAGCCTTTTGCTATGTCACAATGACCACGATTACTTAATTGGGGCTGGTGCGGCGGCGTATTGGGTTGGGAATAGAGAAAATAGATAATGAGCAGAAAGGGGCACTCACAGAGTCGATGAGGTCAGAGTCGAATGGCACTTGCTTGCGCGTTAACCGATTGATCTAGAAGAAGAAAGGCTGCTCTCAGGCTACGGTGATAGTTGCGAACGCACACCGAGCCCACGGGGCAGCCCAGGTGAATCCTAGGCGCCGAGCTGCAATTCTTCAACATCGCCGTAGCCATCATCTCACATCCAATGCAGATGCCTATACGTTCTTCAATCTGTAGACCGGCCCCGAGTTGTTTGAACAGGTTGATTCGCTACTGCCAGATTACCGGGAGCGCCTGTTTTCGCCGACCGAGTAATTGGAAGACCGAAAAGCGCTTTTGTTGATGAGGGAACGCTCCTCAGAACGTTAAATGTCAATGGAGTGGATTACAAAGTAGTTGCGAAGGGCTCTAATTCTATTTCTTGTGTTTCAGCCGGAACTAGAGGCTCTATCAATGTTAATCAAGCTAAACAGAAACTTATGGACTATTTGCAGGATGTTTATTCTGGAGGTACTGCGACGGTTTCAATTGGTGTTCAGAATGCTTCGCCCTCTAAGACAGGTGTGTGCTCGTTGTGCTTTAATAAGTAGGATTTTTTTGGGGAGAACCCGTTGTTTGATGTTTTATTTTTCAGCGTAGTGCTAGGAAGGACCCATGAGCAATTTAGTTAAATCTCTTTTTGGTGCTGATTCTAGGGGGGAGGGCTGTATAGGTTATACTCTCGAGGACTTAGACAGGGTCGGTAGGCTCTACAATATTGAGGTGAAGGATTCCCTTAGGGCTTTTCTAGTTGAAATGGGTAAGAGCAGTGGAGGATTGATAGGTGATGATGTTATTCATATTTATCGGCCTCATTGGTTTGTTCGTGATCACTTGCTTTTTCAATTTGGCTTTTTTTCGAAATGCAAGAGATGGGTTTCTTTGAGTATTTAAATAAGCCGTTTGTTTTCTCGTTTGTTTCTGAGGCTTAGTATTGTTTCTTGCAAACAGCACTGCCAGATAGTGAGTCTGTATATTGCTATGACTCAAATTCTGAAGTTGTTGAGAAAGCTGAGTTTGATCTTCCAGGTTTCTTGAAGGTCCTTGCTGCCGAGGGGAGCTGCACGCATACACTTGCTACTGAGGGTGATTTGCTAAGAATTTAAAGCTAATACTGGGTTTATGGGGGCAGAGCCTGAGGAATCCCCACAAATCTACCCCAGCACCTGAGCTTGGTTGCACCAAGCCGCGAAAGCGCACCTTGGTGTAATCACACTGGTGCCTGATCACTCGAAACGGATGCTCGGCCTGGAATTGAGTCTGTGCGGTGGTCCGCTCAATACGCGCATCGGTCCCTGCCTTCACGCTGCCATTCATGAACAGCGGCGTGCCCGGCGTCAGACGTAAATGGGGCCTGTTTCCAGGCCCCGTTTTTCGTCCATACCTTCTCAGTGTTGGCGCCCCTCGCGCATTGCCGCATGGTGGGCGGCTCTGGCCAGATCATAGGCGTCCTCGGTCAGCAGGTACGCGGCTTCGCAGAGGTAGCGCAGGTCCTTGGCATCCGCCAGGGTGATGTTCATGAGCGCGAGGCTCTGCAGCAGGCCACGAACCGCGCCGAGGCGTTGTTCGGCGCTTTCCTGCAGGTCGATGTAGGAGCGGCTGGTATCGATCAGCAGTACGGGTGTGCTGCTCGGGTTGCTGGATAGCGGGAGAAGGTCAGTCATGGTGCTGGCCCCCTTTTTCGCAATCGGCATGGGTTCGTGCTGACGGATCGGGGCTGTGCGAGTGCTTCATGTGGCAATACTCCTTTTGCATGCTGGAAGCTGCCACGAACCGTCGCCAAACGATTATGGGTGGCAGCCGTGCGCAGGTTGGCGAACCGGGGCAAAAGGAACCCGGCAGACCCGAAGGTCTCCCACGCACGGCCGCCATAACACTGCATTGCTACGGGCACAAAAAAGCGCCTGCAATGGAGATATGGGCGCCTGTGCGCCTTTTGCTGATCGGGTCGCCAAACCCGGTCGCTGAATAGGCAGCGACGTGGGCAGATTAGCGTGGCGACGGTTGCAGTGCAATCCGGTGAGCTCGTTCAAGCTGCGGCGTGGTGGAGCGGGGCATGCCGTGTCTCGGGTTAACGCCAGCGAGTTTGTCAGGCAGGTGCTCTTCCGGGTACCGGGCCCATCGAGCAGGCATAAAAAAACGGGGCCTTGAAAGGCCCCGTTTTTCATTGCATCAGCGTGAGCCGATCACTGCCCAGGAACGTCCTTGCGCAGTTTCACCGGTTCTACGTCGTCCAGGCCTTCCTTGCGGCGGCGGGCGTTACGCAGGCGGATGTTCAGGGCTTCAACGCCCAGCGAGAAGGCCATGGCGAAGTAGACGTAGCCTTTCGGTACGTGGACTTCGAAGCTCTCGGCGATCAGCACGGTGCCGACCACGATGAGGAACGACAGGGCGAGTATCTTCAGGCTCGGGTGTTTCTCGATGAAGTCGCTGATGGTGCCGGCGCAGATCATCATCACGATGACGGCAACGACGATGGCCGCGACCATGACCGGTACATGGGAAACCATGCCGACCGCGGTGATCACCGAATCCAGAGAGAACACGATGTCGATGATGGCGATCTGAATGATGGTGCCGATGAAGTGCTTGGCCGCGCCCTTGGGCGCTTCCACGTTATCTTCTTCACCTTCCAGGCTGTGATAGATCTCGCTGCTGCTCTTCCAGAGCAGGAACAGGCCACCGAAGAACAGGATCAGGTCACGACCGGAAATACCCTGGCCGAAGATGAAGAACAGGTCAGCGGTCAGGCGCATGATCCAGGTGATGGACAGCAGCAGCAGGATGCGCGTAACCATCGCCAGGGCCAGGCCGAAGAAGCGAGTGCGCGCTTGCAGGTGCTGCGGCATGCGGCTGACCAGAATTGCGATCATGATGATGTTGTCGATGCCCAGGACGATTTCCAGGGCAGTCAGGGTCAAGAAGGCAACCCAGATTTCCGGGTTGGTCAGCCATTCCATTAGATGTTCCTTGCGAGTGAGTGGACGACTAGCGCGAAAACGCGGCCAGGGTGCCGAATTCTAGCGCTAGTCGTGTGAAAATTTCGTCAAAATGTGTGCATCGAGGGCTATCGACGTTTCAGCACACCGCAGTTTGCGCTGAAACGTCGACTGATCCGCTAGCTACCGAATAGTGGAAACACGCCCAGTACCAGGGCTGCAGCCAGGATGGCCATGCAGATCAGGACTGCCCATTTCAGGGTGAAGCGCTGCAGGTCACCGAATTCGATCTTCGCCAGGCCGATCAGCAGGTAGGTCGAGGGAACCAACGGGCTGAGCAGGTGCACCGGCTGACCAACGATGGACGCACGGGCCATCTCCACGGCGCTGATGCCGTAGCCCGATGCCGCCTGGTTGAGTACCGGCAGGATGCCGTAATAGAAGGCGTCGTTGGACATGAAGAAGGTGAACGGCAGGCTCACCAGTGCGGTGATCACCGCCAGGTGTGGGCCCAGGGCATCGGGGATCACGGCCAGCAGGCTCTTCGACATGGCGTCGACCATGCCGGTACCGGTCAGGATGCCGGTGAAGATGCCGGCAGCGAAGATCAGGCCGACCACCGCCAGCACGTTACCGGCATGGGCGGAGATGCGGTCCTTCTGCTGTTGCAGGCACGGGTAGTTGATGATCATGGCGATACTGAAGGCGATCATGAACAGCACGGGCATCGGCAGCAGGCCGGCGATCAGCGTGGTCATCAGGATCACGGTGAGCAGGGCGTTGATCAGAATCAGCTTGGGACGACGAGCTTCCGGGAACTGCGAAACGCTGATCTCGTCCTGGGTGATCTTGCCTTCCGGCAGTTGCAGCACGCCCAGGCGCTTGCGCTCACGCAGACCATAGTAGTAGGCAACGCCGAACAGCACGATGGCACCCACGATCATGCCCGGAATCATCGGTACGAATACGTCCGATGGGTCGACGTGCAGGGCGCTGGCTGCGCGAGCGGTCGGGCCGCCCCATGGGGTCATGTTCATGATGCCGCCAGCCATGATGATCAGGCCGGCCATGATGGTCGGGCTCATCTTCAGACGGCTGTACAGCGGCAGCATGGCGCCGACGCAGATCATGTAGGTGGTCGAACCGTCGCCATCCAGGGAAACGATCAGCGCCAGGGCCACGGTGCCGACAGCGACCTTCAGCGGGTCACCCTTGACCAGCTTGAGGATCAGGCGAACGGGCGGATCGAACAGGCCCGAGTCGATCATGATGGCGAAGTAGAGGATGGCGAACATCAGCATCACGCCGGTTGGGGCGAGCTTGCTGATGCCTTCGAGCATCATCGGACCGATCTGGGCGGCGAAACCGCCGATCAGGGCGAAGATGATCGGGATGATGATCAGAGCGATGAGCGCCGACAGGCGTTTGCTCATGATCAGGTACATGAAAGTCGAAACCATGGCAAAGCCAAGGAAAGTCAGCATGGAGATTCTCCGGACGTGATTCGGCTACGGTGCGAAAAGGCGGTCAGCGTTAGCGACGGGGCGAACGGAGGGGGTGCAGCAGGCGTGGAGAACTAGGGCGGAGCATGGTTAATCACCTGTTTTGTTCTTGTTGACGGCAGCTGCGGGCCTCTCTGGCGGCAGCTCATCGACCGATCTTTGTCGGTCAGTGGGCGGATGCTAGAGCACGAACCTTTCAGCCAGCTTTCGCCAAATGCAGGTAATTTTCGTTGCGTCAGGTGTTTTCGCAGATGCCGGTGCAGGTTGGCAAGCCCGCACTGGCCGCCCGCTAGAGCAGATGCTCGAGCAGATAAAGGACGCCTACCAGCGAGGCGGCGGCCATCAGATGCTGCAGGGTGATGATGCCGGCCATCAGGTTTCCATCACCGCCCAACTGGCGGGTGAGCACATAGGAAGTGGGTGCGGTGGGCAGGGCGAAGAACAGCACCAGCACGGTGCTTTCCATGGCCGGCAACTGCAGAAGGTAGGCGACAGCGAAGGCCAGCAGTGGCATCAGTAACAGACGCAGCAGGCTGTTCCAGGCCAGAGCCGGAACCTCACCACCCAGTTGTTCCGGTTTCAGCGCCGCACCGACGCACAGCAGGCCCAGGGGCAGGCTGGCGGCAGCGAGCAGGCTGAGCAGGCGGTCGCTGCCGCCCGGCAAGCCCAGGCCGCTGAGGTTGACCAGGGCTCCGGCCAGGCAGGCGAGGATCAGCGGGTTGCGGATGATCGGCAGCAGCAGGCTGCGTACGCTGACGCCGCGCTCGGCGGTCAGCGACCACACCGACAGCACGTTGACGGCCGGCACCATCAGCGCCAGCATCAGTGCTGCCAGGGTCAGGCCCGGCTGGCCGAACAGGCTGCCCACCGCTGCCAGGCCCAGGTAGGTATTGAAGCGCAGAATGCCCTGGCTGAACGCGCCGAAGCGCGACGCTGGCCAGCCTTGCAGGCGCCGTACGATCAGCAGCACCAGCCAGGCGATACCCAGGCCGAGCAGCACCGCCAGCGCCAGCCGCGGCAACTGCGGGTTGTCCAGTGGCGCGGTGGCCAGGCTGTTGAACAGCAGGGCAGGGAACAGGATGAAGTAGTTGAGGCGTTCGGCGCCGGGCCAGAAGGCTTCACTGGGAAAACCGCGGCGACGCAGTTCGTAACCGCCGACGATCAAGGCGAAGAGTGGCCAGAGGGCCAGAAGCAGTTCGGTCACGGGAGCCCCCGGTGGTGGTGAGCGTGCATCTTCGCCAGTGCCGCACGATCAGGCAAGCTGGATACCCACGCACGTCAGGAGAGAACCATGAGCGAGCTACACGAGGGTGGTTGCCAGTGCGGCGCGGTGCGTTATCGGTTCCAGGCACCATTGCGCGATATCGCCCATTGTCACTGCTCCATCTGCAGGCGCAGCACCGGCGGCATTCTGGTCACCTGGATCACCGTGCCGCTGCAGCACTTCACCTGGCTGCAGGGTGCGCCCGCGCGCTACGCCTCTTCGGCGACCTGCACGCGACATTTCTGCTCTGCCTGCGGCGCGCACCTGGCGCTGTTCACTACCCTGAGTCCGCGAACCATGGATGTGACCGTCGCGACACTGGATGACCCAGCGCTGGCGCCGGCTGACCGGCATATCTGGACCCAGAGTCGGCTGCCCTGGCTGCAGGTGGATACGCACTTGCCGCAGGAGACGCAGGAGCGCATCGATTGACCTGAACTGCAGGCAGCGTGCTGTCCCGGCCGCCTCTCGACTATCGCTGACGGTGCCGCCGATATCGCCTAAAGAATGTCCGGGGCGCGCCGATGAACACTTCATCTGCCTTTTCCAAACGCTTCTGTGTGCCGCATCTTCATGCGCCTCCTCCTGCTCAACGCGCCGTCGATAAAAAGCGCGACCGCAGGCAATTGTTTTCGCTTCGCCAGGGAATACCGGTGAAGCAGATGAAATAGGTACTACACCGTGCTCAGAAATATCCCGTTGAGCCTAAAGCTGTTGCTGATCCTCGCCTGTCCGGTACTCGGTTTTCTCTGGTTGGCCGCGTTGCAGGTGGTGGGGAGCTATCAGACGCTGGAAGAGATGGATCGAACCCAGGAAGCCAGCGCCGCCGCACAGAAAGTCAGCCAGTTGATTACCGTGGTACAGCGTGAGCGGGGGGCCAGTGGGGTGTTCCTCGGCAGCAAGGGCAAGAGCATGCAGGACGTTCTGCAGCGCATGCGCGGGCAGACCGACACGGCGCTGGGCGAAGTGCGTGCGCTGTCCGGCAGCTCCGGGGCACAGCTCGATGAAGCCCTCGCTGCGTTGAGTGGCCTGGATGCGACCCGCGGGCAGGTCGACAAGCTGGCGATCGACAACCGTGAGTCGGGTGCGCGTTACACGGCCATCATCCGCACGCTGATCGGCTACACCCACGGCCTCGAGCGCAGTGTCGATGACCCCTCGCTGGCCCGCGCACTGTCATCGCTCACCCAGTTCATCGAGATGAAGGAACGGGCCGGGCGCGAGCGTGCCATGCTCGGCGTGGTATTCAACCAGGACCGTTTCGACGCCGATCTGCTCTCTACCTTCAGCCGTAACCTTGGCGAGTTCTCCGCGTACTCGGAAGGCTTTCGCCGCAATGCCTCGGCGGATTTCGTGGCCAAGCTCGACGAAAAGCTCCAGCAGCCCAGTGGGCTGGAAGTGGCGCGCCTGCAGAAGCTGGCATTCGAAACGCCCCTTGGCGAGTCGCTTGGCGTCAAGGCCACCGACTGGTTCCAGACCTCCACCAACCGCATCGACCTGATGGGCGAAGTGGAGACCGAACTGGGCCAGAACGTCGGCACCCTGGCCGCCCAGGCACGCGACAAGGCCGCCGGCCTACTGTGGATGACGGTGATCGCCGTGCTGGCAGCGCTGGCGGTGGTGACCGTGCTGTCCTACCTGATCATCAACAACATCAACTTCGCCGTGCGTGAGGCGAACACCGCGCTGCTGGCCCTTTCGCAGCGCGATCTGACTGCACGCTCGGCCTATCAGGGCAAGGACGAGTTCGGCGAAATCACCCGCAACCTCAACCGTATGGCCGAAGAGCTGGCGCAGATCGTGCGCGAGATCGGTTCCGCCACCGCGCAGGTGGCCACCGCAGCCGAAGAGTCCTCAGCGGTGACCCTGCAGACCAGTAACAGCCTGGAGCGGCAGCGCCTGGGCACCGAGCTGGTGGTCACGGCGATCAACGAGATGAGTGCGACGGTTCGCGATGTGGCGCAGAGCACCAGCGATGCCGCGGAAATGTCCCGTCAGGTGAACCTCAGCACCACCCAGGGGCGCAAGGAAATCGAGCGTACCGTGGCGGTCATTCGTGAGCTCTCCACCCAGGCCGACGAGACCGCGCGGATCATTGGCGATCTGAAGCACGAGAGCGATTCGATCTCCACCGTGCTCGACGTGATCCGCGGGATCGCCGATCAGACCAACCTGCTGGCCCTCAACGCGGCCATCGAAGCGGCGCGGGCCGGCGATCACGGTCGCGGCTTCGCTGTGGTCGCCTCCGAAGTACGGACCCTGGCGCAGAAGACCCAGGAGTCCACCGGCAATATTCAGGAGATGATCGCCAATCTGCAGAAAGGCTCGGATCTCGCCACCCATTCCATGGAGGAGACCCTCGGCAAGGCCCGGGCCGGGGCGGCCAACATCGAGCGTGCAGGTGACCTGCTGGCCGAGATCGCCGCCGGGGTGGCCGGCATCAACGACCGCAACATGCAGATCGCCACGGCCGCCGAGGAACAGAGCGCGGTCGCCGAGGACATCAACCGCAACGTGGTCGAGATCAACGACGTCGCCATTCAGGTCAGCTCCGGTGCCGAGCAGACCGCAGCCACCAGTCAGGAGCTGGCGCGACTGGCCGAGCACCAGCAGAAACTGGTGAACCGTTTCCGCCTCGAGTGACGCGGCGCGACACCGCGGCCTGCCTGGCAGGCTGCGGTATCGCTGGCGCTGCTGCCGCCAGTCGGCAGCCGTGTATATTTATGAAATCTTGCTCATGGCCGCTGGTCAGAGCCTGACTCCTACTGCCCGGATCCATGCGATGCCACTGATAGTCATAGCCGAAGACGAACGCTCCATCAGAGAGCTCCTCGTGGAGATCTTCGAAGACGAAGGTCACCAGGTGAAAGCCTTCCCCTGTGCCGACGATGCCTGGGAGTTCCTGTCCAGCAGCGACGGTCAGGTGCAGATGGTGCTGACCGACTTCAGCATGCCCGGCGATATCGACGGTATCTTTCTCGCCCACCTGATCCGCGACCGTTTTCCGGATCTGCCGATCATCATCTCTTCCGGCTTCCTGGAAGGGACCACCGATTTCGAAGGCCTCAACGTGGCGGTGATCCCCAAGCCGTGGACGGTCAACCAGCTTCTCGCCATGTGCGCGGCGATGACTCCCGAGAAAGCACCTCAGGCTGGCATTCAGCCGGTTTGATCGCCCCCAGGGCACCTCGCTGAACAAGACTTCTCTCATCTGACTGCACAGAAAGGTCGGCGGATATGTAAAATCGCCGCCCCGTTTTACTGCTGGAGATGTCACGTTGGCCATTCACTACTCGCCTTCCCCTGATGCTGTCGCTTGTGGCCGCACCGGTTCGAGCCTCAGCGCCACCCAGGATCAGGCGCAGGTTTCCTGCAAGCTGTGCCTGCGCTCGCTCGAGAAGGAGGCTGCCCCAGCCGCGGCGGTCAACCGCACGCCGACCCTGGCCGAGCTGCGTGCAGCTGCCCGTGCGGCCAAGGCGCCGGTCAAGCAACCTGAGCCCAAGGCTGCGCTGAGCGTGCGCGAGGCATGGCGGCAGAAGCTGGAGCAGATTCCCGGTCGCAACCGGCTGCCACGCGGTACGGCGCGTCAGGCGTACGTGTAATCTGCCGCGTTGCCAGAACCGTGAGGCGATTGCGTTGCGGTTCTGGATGCTTCATCCCTTCGATACTGCCATGCCCTGACTTCAGCATCTTTCCGGATGGCGCAATGCCGTAATTCGGTCGATTACATGTTTAGGCAACTTCAAGCAACTTCCTGCCGTTCATGAATACCTGATAGCGGGGTTGGAGTGTCGGTGCTTGCTGCAACTATCAGCAGGCTCACGCGGTAATAGGCAAGTTTGTCCATGGGCAAGTTTCTCCAGTGCCGTTGCCTGCTCCCTGCAGTTGCTTCTTCATGTGTCAGGCATATAAAGAACTTTCTTTATTAATCTGCGAATAATCGCGGCCCCGTTGGGTGTCAGCCATTCATGAGCCTCATTCATCAGGTCTTGCAGCCATTCGCCACTAATCACCCGGGCCGATAGCTGCTAGCTTCAACGGTCGTTCGTATATCGCCCTTGCTTATACGAATACGTTCGTATTCGCGAATGCCCTGTCGTTGGTGGGATGGGCACTCGCTGTTGTGTGCCGATGCTGGATGTCTTTATTGTCCCGGACACTAAAAACAGTGAACCGAAGTGAGAGCCGCAGCTACCAAGTTCAATGCCTGGTGCAGTGGCGATAAAACGAAATGAGTCGTGGCAGCCGCCGATGTTCAGCGGTTTGCCGACATGAGCGACCTTGAGGTGACCGTGATGAAAGATCGCAAGACGTTGCACAGCCCGGTGGTTGAAGTGGATCCGGCCGCATTGGCGGTATCGCCAACGCGGCGTAGTTTTCTCAAGTTCGGTGCCTCTGGCATCGCCGCGGCGACGCTGTCCGGGCTGATTCCCGACAGCGCCCTGGCGACCGTCCAGAATGCGCTACCCGGTATCGAGGACAAATCGGCGCCCGGCGTCGGCGAGCAGCGTATCCGGCTGGTCGTCAATGGTCAGGTGCACGCGCTGAACGTACCGGCCAATGCGGTATTGCTCGATGTATTGCGTGACCGCCTGCAACTGACCGGCACCAAGAAGGGCTGTGATTACGGTCAATGCGGCGCCTGCACCCTGCTGGTCAACGACGTGGCGATCAATTCCTGCCTGTCCCTCGCGGTGCAGCATGACGGCGACAGCATCACCACCATCGAAGGCCTGGCCCAGGGCGACACCCTGCACCCGGTACAGGAGGCCTTCTGGGAGCACGACGCCTATCAGTGCGGCTACTGCACGTCCGGGCAGATCATGAGCGCCGTGGCGATTCTCAAGGACCCGAACATCCCCAGTGACGACGCCAGCGTTCGCGAAGCCATGAGTGGCAACATCTGTCGCTGCGGCGCCTACAAGAACATCCTCAGCGCGGTGCAGTCCGCGCGGTCGAAGATGGGAGGGGCGATCTGATGCGTACTTTCAATTTCGTGCGTGCCGAGTCGCCTGCACACGCCATCGGCTCGATGACCGGCGACGAACCACGCTCTTACCTCGCAGGCGGCACCACGCTGCTCGATCTGGTCAAGCTGGACGTGATGAAGCCCGAGCAGATCGTCGACATCAACCACCTGCAACTGAAGCAGGTCGAGCGCCTGGCCGATGGTCGGCTGCGCGTCGGCGCGCTGGTCAGCAACACCGATCTGGCCAATCACCCGCTGGTGCGCGAGCACTATCCGGTACTGTCCCAGGCCCTTCTGGCTGGCGCTTCGACGCAGTTGCGCAACAAGGCGACCACCGCCGGCAACGTCATGCAGCGGGTGCGCTGCAATTACTTCCGCGACGGTACTTCAGCCTGCAACAAGCGTGAGCCCGGCTCGGGCTGCGCGGCCATCGGCGGGCTCAATCGCAGCGTGCATGCGGTGCTGGGAACCAGCGAGCACTGCATCGCCACGCACCCGTCGGACATGTGCGTGGCCATTGCCGCCATCGGTGCACAGGTCACCGTGCACGGCGCCGCGGGCGAGCGGCAAATCCCCTTCGGCGACTTCCATCTGCTGCCCGGTGCGACACCCTGGCGCGAACATGCGCTGGAGCGCGGTGAGCTGATCACCCACGTGACCCTGGACGCGCCGCTTGCCGGCAGTCGTTCCGCCTACCTCAAGCTGCGCGACCGCGCCTCCTACCAGTTTGCCCTGGCCTCCAGCGCGATCATTCTGGTGCTCGACGGGCAGCGAATCGCCGATGCCCGCGTCGCCCTCGGTGGCCTGGGCAGCAAGCCGTGGCGCGCCACGGAAGCCGAGCGGGCGCTGATCGGTCAGCGGGCCACCCCGGAGACCTTCGCCCGGGTGGCGGAACTGGCGGTCAAAGGGGCGCGTGCATACGAGCACAACGCCTTCAAGATTCCACTGGGGCAGCAGGTGGTTATGCGCAACCTGCGCGACCTTACGACTTAGACCCTTATTCACGATCTGCTGCGCGTCGGCCCTACTGCGTTGAAAACAAGCTCGGAATGCTCATTTACAGCCGTAAACTCCGCTTCCTCGCTTATTTTTTTGGGGCCGCCTAGGCCTTGTATGGCTCTAGCTCGTTAGATCGTGAAAAGGCTCTTCAGGAGCTTTTCATGAGCGATAAAATCATCGGCGTCGCCCAGCGGCGCGTAGAAGGTCGTCAGAAGGTCAGTGGCGCGGCGTTGTATGCCGCGGATCATCATCTGGACGGTCAGCTTTACGCCTATGGCGTTTACAGCAGCATTTCCAGCGGGCGAATTTTGGCGGTTCACGACGAGCAGGCGCGGCGCATGCCCGGTGTCGTCGAGGTGCTGCACCATGGCAATTTCCCGCGCCTGCATCGCACGCCCAGTGGCGCCAAGAACCTGATCAAGAACATCCTCACCGCCAGCAAGGTGGACGAGCACCGGCTGCCCTTCGAGGACGACCGGGTCTATTACCCAGGGCAGTTCGTCGCTCTGGTGGTGGCCGAGAGTTTCGAGCAGGCAAGGGCAGCGGCCTATCAGGTGAATGTCGATTACCAGGCGGACGAGTCGATCAACAGCCTCGACGACGCATTGCGTACCCGCGGTGCCCGTGCCGGTGGTGGCGGTCACGAACGTGGTGATCCCGAAGCGGGGTTTCAGCAGGCGGCGCATCGCATCGACGTCACCTACACCACGCCGGTGGAAACCCACAATCCCATGGAGATGCATGCCACCACCGCCCATTGGCGCGATGGTCGTCTGTTCGTCTATGAAAGCAGCCAGGGGGTGGTCAACCACCGCAACGTGCTGGCCAATGTCTTCGACCTGTCCACCGATCAGGTCGAGGTACTGGCGCCTTACATCGGCTCCGGTTTCGGCGCCAAGCTGTGGCCATGGCCGCACTCCATCGCCGCCTGCGCGGCTGCCAGGGTTACCAAGCGGCCGGTGCAACTGATGTTGCCGCGCGAGCAGATGTTCACCACCGTCGGCCACCGCCCGGAAACTCGCCAGCGCATGCGCCTGGCTACCAATGGCGAAGGCAGACTGGTGTCGATCCGTCACGAGTCCTACAACAGCACCTCGACCCTGGATAACTACACCGAGACCTGCGGCGGGGTGACCAAGAGTCTGTATTCCTGCCCGAACGTGCTGGTCAGCCACAGCATGGGCCAGGTGAATCGCGGTACGCCGACCTCCATGCGCGCACCCGGAGCGGCCCCCGGGTTGTTCGCCCTGGAGTCGGCCATCGATGAGATCGCCCTGGCCAGCGGCGTCGATCCGCTGGTGTTCCGTCAGAACAACCTGGCAAGCAAAGACGAAAGCACCAACCTGCCGTGGTCCAGCAACCACCTGCCGGAAGCCATCGAGAAGGCTGCCGAGCGCTTTGGCTGGCACCAGCGCGATGCGGCCGTCGGCGCCATGCGCGAGGGTGACGAACTGATCGGTTACGGGGTGGGCGCCTGCAACTGGGAGGCTTTTCAGGTGGCGACCGATGCGCGGGTGATCCTCCGCGCCGATGGTCGCGCGCTGGTGCAGTGCGGCCTGCAGGACATCGGCACCGGCACCTACACGATCATCGCGCAGACGGTCGCTGAACTGACCGGCTTGCCGATGGATCGCGTCGAGGTGCAACTGGGCAATTCGTCGTTCCCGCCCGGCGCCCTGTCCGGCGGTTCCTGGGTGACGGCCAGCCTGATGCCTGCCGTCGCCGGCGCGACTCGCCAGGCGCTGGACACGTTGCGCGAGTATGCGGTGATGAACGACGGTCCTTTCGCTGGCCAGGACCCACAGAGCATCGAACTGGGGGAAAACGGGCAGTTGAGCAAGGGCGGCGTGAATGCCAGCTTTGCCGATGTACTGACCCGTCAGCGTCTGTCACGGGCCGAGGCGACTTACCACAGCGGTGCCTCGGAGAACGACAAGTACTCCTTCCGTTCCTTTGGCGTGCACTTCGTCGAAGTGCGCTGGGACCCGGGCATCTCGCGTCTGCGGGTTGCGCGGGTGGTCAGCGCCATCGACGTCGGCAAGGTGGTCAACCCACTGGCGGCGCGCAATCAGGTCGAGGGCGCGATCATCATGGGCATCGGCATGGCGCTGTTCGAGGCGGCCGAGCACGACCCGCGCAATGGCCTGCCGGTGAACAACAACTTCGCCGAATACATGGTGCCGGTGCATGGTGATCAGCCGGATATCGACGTGCTGTTGCTCGACTACCCGGATTACCAACTTGGCGAATTCGGTGCCCGCGGCATTGGCGAGATCGGTGTGACGGGGCTGGCTGCCGCCGTCGCCAACGCGGTGTATCACGCAACGGGGCGGCGCATTCGCAGCCTGCCCATCACCAAGGAAAAACTGATGGCCACCCGTTAAGGTGGGGTCGAACGAGCGCAGGCTGCCAAGCGGGCGGCCTGCGTTGCCTGGTTGATGTGGCGAGGTGGTGTAGATGAAGCAGCTTGACCTGCAGGTCGTTCAGCAGGCGCGTGCCTGGTTGGCGGAAGGGCAACCGATCTGGTTGTGCACCGTACTGTCGACCTTTGGTTCCGCGCCCCGCGCACCCGGCGCGATGCTGGTGGCGTTGCCGTGTGGTTCATTCTGCGGGTCGCTGTCCGGCGGCTGCGTGGAGGAAGATTTTCTCGAGCGCGTGGCGGGCGGTTCGTTCGCCACGCGCAATCAGGTGGTGCGCTACGGCGAAGGCGGATTGACGCCGACCCGTGCCTTGCCCTGTGGCGGTGTGCTGGATGTGCTGGTCGAGTACATCGAGCCTGGTGCTGCTGCCGAGGCGATGCTGGCGCAGGTCGAGCATGCACTCGGCGGCGGTGAACTGCTGATCCGCGATGTGCCGCTGGGCAATGGGGTCGGCGAGTGCCGGCCGGGCAGCATGAGCGATACGAAGATCCAGCGCGGCGAGGAACATGTGTCGATCCGCATGGGTGCCGTGCTGCGGGTGATACTGGCGGGGTGGTCGCCGGTTGCCGAGTTCTGCGCCAGCTTTGCGCTGTCCCTCGGTTACGAGGTGATCCTCTGCGATCCGCGGCCCGAGGTGATCGCCGAGGTGAGCCTGCCAGGCATGCAGGTGCTCGAACTGCTGCCGGCCCGTTTCATCGCCGAGCAGGGCGCCCACCGCGCCACCGCGGTGCTGGCCTTGACCCATGATCCGCGCATGGACGATCTGACGCTTATCGAAGCCGTGCGTACCGATGCCTTCTACATCGGTGCCATGGGCTCGCAACGCACCAGTGGCAAGCGCCTGGAGCGGCTGGCCCGTCTGGGCGGCCTGACGCCTGACGAGATGCAGCGGATTCACGCGCCAATCGGTTTGCAACTGGGCAGCAAGTCGCCGGCGGAAATCGCCCTGGCGACCATGGCCGATGTGCTCAGGGTCGCCAACGGCATCGACCGGGGGGCGCTGTAGCCATGCTCTCGAACGCTCCCGTGGTGATCGTGCTGGCGGCGGGTCGCGGCTCGCGCTTCCGGGCCTCCGGGGGGACGTCGAACAAGCTGCACGCCGATCTGCACGGCAAGCCGGTTCTCGAGCATGTGCTGACGGCAGTCGAACGCGCCGGGCTCGCCGTTCACGTGGTACATAGTGCTCCTGGCGATGGCATGGCCGATTCGATTGCCGAAGGCGTGCGGGCCACCGCAGGTGCTTCGGGCTGGCTGGTGCTGCCGGGCGATCTGCCATTGGTGACCGCACAGAGCATCCGCAGTGTGGCCGCTGCCCTGGCGGAGAGTGCCGTGGTGGTGCCGGTCTTCGATGGCGCCAAAGGCCATCCGGTGGGGTTCGCTCGCGAGTGCTTCGACGAGCTGATCGCGCTCAGCGGCGAGGCAGGTGCCGTATCCGTCGTGCAGCGTTACCGTGCTGCGGGGCGCGCGCTGCAACTGCAGCTCGATGATCCGGGCATCCTCACGGACATCGATACCCTCGAGGACCTGCAGCGCGTGCGCCGGCTGCTCGAATAGGGCGTCGTGCAGGCTGGCAAAGGTGATCGACGAACGACGACCTGCGGGTCGTCGTTCGCCTTGCGGCTGCCTTACAGAATGCTCAGCGGGTATTCGACGAAGGCGCGAATCTCGTTGAGGTCCGGGCCGACATCATTGCTGGAGCGGTAGATGGAGTTGCGCAGGCGCACGGAGAGGTCTTTGACCGCACCGTTCTGCACGGTGTAGCTGACCTGGTTGAACAGCTCGCGCTCCGTGCCTTCCTTGTCGCCGCCGGTGTCGATGTTGTCGCCACGCACATAGGCGAACTTGTAGCGCAGGCCCGGTACGCCATAGCCGGCGAAGTCCAGCTCGTAGCTGGCTTGCCAGGAGCGTTCATCCTTCAGGTTGAAGTCCGAGTAGTAGGAGTTGGCCAGGTAGACGCTGCTGCCGCCATCGCCGTAGTCATAGGCATAGCCGGCGTCGCCGGTGTTTCTCTGATGGGCGATGATGAAGGCGTGGTAGCCGACGCTGTATTTCGCCGCGAGGCTCCAGATGGTATTGCGGTCGTTGCGCCCGTCGCCGCCGAAATCCAGCGCTGCGGCTGAGTTGTCGTCGTAGTCGGTGCGGTACAGGTTGAAATCGAAGTTGAGCGCCTGGTTATCGCTCAGCGCCGTGGTGTAGTTGAGGTTGGCGTAGTACTTCTCGTAAACGTCTTCCACATCCGAGTGATACAGCGCGGCGCTCAGGTTGTCGGTGAGGGCGTAGCTGCCACCCAGCACATCGATGTTCTTCAGGCGGTTCGGGTCCCGCGCCGGGTCGCCCATCGGGCTGTCGGCGGTGAAGCGACCGGCGTTCAGTTCGAGGCCCTGCACTTCGTTGCTGGTGACCAGCGTGCCGGTGAACGATTGCGGCAGCAGACGGCTGTCGTCATGGGCGAGTACTGGCAAGGACGGGAACTGGTTGCCGTAACGGACCACCGTGTTGGAGAAGCGCAGCTTGACCGCCGCGCCCGCTTGGGAAAGATCGTCGACTGGGCGGCCATCACCGTCGGTGTCGAAGAAGGCGCTGTAATTGCGGCCGCGACCGCTGTCCAGCTTGACCCCGAGCAGGCCGAAGGCATCCACGCCTACACCGACGGTGCCCTGTGTGAAGCCGGACTCGAAGGTGGTGATGAAGCCCTGGCCCCATACCTTGGCATCGGGGGCGCTGTTCTTGAAGTCGCGGTTGAAGTACGCATTGCGCAACAGCAGTTTCAGGCTGCTGTCGGCGATGAACCCGTTGGATTCGGATTGTTCACTGGCTTGGGCCAGTGGAATGCCTGCTGCCAGGCACGCACAGACGAGTGCGAGTTTCTTGTGCTTGAACATGGATGCTCCTAGTCGATTGGCAGGTGTTGAAGTGTTGATTCACCATTCCATAAACATAATTATTATTCGCCTGGATATATCGAGGCAGTGCGATAGTTATCATTGGCGCAGGGGCGCGAGCCAACCACAGGAGTCGATTATTACTATCGATGCAAATGATGCTGAGCAGCAGGTGTTTGCCTATAACATTCGGGGTGATGAACTCATAACCATTGGCTTTCGAGAGAAGCCGGTGGTCTCTCCAGTTCATCATCCTTTGGTTTCCGCCTCATCATGAGGCGGTTTTTTTTGCCCGCAGAAAAGTGGGTGAATTAATACGGAAGTTTGCTTTGTGCTGTTTCTCATTGGAATGGGCAATACAGTTGGTGCTGATTCATGCTAGGTCGCGGTATTGACAGTTGAATGTTGTTATTGATGACTGCTGCTCATGAGGGTATTCGTTTGTTGATACTTTATTTGCGCCGCTTTTATCTTTATAGAGAGTCTGTTTGATTAATCCTGTCGCAAAGGCTTACAGGAAAAAGCGGCACCCCGTTGTGCTGTCGAGGTCACATGAGGCCGCAGCCGATTCACCTTCTGAACAAGCGAGATAAACCGTGTTTCACCTGATCACGGGCCTCATAGCCCTCTATGTATTCTGGCGAATGATCTGCATCCAGCGTTGGTCGCGCCCCGTCAAAGCTCTGTTGGGCGTGCTGATCCTGCTGGTTGCCGAGCACCATCTGATTACCCGCAGCTTCTTCGGTAGCATGGCTTCCCCGGAAATTCCGGGCGAGGTACTGATGTTATTGGGCTGGGCATTCGGTGCGCTGATCGTCAGCGCGCTGGTGCTGCTGGTGCTGGATTTCACTGCGCTGGTCTTCGCTCGGGCTGGCGCCGTCGGCCGTGCCGCCAAGGCGCCGGGTTTACGGGCAGGCGTTGGGGCGGCCGCCATGTTGCTGTCGGCCTTTGGCGTCTGGCAGGCGGTGCGGGTGCCGGATGTGCGCGACGTCGAGATCGAGCTGGCCCAGTTGCCGTCCGAACTGGATGGCCTGCAGTTGGTGCAGCTCACCGATCTGCACGCCAGCCGACTTCTGCAGCGCCCGTGGATGGAAGCAGTCGTCGCCAAGGCCAACGCGTTGCAGCCGGATCTGATGCTGATCACCGGCGATCTGGTGGATGGCACCGTCGCTGCCCGCGAGCAGGATGTCGAGCCGCTGCGTGATCTGCGTGCACGGCTTGGCGTGTACGCGATTCCCGGCAACCACGAGTACTACGCCGAATATCAGAACTGGCTTGGCCACTTCGAATCCCTGGGGCTGCCCATGCTGCTCAACGAGCACGTGACCATCGAGGACGCGGGTGCCAGCCTGGTGCTGGCCGGCATCACCGATCCGGCCGCCAGCCGCTTCGGCCAGCCGCTGCCCGACATCGAGGCCGCACTCGCCGGGGTGCCTCAGGAGGCGGCGGTGATCCTGCTCAGCCATCGGCCACTGGCGGCGTCGGGCAATGCCCTGGCCGGTGCCGATCTGCAGTTGTCCGGTCACACCCACGGTGGTCAGGTACTGGGTATGCACTGGGTCACTCAGGCGTTCAACGAGGGCTACGTGTCCGGGCTGTACACGGTGGGTGATATGCGTCTGTACGTCAGCAATGGCGCCGGGCTGTGGAATGGCTTTCCGCTGCGCCTGGGCAAACCGTCGGAGATCACCCGAATCACCTTGCGTGCGGCCAAGGGGTAGCTTCAAGCGAGTGAGCGAGCCGTCGCTATCGACGGCTCGCTGCCTTGCCCTACTGCGCAGAAGTGGCTTGTGGCGGCGTCGCGTACTGCTCGTCCGAGACCTTTTCCATCCACTCGGCGACCTTGCCGTCCAACTCTTCGGCAATGGCGATGTGGCTCATCGCCGTGGTGGCGGTCGCGCCATGCCAATGTTTGACCCCCGGCGCGATCCACACGGTATCGCCTGGGCGGATTTCCCGCCGCGGACCATTCCAGTTCTGCACGTAGCCCACGCCGCTGACCACGATCAGCGTCTGCCCGAGTGGGTGGCTGTGCCAGGCGGTGCGTGCACCGGGTTCGAAGGTGACCGTGCCGCCACTGACCCGCGCGGCATCGCTGCCCTTGAACGGCGCATCCAGGCGGACGTTACCGGTGAAGTATTCGGCGGGTACCTGCACGGACGGCTGCTCGCCAGCTCGTGCGATACGGATATCGGTGGCTTCCTGCGCGTCTGCGCTGAGGCTGCCCACCGATAGCGCGGCAGCTGTTACCAACGCTCTGGTTCGACGTGCACTCATGTCGTATCTCCTCAATCGATGAATGGGTGAGGGCGTTTCAGCCGCTGATCCCGGCGGTGTCGAGCCAGCGGTTGACGCGCTCCATGGTGCGGCGCTCCTGATCGGCTTCCAGGCTGAAGCCTTCGAGTACCCGCGCACCTCTGGCATGGCTGACGAGGATCGATTCGCTGTCCCCCAGCCCATGGCCGCCATGGGTGACGAACGGAATCAGGGTTTTGCCGGAAAGGTCGTGGGCGGCCAGAAAGGAACGGATCACCGCTGGTGTACTGCCGCCCCAGATCGGAAAACCCAGCAGCAGCGTGTCGTACGAGGCGAGATCCACTTCCATGGAGGCGAGCGCTGGTCGATAGCCACTGCTGCGCTCCTGACGGGCCTGCTCGACGGTCTGCAGGTAGTCCTCGGGATAGGGTGTGGCCGGCTGGATCTCCAGCAGGTCGGTACTCAGCGTGCGCTGCAGCAGGCCAGCGATGACGCGGGTATTACCGCTGCGCGAGAAGTACGCCACCAGCAGGCGCGAGCCCTGGCGCTGCATCTCTGCACCCCTGGTGGCCGGGCTGACGCCAGCGAGAAAGGGCGCGCTGGCGAGCGCGGCGAGCAGCGTGCGGCGCAGTGGGTCGTGAGTATCGCTCATGTGCGATGCCCGGCCGTCATCGACCGACCCTCGCCTGCAGCGCCGCTGGATAGCGATTGCCGGCAACCGGGATCTGTTCGACCGCATTGTTGATCCGGGTCATCTCGGCGGCATCGAAGGTGAGCGATGCGGCAGCCAGGTTTTCTTCCAGCCGTGCCAGTTTGGTGGTGCCGGGAATCGGCACTATCCAGGGTTTGCGCGCCAGCAGCCAGGCAATCGCCACCTGTGCCGGTGTCGCCCCCTTGTCCCTGGCGATTTCCTGCAGCAGCTCGACCAGTAGCTGATTGGCGTCCAGTGCGCTGGCTTCGAAGCGCGGCACCTGGCTGCGGAAATCGTCACTGCCGAACTGCTGCCCCGATTTGATCGCGCCGGTGAGAAAGCCCTTGCCCAGCGGGCTGAAGGGCACGAAGCCGATGCCCAGCTCTTCGAGCAGCGGCAGGATTTCCTGCTCGGGCTCGCGCCACCACAACGAGTATTCGCTCTGCAGCGCAGCGAGCGGCTGCACGGCATGGGCGCGGCGGATGGTACTCGCGCCGGCTTCGGACAGGCCGAAGTGCAGGACCTTGCCCTCGGCAATCAGCTCGGCGACGGTACCGGCGACCTCTTCGATGGGCACCTGCGGGTCGACGCGATGCTGGTAAAGCAGGTCGATACGTTCGGTGCGCAGGCGCTTGAGCGAGCCCTCAACGGCCAGGCGAATCTGCCGTGGCTGGCTGTCGAGTATCTGCTGCTTGCCGTCGTCGCCGAAGGTGAAACCGAACTTGCTGGCGATCACCACCTGATCGCGCATGGGCGCCAGGGCTTCGCCAAGCACGTCCTCGTTGGTGAACGGCCCGTAGACTTCGGCGGTATCGAAGAAGGTCACGCCGCGATCCGCAGCGGCGCGGATCAGCGCTATCGCCTGATTGCGATCGGTTGCCGGTCCGTAACCGTGGCTCAGCCCCATGCAGCCAAGGCCGATGGCCGAGACGTCGAGACCGCTGTTGCCGAGTTGGCGTGTTTGGATCTGCACTTCTCCCGTCAGGTTCGGCCGCTGCTTTCTGGTATCGAGCGCAGCGGGATCGAATAAGCCTGACTCACCTTAGTCAGCGGCTGAGGGCAGCACTAGGTAGCAAAGTCGGCATGCTGTCATGAGAAGAAATCATGAAATGATCGGATGGTTTCATGAGTCTTGCTCACAAGTTCATGTGCGACGCCGATCTCGCTCGCGGTGGGCAGGGCAGAGGTGGGCCTGTCGTTACTCAGCCTGGGTGTCGCAACGCATCGATGATCACGCCGAGGGCGCGGGAGTACTGGCGGCGGTTCGGGTAATACAGGTGGTAGCCGGCGAACGGCTCGCACCAGTCCTCCAGCACGCGCAGCAGACTGCCGTCGGCCAACTGCTCCTGCACCATGTCGTCGGGCAGGAAGGCCAGCCCGCAGCCAGCGATGGCAGCGCGCAGTACCGGCGTGCTGCTGTTGAAGGTCCACTGGCCCTCGACGCGGGCCTTCACTTCATGGCCGTCTTTCTCGAAATCCCACTGCAGCAGGCCACCGTAGGTCGGCAGACGCAGGTTGATGCAGCAGTGCCGGGCCAGGTCCGCAGGAGTGAGGGGGACCTCGTAGCGGGTGAAGTACTCCGGCGAGGCGACCACCGCCATGCGCAGGGTCGGGCCGATCGGCACGGCGATCATGTCCTTGGCCACCTGATCGCCGAGGCGCACACCCGCGTCGTATCGCTGCGCCACGATATCGGTGAGGGCGTAGTCGACGGTGATCTCCACCTTGATATCCGGGTAGTCGCCAAGCACCTTGTGCAACTTGGGCCAGAGGATGTTGTTGGCGGCGTGTTCGGAGGTGGTGATACGCAGCGTGCCGACCGGCTTGTCACGAAACTCGCTGACAGCGCTGAGCTCCGCCTCGATCTCTTCGAGGCGCGGAGCCACCGTGGCGTAGAGCCGCTCACCGGCTTCGGTGAGTGCCAGGCTGCGCGTGGTACGGGTCAGCAGGCGAACGCCGAGACGTGTTTCCAGGCTGCGGATGGTGTGACTGAGCGCCGACTGGGAAACGCCGAGGTGCGCTGCGCCGCGGGTAAAACTGCCCTCCCGGGCAATGACCACGAAGGCCTGCAGGTCGTTGAAATTTTCTCTGGGCATCTACGATTCGGGCTCGGGAGGAGGATGTTCAGCGCAGCATCATAAGCAGGTCATGGGCGTCTCGTTCAGCGCTAATTTTCTCTTTTGATGTCAGCCGCAGTATCGGGCAAGCAGCACCGTCGGCCCTCGGCTCGCCGCCGCCGCTAGGCCTCGACAGGCGGCTGTGAGCAGGCTGCAGTACTCGAGCGAACCACCAGTTCGAAAGGCAGGATCAGGCGATGCTCGGCGATGCTCCTTCCTTCCAGCAGGGCGAGCAGCATGGCCACCGCGTGCTTGCCGAAGGCCTCGGCCGGTTGCGCGATGGTGGTCAGCGGTGGGTCGCAGAAGGCGGCGAAGGAAATGTCGTCGAAGCCCGCGACCGAGATGTCCTCGGGAATCCGCAGGCCGGCCTGGCGAATACAGCGGATGGCGCCCATGGCCATCTCGTCGTTCTCGCAGAAGATCGCCGTCGGGCGAGATTCGACACCCAGCAGGTGCGCCGCCGCGGCATGCCCGGACTGGCAGTCGTAATTACCGTCCTGCAGCAGGGCAGGGTCGAGCCCGATACCTGCGGCGTCCAGAGCCTCGCGGTAACCGGCGAAGCGCTCGCGGGTCAGCGGGCTGTCCGGTGGCCCCTGGATCAGCCCGATACGGCGATGACCGAGGCCCAGCAGGTGCTCGGTCATGGTCCGGGCGGCGCCGCGGTTGTTCAGGCTGACCGTGGGCCAGGGCGCGTCGTCGACGATCTCGCAGATGTTCACCAGCGGCGGATGATCCTGGCGCGCGAACGGGTCGAAGGCGCGCAGCTGGATGACCCCGTCTGCCTGCCTGGCATCCACCAGCTCGGCGAACTGTCGCTCGGTTTCCGGGTTGCCCAGGGTGTTGCAGAGCAGCACCCGATAGTCGAACGCGCTGGCCGCTTCCTGAATACCGCGGATGACCTGGGCGAAGAAGGTGTTGGCGATATCCGGTACCAGCACCACCAGATTGCGGGTGCGCTGGGAGCGGAACTGGATGGCCATCAGGTTGGGTTTGTAGCCGGCGTGCTCGACGGCATCGAGGACTTTTTCGCGGGTTTCCGGTGACACCTGGGCAGGGCTTTTCAGGGTGCGGGATACCGTGGCGACCGAGACGCCAGCCAGTGCGGCTACCTTGCGGATATTTGTCATGCAGCCTCTGTTCTCTGGCCGGCTGCGAGCGCCGGTTCGCCGTTAGATTACCGCAACCCGACCGTCGTGGCGCGCTTGACCTGGATAATGGCGAGGTCTATATATTCATCAATGTAACCGGTTACATTGATAAGAATACCGATAAAAATAGCGCAAGACGGAGTTATTCAATGCCTGCTTCAAGCGTAAGGCTGGGAATGATCGGCGGAGGCGCTGGCGCCTTCATCGGCAAGGTGCATCGTCAGGCGGCTGCCCTGGCCGGAGGCATCGAGCTGGTGGCCGGCGCTTTCAGCCGTGATCCGGCCAGCAATGCCGAAACCGGGCGTGAATGTGGCTTGCCTGCACAGCGTGTGTACCCCAGTTGGCAGGCGATGCTGGAGGGTGAAGCGGGCCTCGATCCCAATGAGCGCATCAACCTGTTGGCGATCGTCACGCCCAATCACCTGCATGCACCCATCGCTGCCGCTGCGCTGCAAGCCGGCATCCATGTGTTCTGCGAGAAACCCGCAGCACTGACCAGTGCCGACACCCGCAGCCTGGCGCAGTTGCTCGATAACGCCGATGTTCTCTACGGGCTGGCCCACACCTACCAGGGCTACCCGATGATCTGGCAGGCTCGGCACATGGTGCAGGCCGGCGAGATCGGCCAGGTGCGCAAGCTGTATGTCGAATACCCACAGGGCTGGCTTAGCGACGACCTTGCTGGCCAGGGCAACCGCCAGGCTGCCTGGCGTGGTGACCCGCAGCTGGCGGGGCAGGGCGGCTGCATCGGCGATATCGGGACGCATGCTTTCAGTCTGGCCGAATTCGTCAGTGGTCAGCGTATCGCGCGCATATGCGCGCACCTCGCTACCCACGTGCCCGGCCGGGCGCTGGACGATGATTGCGCGATGCTGTTGCTCACCGAGCAGGGGGCCAGCGGCGTGCTGCTCGCCAGCCAGGTCTGCGCCGGTGAAGAGAACGCCCTGAAGATCCGCATCTACGGTGACAAGGGTGGCCTGGAGTGGCGTCAGGAAGAGCCCAATAGCCTGATTCATCGCTCGCTCGACCAACCGATGCGCGTGCTGCGTGCCGGGGCCAACCACAGCTGGCTGTGCGACGAGGCGCTGCGCCGCATTCGTCTGCCGGCGGGCCATCCCGAGGGTTACCTGGAAGCCATGGCCAATCTGTATGGCGACTTCGCTCGGGCGATTGCCGGCTCCCGCAGCGCTGCTGCCGCCCTGCCAGGCATCGAGACCGGCGCGCGCGGCATGGCCTTCATCGAAGCGGCGCTGGCCAGTCACGCCAGCGAGGCGAAATGGACGGTGCTGGCACCGACCGCAGGAGTACAGCCATGACCTCCAGTACAAAAGGCATTCGCGGCCCGGGTATTTTCCTCGCCCAGTTCCTCTCTGCCGAGGCGCCGTTCGACGACCTGAAAAACCAGGCCGGCTGGGCGGCGTCGCTCGGCTACAAGGGCATCCAGTTGCCGACGCTGGGGCCGCAGTGCATCGACCTGCAACGCGCCGCCGAGAGCCAGACCTATTGCGATGAGCTCAACGGCATCTGTGCCGAGGCCGGTGTCGCCATCAGCGAACTGTCTACCCATCTGCAAGGCCAGTTGGTTGCCGTGCATCCGGCGTTCGACAGCCTGTTCGACGACTTCGCCCCGGCGCACCTGAGAGGTCGTCCCCAGGCGCGCACCGAGTGGGCGGTCAGCCAGTTGAAACTGGCTGCCCAGGCCAGCCAGCGGCTGGGCCTGTCGGCCCATGCGACCTTCTCCGGCGCACTGCTCTGGCCCTATCTGTATCCCTGGCCGCAGCGTCCGGCGGGCCTGGTGGAGGAGGGCTTCGCCGAGTTGGCGCGGCGCTGGCTGCCGATCCTCGATGCCTTCGATGAGGCGGGTGTCGACCTCTGCTACGAGTTGCACCCCAGCGAAGACCTGCACGACGGCGCCACCTTCGAACGCTTCCTGGGCGCGGTCGGTGGTCATTCTCGCGCGAACATCCTCTATGACCCCAGCCACATGCTGCTGCAGCAGATGGACTACCTGGGCTTCATCGACCGTTACCACCCGCGCATCCGCATGTTTCACGTCAAGGACGCGGAGTTCAGGCCCGATGCCCGTTCCGGGGTGTATGGCGGCTATCAGTCGTGGGTCGATCGGCCAGGCCGCTTCCGTTCGCTGGGCGATGGGCAGATCGACTTCAAGGCGATCTTCAGCAAGCTCACCCAGTACGGCTACCAGGGCTGGGCGGTGCTGGAGTGGGAGTGCTGCCTCAAGGACGCCGCCCAGGGCGCTGGCGAAGGGGCGGCGTTCATCTCGCGCCACTTGATTATCCGCGCGGAGCGCGCCTTCGACGATTTTGCCGGGGTCACCAGCAGCGCGTCGCGCAATCGGGGGCTGCTGGGCCTGGACTGAATAATGTTTAACGCAGTCTCGTGAACAACAACAAGGATAAGAACATGAGCACTTTGAATGTCAGGTTGGGCGTGATGATGTTTCTCCAGTTCTTCATCTGGGGAGGCTGGTTCGTCACCCTGGGTACCTTCCTGGGGCGCACCCTGGAGGCCAGTGGCGGACAGATCGGCATGGCCTACGCGACCCAGTCCTGGGGGGCGATTCTGGCGCCCTTCGTGGTCGGCCTGATCGCCGACCGCTTCGTCAATGCCGAGCGCCTGCTGGCGATCCTCCACCTAGGCGGCGCGGTACTGCTATACCAGCTCTACCGGGCCGAGGATTTCGCCACCTTCTATCCGCTGGTGCTCTGCTACATGGTGGTCTACATGCCGACGCTCGGGCTGGTCAATGCGGTGGCCTTCCGGCAGCTGAGCGACCCGGCGGCGCAATTTTCCAGGGTGCGGGTGTGGGGCACGCTGGGTTGGATCGTGGCCGGCCTGGTGATCAGTTTCGTGTTCGCCTGGGATGCCCAGCAGGCCATCGCCGCTGGCGCCCTGCGCAACACCTTTCTGCTCTGTGCCGGTGCTTCGCTGCTGCTCGGGCTTTACAGCTTCAGCCTGCCAGCGACGCCTCCGGTGCCCGGCCAGCAGACCGGCATCAAGCGCCTGCTCGGTCTGGATGCCTTGCAGATGCTCAAGGATCGCGGCTTCGCGACCTTCTTTCTGGCCTCCATCCTGATCTGCATTCCGCTGGCCTTCTACTACCAGAACGCCAACCTGTTCCTGACTGAAATCGGCGTCGCCAACCCGACCGGCATGATGACCCTCGGCCAGGTTTCGGAAGTGTTGTTCATGCTGCTGTTGCCGCTGTTCATCAAGCGCTTCGGGATCAAGGTGACCTTGCTGGTGGGCATGGCGGCATGGGCGCTGCGCTATGTGCTGTTCGCCTACGGCAACAGCGGCGAGCTGGTGGCATTCCTGGTCGCCGGTATCGTCCTGCATGGCGTGTGCTACGACTTCTTCTTCGTCTCCGGGCAGATCTACACCGACGGCAAGGCCGGCGAGAGCATCAAGAGTTCGGCGCAGGGCCTGATCACCCTGGCCACCTATGGTGTCGGCATGCTGATCGGTTTCTGGGTGGCCGGCATGGTGTCCGATCACTATTCCAGCCAGGGTGCCCACGACTGGTTCAGCATCTGGCTGTTCCCGGCGGTGTTCTCGGCTGGCGTGCTGCTGGCCTTCCTGCTGACCTTCCGCGAGCGTGCCGCGGGCAAGCCGGTTGGCTGAGGGGGGGAGCGCAGGTGGTGCAAGCCACCTGCGCCGTACGGGTCAGCCCTCGCAGCGCGCCTCGGGCTGTTTGAGCAGCATGCTCAGTTGCTGCGGCGGGTGATGGATCAGGCCGCCTGGGGTTTCGCAGACGCGCTGGATGAAGTTGTCGGTGAACAGCAGCTTGCCGTGCACGAAGTGCTCGTTGGGGCGCAGGTTGGGGTTGTGGATGCGCGTGCCGAGGCGTGCGGCCAGCCATTTGCCGGCCTCGTAGTGGCTGATCCAGCGTTCCGCTGACAGGCTCGACATGACCTGCGGCTGCGCCTCGCGGCCGATGACGATCACCGGCACGTCGCTGACTTCCGGCACCAGATCGTTGTGGCCCCAGTGGCCTCCCTCGCCCAGGCGCTGGCCATGGTCGCCGGTGATGACCAGGTAACGCTCGCCCTCCAGCCGGTCGAAATCGGCGATGACCTCGGCCAGCAGGCTGTCGAGGTAGTGCACCGAGTTGTCATAGGCATTGCTCTGCCCGTTGGCGCCCTGGTCGGCCCAGGGCGCCGGCTTGGCTTCATGGCGGTAGTTCTGCGCATAGGGCAGGTGGGCGGTGCGCAGGTTGAGCACCACGAAATTGCGCTCGCCCCAGCGCTGCTTGTCGAGCAGGTCGAGCAGGGCGCGATCCTGCTGTTTGAGGAAACGTACCGGGTGGTCCTCGCGGGTAATCGACACGTCCAGATAGCGGCTGCCCAGATTGGCCAGCAACTTGGATTCCTGGGAAGAGATCCAGTGGGTACGAAAGCCCGCCTGCTTGGCGAAGCGGAACAGGTTGATGTCACCCGTGCGCAGTTGCGAGTCCTGCCCCGGTTCACGAATCGGATTGATCAGGTAGGGGAGGCTGACATCGGTGGCCACCCCGGCGGCGATGCCGGGGCGCACGAAGGCGCTGGGATGGTCTCGCAGGTAGCTGGCCAGTTGTGGCGTGGTATCGCGGCCGTAGCCGAACACCCCGAGTCGATCACTGCGCAGCGAATCGGCGACCACCAGCCAGACATGTTTCGCCTCGCTCAGGCTGGGGCTGAGCGCGTATGGCGCGAAAGGCGCGGGTGGCAGCTCGACCTCCGGTTTGAACGCCAGACGCACTGCCCAGGCGGAGAACACGTTGAGGTTGTTGTGCAGCGCGCTGCGGCTGGGGCTGGCGGCGAAGGAGTCGAGGTTGCGGTAGGTGGCTCGATAGGGTTTCGAGAGCAGCACCACGGCGATCAGCACCAGTGCCCAGCGGCTCTCCGGCAGGCTGATCTTGCCCGGCAGACGCAGGTGCAGGGCGAGCAGCAGGGCGTAGGGAATGGCCACGCAGAGCAGCACCGGCCAGTGCTGAGCGAAGCTGTGCGCCGCGGTTTCGCGAACCTCGCCGGGGTCGTTGAGCAGCGACTGGATATCGATGGCGGTCAGCGGCTCGCCGAAGAAGCTGATGTTGGCCAGTTGCATCAGTTGCATCGCCGCGAACAGCATCAGGATGGCTGCGCTGAGCCAACGCAGGTTGCATAGCCATAGCCCGGCACTGAACAGCCAGAGCACCGTGACATAGCCGAATTCCAGTTCGGCACGGTTGTTGGGGGTGAACAACTGCTGCAGAAAATCATCGGCGAGCAGCAACAGACAGCTGAGGGTGGCCAGGGCCACGAGCGACAACCAGGAGCGCAGCGCTCCAGAGCTAAAACGCGCACGTATGGGCAGCATGGGTTTTTCCTGAGGGATCAGCGGTCTTCGGAATGGGCGCGGCGCTTGCCGGTGATCATCGACAGCGGCAGGTTTTCGCGCAGGTGGATACTTTCGATCAGTGCGGCGGCCATGTGGATGACCACCAGAGCGGCCAGGCCGTCAGCCACCCAGCCATGCAACGTGAGTGGCCAGTCGGCGCCCCACAGGGCGTCCACTTCCTGCATCAGGAAGCCGCTGATGCCCAGGGTGGCGATGGCCGCCATCATCAGCAGCATGACCAGGGCGCCCAGCGGCGAATGGCCGAGGCGACGATAGGCTTTGCCCCCGAGCAGGTGAGCCAGGTGTTCGGCGAGGCGCGCGCGAGTCGGCCAGAAGTCTGCCCAGCGGGCGCTGCGTGAACCGACGAAGCCCCACACCAGACGAACCGCCAGCCAGGCGCAGGCGTAGTAGCCGAGCCAGGTATGCCAGTCGTCACCTTCCTCGGTGAAGAAATAGTTGGCGACGAAGACCCCGGCCACCGACACATGGAACAGCCGGATCAGCGGATCCCAGAGTCTTATCGTCGCCGCGTGCATCAGTCTTCGATCTCGGTCTTGATCGCCTTGCCGGATACCGGATCGTGATAGATCTCGACCTTGCGCTTGTCCTTGTCGAAGCCGTAGATCTCGTAGCAGTTGCCTTTGGTGATCTTGAACTTGCTGATCTGGTAACCCTGTTCCTTGAGTTGCGCCTGGAATTTCTCCGGGTCCTGCCAGGTCGAGCGGTCGGCGGTGGTGCATTCGGTGCTGGCCAGGGCCAGCGGGCTGCCTAGCAGCAGTGCGAGAAGGGCGAAGTAGCGCATGGTGTGACTCTCCTGTGATGGTGAGTAGCACCTTGCGGCGCGAAGCTTAGGAAAGTCTTAATGGGCAAATCTCGGTAACATCTGTCCGTGCAAAACGGGCTGCAGGCGGCGCATCATGGCGGCCGCCATTTCTGACGAGGTGCGTCCAGTGCGTGTCCTGCTGGTTGAAGACGATCGCGCCCTGGCGCGCGGAATCCGGGTCGCCCTGCGTGGCGAAGGGTATACGCTGGATTGGCTGGAGGACGGCGTCGAAGCCGCCCACGCCCTGCGCAGCGAGCAGTTCGATCTGGTGCTGCTCGACCTCGGCCTGCCGCGCCTGGATGGCATGACGCTGCTGCGCCAGTTGCGCGCGCGCAGCGAGAATGCCGTACCGGTGCTGGTGCTCACCGCCCGTGACGCCATGGAGGATCGCATCCTCGGTCTGGATGCCGGCGCCGACGACTACCTGGTCAAACCCTTCGATCCCGAGGAGCTGAAAGCGCGTATCCGTGCCTTGCTGCGTCGCAGCCAGGGCAGGGCCCAGCCGGTACTGGAGTTCGCCGGTGTGAGCCTCGACCCGGCGACTCAGGAAGTGCGTTATCAGGGCCGCAGTGTGCCGATGACGCCCATGGAGTATCAGCTGTTGCACCAGTTGCTGATCCGCCCTGGGGTAGTGGTCACCCGTGAGCGCCTCGGCAACGCCCTCTATGGCTGGCAGGAAAGCGGCCCGGGCAACACGCTGGAAGTGCTGATTCACAATCTGCGCCGCAAGTTGTGCAGCGATCTCATCCGCACCGTACGCGGGGTCGGTTACCTGGTGGAGCGAACGCCATGATTTCCATCCGTACGCGCATCCTCGCGCCGACCATCGCCCTGGTGCTCGCCGGCAGCCTTGCCCTGGTGTTGCTCGCCCTGCGTGACAGCCATCGGCAGACCGAGGCGGTCTATGATGCCCAGCTGGTGCAAGCCGCCCGGGTGCTGCAAGGCATGCTGCAGCAGCCGGATGGCCAGCCGATCGACTGGCCGTTCGTTCGGCGCGCGCTGGACAACGCCCTGGACCTCTCCGCCGAAGGCATCTTTTCGCACCCTTATGAAATCAACCTAGCGTTCCAGGTGTGGGCCGCAGACGGCACGCTGCTGGTGCGTTCCGAACAGGCACCGCCACTGGCGTCACCGCCCGCACCCGGGATTCACGACTTCTTCCTCAATGATCAGGAATGGTGTGGTGTGCTGCTGGAGGATGCCGGTCAGGGCCTGCGCATCTGGGTCGGCGAGCGTGAGGACCTGCGTCAGGACCTGATCCATCAGATTCTTCAGCACACTCTGATGCCGACTCTGGTCTGTTTGCCCTTGCTGGCCGCTTTCATCTGGCTGCTGCTGGGCTGGGGGCTGCGTCCCTTGCAGCGCCTGGCGCAGCAACTGCGCGAGCGCCCCGAACACAGCCTCGAGCCTTTGCTGGCTGGCCCGCTGCCGCCGGAGCTGGAACCGATGCGCCTGGCCCTGGATGACGTGTTGAGCCAACTGCGTGCGCTGCTCGAGCGGGAGCGACGTTTCATCGCCGATGCGGCCCATGAGCTGCGCACCCCCCTGGCGATCCTCGATATCCATGTGCGCAACGCGCTGCAGGCCGGCAGCGTGCAGGAGCGCGACGAAGCCCTGTCTTTCCTGCAGCAGGGCGTGCATCGTGCCACCCGCATCGCCAGTCAGTTGCTGACCATGGCCCGTCTGGAATCCCCTTCGCAGAGCCTGCAGCCCCTCGACCTGACGGCGGTGGTGCGCGAGGAGCTGGCCGATCTCGCGCCGCTGGCGCTGAATCGGCAGATCGAGCTGGAACTGGAGGCAGAGGAAGCCGTGGTGATTCAGGGCGAGCGCGGTCTGATCGTCATCCTGCTGCAGAACCTGGTCAGCAACGCGCTGACCTTCTCCTCACCCGGCAGCGAAGTGAGCGTGCGGGTTCGCCGCGAAGGCAAGGGCGTGCACCTGCAGGTGGTCGACCAGGGGCCCGGTGTCGAGGCTGCGCGGTTGCCGCGTCTTGGGGAGCGTTTCCACAGTGCGGGCAACCCTCAGGGCGCAGGGCTGGGGCTGGCCATCGTCGGTATGATCGCTCGCCATCTGGGCGGCTCCATCGGCTTCGCCAACGCCAGCCCGCAGGGCTTCAGTGCGGTGGTCAGGTTTCCCGACCCGGCGAGTTGAGCACTGGCGCTATTCGCTCGCGGCGCAGAGCGGGCCGTTCAGGATTCGCCGTAGCGGGTTCGCAGGAGCGGCAGGCCGGTTTCCTGCCAGAACACCAGACTGACCCGCCCGGATGACATGCCGCCGTGGCTGTAGCGGTCGACGAACACGCACGAGGTCGGCGAGTCCGCTCTCGTGCCGACCAGCCGTTCGAAGGTCGCCTGCAGCAGCTCATCCAGCTGCGCTGCCGTTGCCGGAAGAGCGGTGCCTGCCAATGTCGCGGCCATGTCCGCCCACAGGTAGGGATCGCCGCGCAATCCCCACTGTATCGGTTCGGGCTGGAAGAGTGCCGCCATGTCCTGACTGGTACCTGGGGTCATGGTTTCGCCAGCCATCTAGAAACGCATGCCGAACAGGGTGAAGCGCTCGTTCGGGAAGCGGACCCGCACCGGCAGCGAGTCCACGCGCCATTCGTTGGCCAGTGGTTCGGTGAAGCGAGCCGGTACCATCAGGCCGCGGGTCGGGCTGCGAAACGGCTGACGCAGGTCGCTGGGCAGCGGGTTGGCACTTTCCGCGGGGTTGATCACTTCGGCCCTGGTCCAGCCGCCGTCGGGCAGGCGCACGTCGAGCTGCGAACCCGGGGTGGCATGTTCGACGTCCTTGGGGTCCAGGTACACCCACAGTTGCGCCGGGCCGCTGCGCTCCAGGCGCATCAGCAAGGTGCCGGGACCCACGTTCTCGCCCGGTGCGGTGACCACTTCGGCAATCCGTCCCGGCTCGCTGGCGGCGACCTTCAGTTGCTGCAATTGTCCGGTCAGCCACTGGCGTTCGAGTTGTTGCTGGCGCTCATAGCGGTCGCTTTCGCTGCTGCCGCCACCACTGAGGCTTCGTTCGAAGGCCAGCAATTCGGCCTGACGGCTATCCAGCGCGTTCTGCGCCTCGACCAGCTCGCCGCGGGTGGCGGCACCTTGCTGCACCAGGCGACGGGTGTCGTTGACCCGCTGTGAGGCCCGGTTGACCAGGCTCTGCAGGACCGCACGATTGCGTGTGCCGAGATCACCGAGCGGCGCGGCGGCAGGTGCTGCACTGCCTTGCAGCAGGTTGAGGCGCAAACGCCACTCGGGGTTGTCGAGTTCCACCAGCGGCGCGCCGACGTCCACGTGATCACCTGCCTGCACGGCGATGTTCCTGACCTGGCCGGGCTGCATGGCGCGTACTTCCAGGGTCGGCAAGCGGACCAGCGCCGGCGCCTCGATGCGCACCAGCTCGAGGCCGTAGCGACCGGCCAGCCACAGGGCGGGCAACAGAATCAGGAACAGGATCAGGTACCAGCGCAGGCGAAACGCCAGGCGCTTGCCGGGGGCGTAGAGCACCTCCACGCCATTGTCCTGGGTCGGGTGTCTTTCCTTGGGGCTATTGAAACGTATCTTCATCGGCTTCTCGGGTAATCAGTCCAGGATTGCCAGTCGATTCCGCCCAATCCAGCCGGGTGCAGAACGTTCTGCCAGTTCAGTACCTGTTGTTGCAATTGCTCATGGGACGCGTCGGCCCAGCTCAGATCGGCGGGTTGATCGACCTCCACGCTCTGCGCCAGACGCAGCTTCAGCGCCGGCCATTGCCTGGCGATAGCCAGGGCGCGGTTGGCGCTGCTCTGCGGGCTGCGGGTGTAGATCATCAGGCTGATCTCGCCCACCCCGATGCGCTGCAGTTCGCAAGGCACACAGGGATTGCGCGCGGCTTCTTCGGCGAACCAGCGCGGGTGGCTGGACAGGTTGATCGGCCAGGGTGCGGCAGCCTTGGCTTCGCGCAGGGTGTCGAGCCAGTCGCGCAGGCGTTGATCCGGGACCGGCCAGCCGAGCTGCTCGACTTCCAGATCCAGGTGCAGGGCATCGAAAGGCAGGTCCCGGAGTTGCCCGATCAGACTGATCAGCCCCTGGCGCTGGCGCGCTTTCATCCAGTCCGGATCACCGAGCAGCAGGGTGACTTGCATATTCTGTGCGTGAGCGGCCTGCAGCAGTTCGGCCAGTGCCTGGCGGGTGTTGCGCATATCGGCGACCTGCAAGCTGGTCAGCCCGACGTGCAACTGGCTGATACCGGCCTGCTGCAAGGCGCTCAACTGGCCGGGGCGCTGGTCGGGGGCGAGCAGCGCCGTGCTGTCCCAGATGTAGACGCCCTGATTCCATTGGGTTTGCGTGGCCACCTGGGCGGGCATCACGGTGTTTTCACCCTGCCAGTGCACCACACGGTTACCGAGCAGGCGTTCGAAACCGGCGCTGTCATCGCCGAACAGGCGCAGCGCCGAGTCCTGCAGCCAGGCACCGTGCCAGGCGGAGATCTGCGCGAACCCGGCGTTGTAGTGATCGACCTGGGCCTGCAGCAGCCGCAGGCTGGCTTCACCCGCATCCAGGCTGCCGCGCTGGCGTCGTTCGGCGATGATCGTGTCCAGCGCCTCACGGCGCTCGCTGCGCCACTGGTATTCATTGAGTTCGCGGCGCTGCTGTTCCAGCACCTTGCCCAGTTCGCGCAGCACGTTGCCGCGCTCGCGTTCCAGCGCCTGCACGGCGGCCTGGTAGCGTGCCTCACCCTCACGGCCACGGGCAGAGCCGTAGTCGAGCAGGTCGAATGGAGCGGAGAAGGTGATACCGGCGCTCAGGCCACTGCCGTCATCGCTCGCTCCACTGCGCTGTTCCAGGGTCTGGGCGACGTTCACATAGGATTCTATGGAGCTGTACCAGGGCTGCTTGCGGCCCAGTTCGGCGTTGGCCAATTCGGCGCTGCGCCCGGCCACGCGCGGGTTGTCCTCCAGCTGCGTTTGCCAGGCCTGCAGCGGTTGCGGCTCACTAGCCAGGGCGGTTGCGACCGGTGTGTCATGGGCATCGACCTGTACGCCGAGGCTTTGCAGGCTGGCGCGGATATCTTCCAGCAGGCCATTCTGCATGGCGCAGCGGCGGCTCACTGCCGTCCATTCGCTGCGCATCAGTTGCGCGTCGGAGGGCAGAATCCAGTTGCCGTTAAGACGCGTCTGCACCTGTTGGTCGGCATCACGGGCCGCTTGCTGAACGCCTTCGCAGAGCTTCTGTTCCTCCGTCGCGCGCCACCAGTCCGCGTAGGTGCTGCGGATCGCCAGACGCTGCTGGGCACGCTGGTAGCCCTGTTCGGTCTCGCCGAGACGAATGTCGCGTTCGCTGTCGCGCACCGCATCCACACGGCGGCGCAGGCTGCCGAGCAGGGGATAGCGCACGCCAACCGCGAAGCTTCGGCCGTAGTAATCATCGCGCACGTCGTCGGTCACCAGTTCGCGGTAACGGCCGACGTTGGCATTGCCGAACATCTCCCAGCCGGATTCGCTTTCGCGCTGGTCGCGAGCGGCATAGCGCGCTTGCAGTTCGGCATTGACCGCCTGGTTGCCGTCACCGGCCTGTTGCAAGGCCTGCTCCAGGGTCAGTGGTGCGGCGCTGGCCAGCAGCGGCGCGCAGCACAGCAGCGGCAGCAGACGTGAAGGTCGTGGTGCAGTCATCGAATATCAAAGCCCTAGAAGCGGTTGGCCCGTTTGAGAACCCACCAGGGCGCCATGCTCGATTCCTCGTGCCCGCGCCGCAGGGTTTCATTGAGAATGGCGACCACGCTCCAGCAGCGCAGGGCGTACATCGCCAAGGGGTAGAAAGGCAGCACCCAGATCAGCGCCAGGTCCTGACGTGGCCGCTCGCTGACCATCAGCATCAGGCCCAGGTACAGCAATGCACTCATCATCAGGTACAGCGCGTAGATCAGCAGCGAATAGAAAATCAGTGCGGTGAACGGCAGGATGATCACCGCCACGAGGCTGTAGCCAAGGATGATGAAGGGCAGCACCAGTTGGAAGAACAGCCCGCTGACCATCAGCATCAGGAAGTTCGGCCAGCCGAGCAGGCGCGGCGTGAACACATGCCGATGCTTGCGTACGTAGACGAAGAACAGGTCACCGTCCCAGCGCAGGCGCTGGTCGAGAAAGCTGCGCAGGGTCGCCGGTGCATCGGTGTGGCCGATGGCCTGGGGTTCGAACGGGATGCGCAGGCCGTAGCGGCGAAAGTACGCCTTGATGCGCAGGGTCAGGTCCAGGTCTTCGGCGGTGTGGGTGTCCCAGCCGCCGATCTGCTGGAGGAAGCTGCGGCGGAAGGCGCCGAAGGCCCCGGACACGTTGTTGACCAGATTCCACTCGGCCAGGCCGATCTTGCACATATGGATCGACAGCAGGTATTCCAGCGCCTGAATGCGTGCCACCCATGACTGCCTGGCGTTGCGTACGCGCAGGCTGCCGGCGACGGCGGGCACCTTGGGATCGCGAAAGTGGCTGACCATGCGCACCACCATGTCGTTGTCGAACGATGTATCGCCATCGACGTTGATGAGAATCTCGCCGCTGCTGTAGGCCAGCCCGGTATTGAGTGACGACACCCGGCCGCCGCGCTGCCATTTGGCGATGGGGCGTAGCACTCGGTTGCGCGGCAGCCGTTGTTCGGCCTTGAAGCGGCGCACCACGGAGGTGGTCGCGTCGTTGGCGGCGGCGCCATCGATGATCGGAATGATCTCGATCATGCCGGGGTAGGTCTGCTCCACCAGGCTGCGCAGGGTCAATTCGACATCGCGACCCTCGCTGTAGCAGGTGATGATGCACGACACCCGTGGGTGCCAGGTGTTGTGCACCGGCAGCGCGCTGCGTTTGCGCACGAACCAGCGCAGGGTACCGAGCAATACCATCAGGTTGAGCGGCACCTCCAGCAGCAGGAAGTATGGGAACACCATGAGAAACAGCCGCCAGTGGCCGTTGGCGCCGTAGATCTCGCCCAGCCAGGCGTGCAGGTGCTCGACCAGCGCGTTCATCACAGTTCTCCGGCGAGGCGCGCCATCAGCAGTTCGGCGTCTTCCTTGTCGATCAGGCCTGCGGGAGCGACGCAGCCACTGGTGGTCAGGCGGATGTCCTGCAGATCCTCGCCGACGAACAGCTCGCTGATTTCATTGATGCGTTCGGTCACCCGGCGCAGGCCTGCGGAGTCGGTGTACATCAGCAGCAGCCAGAGTTGTTCCTCGCTGGTCCGCGTGCAGCGGTCGGTGTCGCGAATGGCCACCTGAATGCGTTCGATCAGCGTGTCGAGCAAGGCGTGGCCACGCTGCGGGCCGAGACGTTCGAGTACCCGGCCGAGGTTGCGAAAACGCATGCCGAGCAGCGCGAAGGTCGGTGCCTTGTGTCGCTCGATCAATTCCAGCTGCCAGTCCAGCAAGGTCTTGAAGGTATTGGCACCGACCACCGACAGGCCATTGAAGTAGTTGTCGGTGTTGCGCTCCAGGCCCTGGCGGGCGGTGAGCAGGCCACCTTCGGAAAGCTGGTAGTCGCGGATCTCGCGGACCTGCAGCTCGTCCGGTGCGTGGTGTTCGCCGCAATCCAGGCAGCGGGCCTGCACGTCGGCGTCGACGAAGAAGGCATCGCAGCTGTTGCAGTTGTAGTTTTCCAGCGGCCGGTCGTAGTCGGTACCGATATGGCGCAGGCGGGTCAGGCAGTTGGGGCAGACCAGCGCGCCATCCTTGAGGTATTCGGTCTGGGCGCCGATGTGCCCGCAGGTGAAGCAATGCAGCGACGGCTGCCGGGCGATATCCAGGGAATTGCATTCCACGCACACGTCGACGTAGTTCAGGTGGCCACTGCCACAACTGCGGCACAGGCGAATGCGGTCGACCAGCGCGCTGCTGTCGAGCAGGTTGCGTTGTGCCAGATTCTGCACCAGCGCCAGGCCGTTGACCTGGTCGTCGCCCAGGGCCTCGGCCAGCGGGTAGACGTAATGGCGGGCCGACTGCGGCGCGCGCACGGCGTTGAGCGTACCGGGGGCGCGTAACCACAGATAGGCGAGCAACTGTGCTTCCAGGCCTTCGGGAGTGCGACCGTTATTGAAGACGTTGAGGCGTTCGCGCCATTGTTGCCAGGCCTGCTGGATCACGCTGGCCTGCAGCGGCGGTGGCCCTTCGCTCAACGCTTTGGCCAGTGGCCCCTGGCTGGTGCAGTAGATCAGTGTCAGCCGATAGGCAGGTTGCCGACGCAGCGCCTGCAGCATGGTCAGGTTCTCGGCATCGGTGGCGCTCAGCACGACGACGTCGAAAGCCGTGGCTTGCAGCAGGGAGGGCAGATCGCTGAAACGAGTGGCGACAGAAAGGCGCGCATCGTGGCCTGGGGCAACTTCAGCGATGCGAATGGTCAATTCGGTCATCGGCTATTCCAGTCAGGGGGCAGAGGTCCGACTGGGCCTTACTTCGAAAAGTTCTACATAAACGATTTGATGTACAAGTATCGATGCAGGATATTTGCGCCAGCGCACAATCCTGAAAATCGGCGTACAAACTTCAGTATCGCCGACGATCGCTACAACTGCAGGCCACCGCTGGCTTTGTGCAGTTTGCGCAGGTGCTCGCCCAGCAGCTTCAGGTTGGCCTCGTTGGCTTCCAGCTCGGCCAGGCGCTGAGGTTCCAGCAGGCGGCGCACTTCCTCGTCGAGGTCGGCGCTGAGCAGGCTCAGTTGCTGCTGGCGATTGCGGGTTTCGCTTTCCAGGCGCTGCCATTCGCCTTGTTGCGGCAGGCCATAGCCGCCCTCGAGCAGTTCCGCCGGGCGACTGAGAAAGCCGGTGCCGGCGAGGATCTGCTCCAGCGCGTCGCCGGCCTTGTCCAGGTTCGGGTCCTTGGCGGCTCGGCCGGTCAGGTAGCGCTGCTTGAGTTCGTCCTGGGAGAGCAGCAACTGACGGCGCATCGCGGCCTGCTCGAGCAGCAGCATGGCAGCACTGGCGCGCAGGTCGGCCTGTTCGAACCACTGACGACGTTCGCTGGACGGCTGCTCCAGCCAGTCCTCGACGCGCTGTTCACGGATCGGCAGGCGTTGCTGCAATACCTTGAACATGGCCTGGTAGCGGTCGCGGAACGAGTCGAAGCGGTAGCCCAGGCGCAGCGCTTCACGGGAGTCCTCGAGCATGCTGCTGTCGGCCAGGCCGCGTGCCTCGAGCACTTCCAGCAGGCCGATGGGGGTGATGCTGTCGAGATCCTGCAGGCGCGGCAGATCGGTACCGCTACGCAGCAGCTTGAGGGTCTCCACTGCGCAGTTGTTGGAGACGAAGAAGTAGTCGCCGTCGTAACTCCAGTGTTGCTCGACGGCGCGGGCGACCAGTTGCTCGAGGCGTTCGCGGGGCAAGGTCAGCGGCACTGAGGCCAGGCTGCGCAGTTCGACCTTGGTGTACTCCTCGATCACCTGGGCCAGGGGCAGCACGAACAGGCGCGATGGGTAGGCGCCGGTGAGGCCGTCCCAGCTCGACAACTGGACGTCACCGACGAAGGCGCGGTAGGACAGCACCAGGTGCTGGTCGAGATCGAGTCGGCAGTCCGGCCCGCGCGGGCGGCCCGGTGCGCAGATCACCAGGCGCAACATGCTGTGGCCCCAGCGGCTGGCCATGTTCTGGTTGGCTTCGGCGAGCAGATAATCCACCTCGTAGACCCGCTCGGGATCGAGGTTGGCCAGCGCCTGCTTGTCGAAATCGCGGCCTGCATTGAGGTAGGCGTAGCCAGTACCGCAAGGCGCGGCGTTAGCCGGTGACCAGCCGAAATGCTCGCTGAACAGGCGCGCCAGGGAAGGGCGGCGACAGGCATATTCGGGGTCGAGGAGAAAGTACTCCATGTTCACCGCGACGAACTCGCGGGCATTGCTCAGTTCGTAGATGTCCGGGCTGCGTGCCACCTGGCCATTGCGCTGGTCGCGTTCACCCCGGGTGCCGACGCGCTGTGGCCAGCCGGCCAGGTCGAGCAGGCGTGGATCGTCGCTGAGGGTGAAGCGGCGCTCGGTCTGGCCACGGCATTCAGCCGGCAGACCGACCGCACCCAGGCTGTGGTTCTGGCGCTGGCAGCGTTGCAGCAGCCTGCGCTGCTCGGCGCCCCAAAAAGCACCGCGATCATAGAGGTGTGTCACTTCATGGAGCACGGTTGCCAGCAATTCGCGGCGCACGGTGCCATGGGGGCGTCCGGTGGCGGCATTCGCTGCGCTGCCGTCGGTGAGAGCGGGCAGGAGGCTGGCATTGAGTTCGACACCGCTGAGGCGCCCGGCGCGACCATAGATTCGCTCGGGCAGTGCGACCCAGCGCACTTTGACGTCACGATCGAGTGCCTCGCGCAGCCGTGGAGGCATGGCCTCCACGGCTTCGTCGAGCAGCGTCTGACTGGCCCGGCGTTCGGCGCTGTTCAGCTGGTTGTCATCCAGCGTCAGTTTGAGCTGGGCGTGACTGGCCGTGCTGACCAGCAAGGCCAGCATCAGAAACCAGCCACGGGGGGCTATCACAGGGCGAGAATGGCTTCGGCCAGTACCTGATCGGAGGCGTTCTGCGCTTCGGGGACCTGGCTGCGCAGGGCGCCGAAGGCGGCTTCCAGCTGGGCACCGCGGATGTCGCCCTGGCTGGCTACGAAGCTGGCGGCGTCGTCACGCGCTTCGACCACCACTTTCATGTCGCGGACCGACGTGGTGGTGTCCGAGGTGAAGTCGATGGTGCGGTCGAGGGCGCGGACGATGATATTGCTGGTGGCCACCAGGGTCTGGGCCTGAACGGCGCCGGCGAACAGGGCAAGGGATGCAGCGGCGGCGAACAACGGACGCTTCATGAACGGTCTCCGAGAGTGGGTGAGAATGAAATTGGAATGGCAGGTTGGACGAGGAACACCTGCCGCAGTTCCAGCGATGACAGCTGTTTAAAGCGCGAGGATGGCCTGCGCCAGTTGGCCGTCGTCGGCTTGCAGGGTCGGCAGGCGGCCGCGGATGTGCTGCAGGGCGGCTTCCAGGTGCGCACCACGCAGGGTGCCCTGGCTGGCGACGAAGCTGGCAGCGTCGTCTTTGGCGGCCAGAACGACCTTGTTGTCGACGACCGAGGAGGTCGCGTCCGAGGTGCCTTCGATACTGGCAGCGAGGGCATTGACCAGCGTATCGGTCGTCACCAGAAAGCTGCTGGCAGAGGCGCCAGCGGCCAGGCTGAACAGGCTGAAGAACGCGAGGGTGCGGGCGATTGGCATGGTCTGGGCTCTACGGTTCACTGAAAGGGCGCATTCTAACCGCTCTGCATCGAACCGTTGAAAAAGACCTGCACAGTTTGTGTACGAGCGCCTGCAGCCCCTTGAACGACAAAACCCCGCAGGCGCTGCATGCCGGCGGGGTTTTGCGGGAGAAGCTCAACGGTCGCGATCAACGCCAGAACGGTTTGCTCAGTTCGGCGTAACGCTGGCTTTCACTGATGCCGGCATCGGCCAGCAGGCGAGTGTCGAGGCGCGCCAGTTGGCGACGGCTGACGATGCGACGCTGCCACAGGAGCAGAGTAGCGAGGAAATTCAGCGGCAGGCTGGTGGCAGATTTGGACGAGTTGTCGACGAGCAGATCGGAACTGAGGGTACGTTCCATGGTGTGCATCCTTCCGCTTTTGGCGGGGTTGGTAAGTTCTGGTGCCTATTTTCGTCCTCGCGTGGGGTTAGCAGTAGTCACAGCTGAAGTAAATAAGCAGCGTACTAGATAGGTTGCTTTGTAACTGTTGCGTCGATTTAGAGCGCAACTGTACCGGTGTTTGTGGATTTGCCGTGACTCGGCAAGTTTGGCAGTTTTTTGACCTGTAAATCGTTAGATTTTCAGTGATAAGGGACGGGTACAGTTTGAATTGTGCGCTGTCGTTGCTTAGCTCATCATTTTTATTTTTGCTTCGCCGAGCCGCTGATGCTCTGGGCTGTGTTTGTTGGCAGAGCATGTGCAAGGAATTGTGGTTATGCGAAAGAAAAGGCGGGGCATTCCCCGCCTCTCTCGTCGGTCGATCAATCGACGGCCTTGAGCATGTCTTCGATGACCTTCTTGGCGTCGCCGAATACCATCATGGTCTTGTCCAGATAGAACAGTTCGTTGTCCAGGCCGGCGTAGCCGCTGGCCATCGAGCGCTTGTTGACGATGATGGTCTTGGCCTTGAAGGCTTCGAGGATCGGCATGCCGGCGATGGGCGATTTGGGGTCGTTCTTCGCTGCCGGATTGACCACGTCGTTGGCACCGAGCACCAGCACCACATCGGCCTGACCGAACTCGGCATTGATGTCTTCCATCTCGAACACCTGGTCGTACGGCACTTCGGCTTCTGCCAGCAATACGTTCATGTGCCCTGGCATGCGTCCGGCTACCGGATGGATGGCGTATTTGACCGTAACGCCCTTGTGCGCGAGTTTTTCGGTCAACTCCTTCAGGGCATGCTGTGCGCGGGCCACGGCCAGGCCGTAGCCGGGAACGATGATCACGCTGTCGGCATTGCCGAGCAGGAAGGCGGCATCGTCGGCCGAGCCCGATTTCACGGGCCGCTGCTCGCCGCTACCCGCTGCCGGGCCGGCATCCGTGGCGCCACCGAAGCCGCCGAGAATGACGTTGAAGAACGAGCGATTCATCGCCTTGCACATGATGTACGAGAGGATCGCGCCGCTCGAGCCGACCAGGCTGCCTGCGATGATCAGCATCGAGTTGTTCAGCGAGAAACCGATGCCGGCCGCCGCCCAGCCCGAGTAGCTGTTGAGCATCGACACCACCACCGGCATGTCGGCGCCGCCAATCGGGATGATGATCAGCACGCCGATGATGAAGGCCAGGGCCACCAGCACGGCGAACGCGGTCAGATTACCGGTGAAGGTGAAGTACAGGCCGAGCGCGAGGATCGCCAGGCCAACAGCCAGGTTGATCAGGTGCTGACCGGCGAACTGTACCGGCGCACCCTGAAACAGACGGAACTTGTACTTGCCAGACAGTTTGCCGAAGGCGATCACCGAGCCGGAGAAGGTGATGGCGCCAATCGCTGCGCCAAGGAACAGCTCCAGGCGATTGCCATGGGGAATCGGGTCGCTGATCGCTGCGACGATACCCAGGGACTGTGGCTCGACCACTGCGGCGATGGCGATGAACACGGCGGCCAGGCCGATCATGCTGTGCATGAAGGCGACCAGTTCCGGCATCTTGGTCATCTCCACGCGCTTGGCCATGATCGAACCTGCGGTGCCGCCGACCAGCAGGCCGACGATCACGTAGCCGATGCCCTGCACGGCCAGTTCACTGCCGAGTTTGTAGATAAGGCCGAGGGTGGTGAGCACGGCGATGCTCATGCCGATCATGCCGAAGGCGTTACCGCGCCGCGAGGTGGTCGGGTGCGACAGGCCCTTGAGCGCCTGGATGAAGCACACCGAGGCCACGAGGTAGAGGAGGGTGATCAGGTTCATGCTCATCGATTACTTCTCCACCGGGGCTTTCGGGGCCTTCTTCTTGAACATTTCCAGCATTCGCCGAGTGACCAGAAAGCCACCGAAGACGTTGACCGCCGCGAGGGCCACGGCCAGGGTGCCCATGGTCTTGCCCAGGGGGGTGACGGTCAGTGCGGCGGCGAGCATGGCGCCGACGATGACGATGGCGGAAATCGCGTTGGTCACGGCCATCAGCGGGGTGTGCAGGGCCGGGGTGACGTTCCATACCACGTGGTAGCCGACATAGATGGCCAGCACGAAGATGATCAGGTTGTAGATGCCGTCGGAAATCAGATCCATCGGAGTGATCCTTTTTGTAGTGATTGACCCTCTCCATGAGGAGAGGGAGGCCATCATTTATTGATGCGCACGATCTCGCCGTCTTTGCACATCAGGCAGGCAGCGACGATGTCGTCTTCCAGGTTGAGGTGGAAGGCGCCTTTCTCGTCGATCACCAGCTTGAGAAAGTCGAGCAGGTTGCGGGCATACAGCGCCGAGGCATCGGCGGCGACCAGGGCCGGCAGATTGCCGTGGCCGACCAGGGTTACGCCGTGCTTGATCACCACCTTGTCCAGTTCCGTCAGGGGGCAGTTGCCGCCCTGAATGGCAGCCAGATCGATGACGACCGAGCCCGGTTTCATTTCGGCGACGGTGGCTTCGTGCAAAAGCGTGGGCGCCTTGCGGCCTGGAATCAGCGCCGTGGTGATGACGATGTCGGCCTGTTTGGCCCGTTCGTGCACGGCCCTGGCCTGGCGCTCCATCCACGAGGCAGGCATCGGGCGGGCGTAACCGCCGACGCCTTCGGCGCATTCGCGCTCCTCATCGGTCTCGAACGGCACGTCGACGAACTTGGCACCCAGGGATTCGATCTGCTCCTTCACCGCAGGACGCACATCGGAAGCCTCGATCACCGCGCCCAGTCGTTTGGCCGTGGCGATCGCCTGCAGGCCGGCGACCCCGGCACCTAGGATCAGCACTCGAGCGGCTTTCACCGTACCGGCGGCAGTCATCAGCATCGGCATGAAGCGCGGGTAGTGGTTGGCTGCCAGCATCACCGCCTTGTAGCCGGCGATGTTGGCCTGGGACGACAGCACGTCCAGGCTCTGGGCACGGGAGGTACGCGGCGCCGCCTCCAGAGCGAAGGCGGTGATGCCGCGCGCGTTCATGCGCTCGATGGTCTCGACGCTGAACGGGTTGAGCATGCCGACCAGCACGGTGCCGGGCTGCATGCGCGCCAGCTCGGTGTCGTCCGGCGCTACCACCTTGAGGATCAGGGCTGCGTTGAATGCTGCCGTGGCATCGCCAATGCTCGCACCCGCCGCTTCATAGGCGCTGTCGGTAATGCTGGCTGCGATGCCGGCACCGCTTTGAACGGTGACCTGATGGCCCTGGCCTATCAGCTTCTTGATGGTTTCCGGCGTCGCGGCAACCCGCGTTTCGCCTGCATGGGTTTCGAGAGGAACACCAATGTGCACGCTTGCATCTCCTGCGATCGTTGCAGATTCACCCGGGGGCGACGGAGGTACGGTATCGACTAAAGTCGATAGCCCGCATTCTGCAAAGGAAGGGGATCAGTAAGCAATATTCATGGAGCGTTTATTTGTCATGACTACAAGTTATCGGAGATATTGTTATTTTTCATGCGGAATTATTCGGATAAATAATCGAATTATGTAGGCAATATCTGAGAATAAGGCGTTATCAGGAATAAATGTCTGAAAATATGATAGTGAGCTAACGGCGAGCCTGCGACGCGGTGTCACACCGTTCAATATCATTTACGGGGCATTGAACAGGTTTTTAGGTCGTTATGTAGCGTTATTGTGTTTTAGCTACAAGGTGCGGAGGCCCTATTGCTGGGCATTGGAGCCTGAGTGTCGCTTCGCTCGCCGTCAGGCCACGGGGGTATTGAGGGGGGGCTTGCCAAAGTCGATGGGGGATATGAACGGGAGCAGGCTTAAAGCTGTGCATGAGGCGTGCAGCCGAATGGCACGCCTGCGGGGTGATCGCTAACGTCGCCCGGGTTGAACGAAGCGATGCCCGGGCGCAGTCCTGGCCCGATCAGCCCGTACGCCAGGTGATTTCCTGCACGCCGTCGGCGCTGATGCGCAGCCACTGATCGGCCTGCTCATCGCTTTCTTCCTCTTCCCAGCTGCCAGGTGCGCAGCGGATTTCCACGTCCAGTACGGCGTAGGCCGCCTGGGCGCAGGCCAGGTCATCCTGCCATGGCGTGGCGTCGCTCTCCAGGTACAGGCTGTGCCATTTGCCCACGGCCTTGGGCAGCCAGGTCACAGGGACTTCGCCGGCGCGGCACTGGAAGGTCTGACCTTTCTGTTGCCACTCGGAGCAGGGGCCCAGGGCCTCTGTCAGCCAGGCGGCGATGGCCTGGTGATCGGCGTCCTTGAGGTATATCTCGATATCCGGTTGGCGCATTTTCATCCTCATCTCGATCTGCTGCGCGTCGGCCCTGCCGCGTTAAAAACAGACTCGGAAGTCGTTTGCGATTAACGCACTTCAGTGCGGCCCCGAAGGGGCGAACGAAGTGAGTCATGCTCATGTACAAAAGTACACTCCGCTTCCTCGTCTGTTTTTGCGGGGCCGCCTAGGCATTGTAGGGCTCCAGCTCGCAAGATCGTGCACAGGTTTTTAGGGGGCGTCACGCTCGATCCAATCGTAGCGGATGGCGACGGTCACTTCGAAGCTTTCGGCAATCACCGCAGCGCGGCGTTCCGCGCTGGCGCGCCAGCCATGGGGTGTCATCGCCAGGAGGTCGGCCCGCGCCTCTGGCGTGGCGAGCAGCAGCGGGAAGCTCAGGGTTTCGCTGTGCGCCAGGTGCATGCCCGGCGGGATCAGCTCGAGGTGTTTCTGGTCATCGTAGTCGCGCACCTCATCGTAGAGCTGCTGACGAAGCTCTATCAGGTGGTCGCGAGTCGGCCCCATGCGCAGCAGGCCGCCACCGGGGGCGAGCAGGCGTTTGGCCTCCTGCCAGTCCAGTGGGCTGAATACGCTGGCCAGCAACTGACAGCTGGCGTCGGCCAGCGGCACGCGGGCCATGCTGGCGATCAACCAGCTCAACTGGGGGGCACGCTTGCAGGCACGCTTCACCGCTTCACGGGAGATATCCAGGGCATAACCATCGGCCTCTGGCAGCGCCGCGGCGATCTGCGCGGTGTAATAACCTTCGCCGCAACCGATATCCAGCCACCGCTGCGGGCCGTAACCGGCTGCCAGCTGTGCCAGTCTGGCGGCCAGCGGCGCGTAGTGACCGCCATCGAGAAAGCGTCGGCGTGCCTCGACCATGGCGGCATTGTCGCCCGGGTCACGGCTGTTCTTGTGCTGTACCGGCAGCAGGTTGAGGTAACCCTGGCGCGCACGGTCGAAGCGGTGGTTGGCCGGGCAGGCCACGCCGTTGTCGACGGCCTGCAGCGGTGCCTGGCAGATCGGGCAGCTGAGCATCAGGCGAGCAGCTTGACCAGAGTCTGGTAGTAGATCTCGGTGAGTACATCGAGATCGCTGGCCAGTACCCGTTCATTGACCTGGTGAATGGTCGCGTTGACCGGGCCGAGCTCGACCACCTGGGTGCCCAGGGTGGCGATGAAGCGCCCATCGGACGTGCCGCCGCTGGTGCTTGGCGTGGTTTCGCGACCGGTCACGCTACGGATGCTGGCGCTGACCGCATCGAGCAGGGCGCCGGGCTCGGTGAGGAATGGCAGGCCCGACAGCGCCCATTCGATGTGATAGTCCAGGCCGTGCTTGTCGAAGATGGCGTTGACCCGTTGCTGCAGGCCTTCGACGGTCGATTCGGTGGAGAAACGGAAGTTGAACACCGCGCTCAGCTCGCCAGGAATGACGTTGGTCGCACCGGTGCCGGCATTCAGATTGGAAACCTGGAAACTGGTCGGCGGGAAGAACGCATTGCCGTCGTCCCAGTGCTCGGCGGCCAGTTCGGCCAGGGCCGGGGCGGCCAGGTGAATCGGGTTCTTCGCCAGGTGCGGGTAGGCCACGTGGCCCTGGATCCCGCGTACGGTGAGGGTCGCCCCCAGGGAGCCACGGCGGCCGTTCTTCACCACGTCGCCGACCAGCGACGTGCTCGACGGTTCGCCAACGATGCACCAGTCGAGGCGCTCGTTGCGCGCGGCCAGTCGCTCGACCACGGCCTTGGTGCCATGGTGGGCGGGGCCTTCTTCGTCGCTGGTGATCAGAAAGGTGATACGGCCCTTGTGGTTCGGGTGCTCGGCGACGAAGCGCTCGACGGCGATGATCATCGACGCCAGGCTGCCCTTCATGTCGGCGGCGCCACGGCCGCAGAGCATGCCCTGCTCGTCGATCAGCGCTTCGAACGGGCCGTGCTGCCAGGCCTGCACCGGGCCGGTGGGCACCACGTCGGTGTGGCCGGCGAAGCACAGCACCGGACCGTCCTGGCTGCCATGGCTCGCCCAGAAGTTGTCCACGTCCTCGATGCGCATCGCTTCGATGGCAAAACCCAGGGCCGCGAGACGACGCATCATCAGCTCCTGGCAGCCTTCATCCAGTGGCGTGACGGATGGCCGGCGAATCAGATCGCAGGCGAGCTCGAGGGTGGGGGACAGGGCCGTCATGGGAACTCCGGTAAAGTAATGCTCGTAAAGCAGTGCAGGGCGGGAAGGGCGCATAGCTTAAAGCAAAACGCGCCTGCCTCGTAGGCGTTCGGCCTTTTCGCGCAGGATGTAAAGGCTCCAGGGTGTTCGTGCGGTTGCCGCTCACCAGCCTGAAAAAGAAAACGGCGGCCAATTGGCCGCCGTCGTCGTGTCGCTCACCGGTATCAGGCGTTTTCGGCCTCGCTCTGCACCACGGGAATCTCCAGCGGTTTGGGCTGCGAGGAAAGCAGTGCCATGATCAGCGCGGCCAGGTAAGGCAACGACTGCACCAGCAGCATGACCACCCAGAACTTCACGTCGTAGCTGGGCAGGCCCTGAACGATGGCGATACCCAGCGCGCCGCCCCACAGCAGGAGCATGATGAAGACTTCTTCGCGAGCTTCCGCAAGGGCCACCATCAGGCCATGGCTGGAGCGCATCTTCGGCGTACGGAAGAACGGGATGCTCTTGGTGAAGGCCCCGTACAGCACCGCCTTGGCGATGGTGTGCGACAGCGCCAGCCCGGCCACCGCCGCGCAGGCCGCATCCTTGAGGTTGACCCCCACTGCCCGCTGATACAGGAAGATGATCTTGCCGACCTTGAACAGGAACAGGGCCAGGGGCGGAATCGCGAAGATCAGCAGCGGTGGGTCGACCCGTTGCGGCACGATGATCATCGCTGCCGACCAGAGCAGGGCGCCCGCGGTGAAGAAGATGTTCAGGCCATCGGCGACCCACGGCAGCCAGCCCGCGACGAAGTGATAACGCTGGCCGCGCTTGAGTTCGCTGCCTTTGCCAGCAAGCAGTTCGCGGGCGTGCCCCTTCATGATCTGAATGGCGCCGTAGGCCCAGCGGAAGCGCTGCTTCTTGTAGTCGATGAAGGTATCCGGCATCAGCCCCTTGCCGAAGCTGTCATGGGCATAGGCGGCCGAATAGCCTTTCTCGAACACGCGCAGGCCGAGCTCGGCGTCTTCGCAGATGGTCCAGTCGGCCCACTTCAGTTCGTCCATCACGGTGCGGCGAATCATGGTCATGGTGCCGTGCTGGATGATCGCGTTGCGGTCGTTGCGGGTCACCATGCCGATGTGGAAGAAGCCCTTGTACTCGGCGTAGCAGAGCTTCTTGAAGGTGCTTTCCTCACCGTCGCGATAGTCCTGCGGCGATTGCACCACGGCGATCGACGGATCGGCGAAGTGCGGCACCATGTGCTTGAGCCAGTTGCGGTCGACGCAGTAGTCGGAGTCGATCACCGCGACCACTTCGGCATCCGGCGCGGTGTGCGGCAGGATGTAGTTCAGCGCGCCGCCCTTGAAGCCGTGCAGCGGCGCCACGTGGAAGAAGCGGAAGCGTGGGCCGAGCTCTTCGCAATAGTCGCGCACCGGCTCCCACACCGCGGGATCCTTGGTGTTGTTGTCGATGATCAGGACTTCGAAGTCCGGATAGTCGAGGTTGGCCAGGGCATCCAGGGTCTGTTTGACCATCTCCGGCGGCTCGTTGTAGCACGGCACGTGGATCGACACCTTGGGGCGGTAATCGCTGTCGCCGAGCACCGGCGTGAAGGGCCGCCGTCGTTGCGTCCACACCGTCTCGGCCAGTTCGTGGGCCTCGGTGAGCAGGACGATGAACACGCCGATGGCGCCAATGCCGAGCAGCAGCCCGACCAGCATGCTGAACCAGGTGCTGTACTGCTGGCTGTAGTCGTAGCCGATCCACACCAGTGCCGAGCCGCCAGCGAACGCGACGAAGGTCAGGAAGGTGCGCCCACGCTGGTGCAGGGCACTGCCGTCGATGAGCATCAAGGCCAGGGAAAGCAGCGCCATGACCACCGAGGCAACCGCCAGCAAGCGCCATTGCGGAATGGCCACGACCGGCCCTTCGAAGTTGAATTTGGGATTGCGGTCGAGGTTGTAGACGCCCCAGTAGGCGCCCACGGAACCTTCGTCACCGGCTTTCCACGGCTGGTCGAACGCCTCGATCACGAAGTAGTTGTAGCCTTGGGCGTTCAGCGTGGTGACCAGGGTCCGCAGGTAGATGGCCTGGTCCGCCTGGGTCGCTTCGGCGCCACCGCGCACGCGGCCATTGCTCGGCCAGCCGACCTCGGAGAGCAGCAGTGGTTTTTTCGGGAACAGCTTCTTCAGGTCACGGGCGCGATCGAGGGTGAACTGCGTGGAATCCTGCATGCGCATGAATTCCCAATACGGCAGCACGTGGGCCGCGATCAGGTCCGCGTGGTCGGCCAGCTCCGGGTACTCCTCCCAGATGTGCCACTGCTCGGAGGTGGTGACCGGCACCTTGACCGCCGAGCGCACCCGATCCATGTAGGCGGTCAGCTGCTTGACGGTAACCTCGCGGCGGAACAACGCCTCGTTGCCGACCACTACGCGCACGACGCTGCGCGAGGTATTGGCGATCTCGATGGCCTTGGTGATTTCGCGCTCGTTGCGCTCCTCGTCAGGGCTGATCCACACCCCCAGCGTCACGCGCAGGCCGAACTCCTCGGCGAGCAGTGGAATTTTGTCCAGGGCATCATCCACCGAATAGGTTCGGATGCTGTCGGTCTGCTTGGAAAGCAGTTCGAGATCCGTGCGCATTTCCTGGTCGCTCGGGTAGACGCCCGTTTGCGGGTTCTGCCCCTGGCGGAATGGTGAGTAGGAATAACCGGAAATCTGCTCGGGCCAGTCCGGCGCGGTGACCGGGCGGTTGTAGAGCGCCCAGATACCGGTGAACAGGGCGGCAATTGCCAGAAATACAACCAGATTGAGGACGAACTTGCGCGAAAGCATGCTGTGTCAGGTTCCGTAAGGTGGAACGGGGAGAAGACCGGCGAACGCCGATTGGCGCGCATGCTACTCCGTCGATGAATGACTGTATAGCACAGCCCTGAGTGCTTGCCTGAGCTGGCGTGTCAGCGTTTCCAGCGGCTCTTGGCGCTGCTGCGCGATGCCTGCCCGATGGTGCTTGGGATGAGCGCCCAGGCTACCTATAATGCGCGCCCACCAAGAGGAGCCCGCATGTCGTTCGATGAGCAACGTTTCGCCGGAATTGCCCGGTTGTATGGCCGTGAAGGCGCAGAGCGGCTGGCTGCTGCCCACGTGGCGGTGGTCGGTATCGGCGGCGTCGGCTCCTGGGTGGCCGAGGCGCTGGCGCGCTCCGGGGTGGGCGAGATTTCCCTGTTCGACCTGGATGATGTCTGCGTCAGCAACACCAACCGGCAGGCCCATGCCCTGCAGGGCCAGGTCGGCCGCGCCAAGGTCGAGGTGATGGCCGAGCGTCTGCGGGCCATCAACCCGGCCTGCGTGGTGCATGAGGTGGCCGACTTCGTGACCCGTGACACCATGGCCGATTACATCACCGTCGAGCTCGACGCGGTGGTCGACTGCATCGATAGCGTGGCAGCCAAGGCGGCGCTGATCGCCTGGTGCAAGCGCCGCAAGATCGCCATTGTCACCACCGGTGGTGCGGGGGGGCAGATCGATCCGAGTCAGGTTCAGGTCGGGGATCTGAACAAGACCTTCAATGATCCGCTGGCAGCCAAGGTGCGTTCTACGTTGCGCCGCGATTACGGCTTCTCCCGTACGCCGGGGCGCAACTACAGCGTGCCCTGTGTGTTCTCCACCGAGCAGTTGCGTTACCCCGGCGCCGATGGTGGGATTTGCCTGAGCAAGGCCTTCGTCGGCGACGGCGTGAAGCTCGACTGCGCCGGTGGCTTCGGCGCGGTGATGATGGTGACCGCCACCTTCGGCATGGTCGCCGCCGCCCGTATCGTCGATCGCCTTGTCGCCGGAGCACGGCGGCCTTCCGAACGGCCCGTGGCGAACGCCTAAGTCGGCTCGATCAACTGGCGCATCTGGCGCACCACCGCGTTCATGCCATTGGCGCGCGAAGGTGAGAGCTGTCGGGACAGACCAAGGCTGTCGAACCACTCGGCGATATTCAGGCTTGCCAGTTCGTCGGCGCTCAAGCCATCGACGCGAGCCAGCAACACGGCCAGCAGGCCGCGGATGAGGCGGGCATCGCTGCTGGCGCGGAAGTGCCAATGGCCGTCGCGGATTTCGCCACTCAGCCACACCTGACTTTCACAGCCGTGCACACGATCGGCATCGCGCCGCTCGGTCAAGGGTTCCAGACGCTCGCCCCACTGCATCAGCAGGCGTGCACGCTGCTCCCAGCCGGAACATGCGCTGAACGCGTCGAAGGCTTCACGGGCATGGTCGGGCAGGCTCACCGCAGCAGCTCCAGCGCCTTGTCCAGCGCGGCGAAGAAGCGCTGCAGATCGCTTTCGTCGTTGTACAGGGCGAGGGACACGCGGATCGCGCCGTTCACCCCCAGCCGTTGCAGCAGCGGCATCGCGCAATGATGGCCGACCCGTACGGCGATGCCTTGCTCGGTGAGCAGGTGGGCAAGGTCGCCGCTGTGCACGCCGTCTACGGTAAAGCAGGCCAGCGCCGTTTCCGGCTCGCCGAGCAGGCGCAGGCCCGCGTAGCCGTGCAGGCCGGCCAGCAGCATGCGGTGCAACGCGGCTTCGTGGTTGCCGATGGCTTGGGCATCGAGGCTGCCGAGGTAATCCAGGGCCGCGCCAAAGGCGATGACTCCGGCTACCGGTGGCGTACCGGCTTCCAGGCCGAGCGGCGCGTCGCGAAAGGTCGAGGCGAGATAACCCGCCTGCTGCACCATCTCACCGCCGAACTGCCAATGCTGCAGGCGCTGCAGTGCGCCGCGCCGGCCATAGAGCAGGCCGACGCCATCCGGGCCATACAGCTTGTGGCTGGAGCAGACGTAAAAGTCGCAGCCCAGTGCCTGCATGTCCTGGCGGCCATGTACGATAGCCTGGGCACCGTCCACGACCGTCAGGGCGCCGCCGTCGCGAGCCTGCTGGATCAGCGTGTGCAGCGCCTGCCTGCGGCCCAGCACGTTGGACAGTTGGCTGACGGCGAGTAGCCGGGTGCGCGGCCCGATGAGGGTGGTCGCCTGCTGCAGGTCGATATCGCCCTGGGGCGTCAGTGGCAACACCACCAGCTTCAGGGACCTGCGCGCTGCCAACTGCTGCCAGGGAAGCAGGTTGGCATGGTGCTCGGCGGCGCTGACGACGATCTCGTCGCCAGCCGCGAACAGGTGTTCCAGCCCATAGGCGAGCAGGTTGAGGGATTCCGTGGCGCCGCGGGTGAAGACGATGTCCTCGCGGTCGGCGGCATTCAGCCAGCGCGCAGCCTTGTCGCGGGTTGCCTCGAAGGCCCGGGTGGCGCGCTCGCCGGGCAGGTGCTGGGCGCGGTGCACATTGGCGGCTCCGCCGGCGTAGTAGGCCAGCAAGGCATCCAGTACCGTCTGCGGTTTCTGCGCCGTGGCAGCGCTGTCGAGGTAGGTCTGGCCTTCGCGGTCGAGGGCCAGCAGGCCGGGAAAATCGGCGCGCCAGGGGGAAATCAGGGTCATCCGGATCTCGTAACGCTAAATGTGAAAACGGGCTGTGCCCGCGAAGACCGATAGTCTAACGCGCACACAGCCCGCTCGGGCGAAGCCTGGGCTCAGTTGTGAGCGTGCAGGGCTTCGTTCAGCTCGATGGCCGACTTGTTGGTCTTGCACTCCACCGCGCCAGTTTGCGAGTTGCGACGGAACAGCAGGTCGGCCTGACCCGCCAGGTCACGACCCTTGACCACCTTGACCAGGTTGTTCTGGTCGTCGAGCAGGGCGATCTTGGTGCCAGCGGTCACGTACAGGCCGGCTTCGACGATGTTGCGGTCGCCCAATGGGATGCCGATGCCAGCGTTGGCGCCGATCAGGCAGCCTTCACCCACGGAGATGACGATGTTGCCGCCACCGGACAGGGTGCCCATGGTCGAGCAGCCGCCGCCCAGATCCGACCCCTTGCCGACGAATACGCCAGCGGAAACGCGGCCTTCGATCATGCCGGGGCCAGCGGTGCCGGCGTTGAAGTTGACGAAACCTTCGTGCATCACGGTGGTGCCTTCACCGATGTAGGCGCCCAGGCGGATACGTGCGCTGTCGGCGATACGTACGCCGGTGGGTACCACGTAGTCGGTCATTTTCGGGAACTTGTCCACCGAGAAGACTTCCAGCAGGTCGCCTTTCAGGCGCGCTTCCAGCTGGCGCTCGGTCAGCTCGAGCAGATCCACGGCACCCTGGCTGGTCCAGGCAACGTTGGGCAGCAGCGGGAAGATGCCGGTCAGGTTCAGGCCGTGGGGCTTGACCAGGCGATGGGACAGCAGGTGCAGCTTGAGGTAAGCCTCGGGGGTGCTGGTCAGGGCGGCATCTTCGGCCAGCAGGGTGGCGACCAGCGGCTTGGCGCTTTCCGCCAGGCGGGTGAGCAGGGCGCTCTGTACCGCGTCGATGTGTTTCAGGGCACTGGCCAGTTCACCGGCCTGCTGGTTGGTCAGCGCGATGGCCTGGTTGCCGCCGCTGTAGCCGAGCTTCTCGGTGACCTTGGCGACCAGTTCGGCGCTCGGGTTGAGCAGGGGCTGTGCGTAGAACACTTCCAGCCAGGTGCTTTGACGGTTTTGGGTGCCGACCCCGAAGGCCAGGCTGAACAGGGTGTTGGACATGGGCTTTTCCTTGCAACGAATTCGATTGAGGTGACTATCAGGCCAGTTCGGCGGCATAGCGCTCGGGTTTGAAGCCGACCAGCCTACGCGTGCCCAGATCCAGCACGGGGCGCTTGATCATCGACGGTTGGGCCAGCATCAGTTCGATGGCCTTGGCCTGATCGAGATCGCTCTTCTGGGCGTCGTCGAGTTTGCGGAACGTGGTACCGGCGCGGTTGAGGATGGTTTCCCAGCCGTGCTCGTCACACCACTTCTGCAGGTTGCCGCGGTCGATGCCGGCGGTCTTGTAATCGTGAAACTGGTAAGCGATACCTTGCTCGTCGAGCCAGGTGCGGGCCTTCTTCATGGTGTCGCAGGCCTTGATCCCATAAAGGACGTTACTCATTGATTTCCCTCGGAAGGATTCCACTCGTCGAATCCTCCTCAATACCTTGTTAATACCGAGCGGTGGATTATGCCACGTCGACTCGCCTTGCGGCGCTGTCAGGGCACAAGTCGGTCCGCACGCGTCGTACGACGCGTTAGAATGCAGGGCCCATGCGAGCCATGCGGTCTTGTTCGTAAAGGATTTCCCCCGCCATGCAGCTTCTCTACACCATCCTGATCATGTTGCTGGTGGTCAGCGGCACCCGTATCAGCGCCCAGTTCATTCCGCTGCCACTGCCGATCCTGCAGATTCTCATCGGTGCACTGCTGGCGATACCGGTACTGGGGCTGCATGTACGGCTGGACCCCGAGCTGTTCCTCCTGCTGTTCATCCCGCCGCTGTTGTTCGTCGACGGCTGGCGCATGCCCAAGGGGCAGTTTCGCAAGCTGCGTACACCGATCCTGTTTCTGGCTTTCGCTCTGGTGTTCTTCACCATTGTGGGTGCGGGTTATTTCATTCATTGGTTGCTGCCTCAGGTGCCACTGGCGGCTTGCTTCGCGCTGGCGGCAGTGCTGTCGCCAACCGATGCAGTGGCGGTGTCGGCGATCGCTCACGGTCGCCTGCCAGGCACCCTGAACAACCTGCTGCAAGGCGAGGCGCTGATGAACGACGCCTCGGGCCTGGTGGCCTTCAAGTTCGCCGTGGCGGCGACCCTGACCGGGGTGTTTTCCCTGGGCGACGCCAGCCTGCAGTTCGTCCTGGTGGCCGTCGGCGGGCTGCTGATCGGTATGGCGCTGAGCTACCTGCTGGGCCGCTTGCGGGCCTGGATGATCGCCCGTGGCTGGGAGGAGCCGGCGCCCCACGTGCTGCTGATGCTGTTGCTGCCTTTCGCCGCCTACGTAGCCGCCGAGCATCTGGGACTGTCGGGCATTCTTTCGGCGGTTGCCGCCGGCATGATGCAGAGCCGTCTCGATCTGCTGCCACGGCAGACCACCACACGCCTGCTCAATCGCGGTGTGTGGGCGATGCTCGAATTCACCTTCAACGGCCTGATCTTCCTGCTGCTTGGTCTGCAGTTGCCGGACATCATCAAGGCGGTCATCGGTGATCACGCCGACGCCTGGCAACTGCTGTTGCCGGCGTTGGGCTATGTGCTGGCGGTGTACGGGGTGCTGATGGCGCTGCGTTTCGTCTGGGTCTACAGCTACTGGCGTACCTCGGGCATGCTGCGGCGCTGGCGCGGCAAGTCGACCCGTTTCGCCGGGCAGTCGCGCCTGGCCCTGACGGCCGTACTGACCCTGGGGGGCGTACGGGGCGCGGTGACGCTGGCCGGCGTGATGTCGTTGCCACTGTTGCTCAACAATGGCCAGGCGTTTCCCGAGCGCGACCTGCTGATCCTGATCGCCGCGGGTGTGATCCTGGTGTCGCTGCTGGTCGCCAGCGTGGCATTGCCGAGTCTGCTGCCGCTGCTGCCCCAGGACAACGTGGCGCGCCAGGAGGGCGAGCTCAATCGGCACCGCGCTCAGGTGCTGCAGGCGGCCATTCGCTGCCTGGAGGCCGACGATGAAAAGGCCTCGGATACCGACGGTGCGATCGCCGCGGCCGAAATCCGCGCCAAGCTGATGAGCGAGTACCGCGACCTGCTCGAGCGCACCCGTACGCGCCGTGCCGAGGAGTCGCGTGACTATCAGCGTCAGGCCGACCAGCTGGAGTACCGCATGCGTCTGCATGCACTGCGCACCCAGCGTCTGGAGCTGTACCGGATGCGCAAGGAGAACCAGTTGGACGATGACATGCTGGCGGAAATTCTTCGCGACCTGGATAACGCCGAGGCGCGTCTGCTCAAGGGTTAGGGTTGGTAATGCTTCAGCTCCCGGGCTATCAGCAGACGCTGGATCTCGCTGGCGCCCTCGTAGATCTGCGTGATGCGCGCATCCCGGTAGTAACGCTGCACCGGGAAGTCCTCCAGGTAGCCGTAGCCGCCATGCACCTGCAGCGCCTTCGAACACACGCGCTCGGCCATTTCCGAGGCGAACAGCTTGGCCTGGGAGGCTTCCGACAGGCACGCCTGACCGGCACTGCGCAGGCGGGCGGCATGCAGGGTCAGCAGGCGTGCGGCGTTGATCTGGGTGTGCATGTCGGCGAGCAGGTTGGCGATGCTCTGATGCTCGCCAATGGGCTTGTCGAACTGCACCCTTTCACGGGAGTAGAGCAGCGCCGCCTCGAAGGCTGCGCGGGCGATACCCACCGCCTGGGCGGCAATGCCGATGCGCCCGCCCTCGAGATTGGACAAGGCGATACCCAGCCCCTTGCCGCGCTCGCCGAGCAGATTGCTGGCGGGGATGCGGCAGTTCTCCAGGGCGATGGCGCAGGTATCCGAAGCGCGAATGCCCATCTTGTGTTCACTGCGTTCGATGCGAAAGCCGGGGGTGTTGGTCGGCACCAGAAAGGCGGAAATGCCCTGCTTGCCAAGCGCGGCATCGGTAACCGCGAAGACGATGGCCAGACCGGCGCGGCGGCCATTGGTGACGAACTGCTTGGCGCCATCGAGGACCCAGTGGCCGTCGCGCAGTTCGGCACGGGTACGCAGGTTGTGGGCTTCGGAACCCGCCTGGGGTTCGGTCAGGCAGAAGCAGCCGATCACTGCGCCGTTGGCCAGGCGCGGCAGCCATTCGTTCTTCTGGGCGTCGTTGCCATGGTTGAGCAGCGGGCCGCAGCCCACCGAGTTGTGCACGCTCATCAGGGTGCCGGTGGCGGCATCGGCGGCTGAGACTTCCTCGATGGCCAGGGCGTAGGCCACATAGTCGAGGTAGCTGCCGCCCCAGGTATCCGGGACGACCATTCCCAGCAGACCCATTTCGCCCATCTGGGCCACTACCGCGTCATCGATCCAGCCGGCCTTTTCCCATGCTTCGGCGTGGGGGGCGATGGCGCGCCGGGCGAACTGCCGGGTGCAGTCGCGGATCATGCGTTGTTCGTCGTCCAGTTCGATGTCGTGCATAGCGACCTCTCTATTGTCATTGACCCGCGCCGGATCACGGCGAGCGGGCAGGTGCGGCCCTCACGGATCACGTGGCTGGCCTGACTACAGGGTCGCCCAGGAACGGGCTAATCGCAAACGCCGGAGTGCGCGCGGTGACGGTCGTCACGGCGCTGTAGGGGCTGCTGACGTTTCGACGCGGCCTCGCGTGAAACGTCAACAGGCCCTGGCGCTCAGTTCTGCTGGCGCAGTTGGTCGAGCAGGTTGCTGTCCGGGTAGCCATCGGCTGGCCAGCCCAGGTGCAGCTGGAAGGCACGGATCGCCTTGCGGGTGTTGGCGCCGATGATGCCATCGGCATGACCGGAATCGAAACCACGGGCGCTCAGGCGCTCCTGTAGCTCGACACGCTCGCTGCGACCCAACTGCCGATCGCCTTCCGGCCAGGTGCCTTGCACGCCACCGCCGCCACGCAGGCTGTCGGACAGCAGCCCGATCGCCAGCGCGTAGGAGGTGGAGTTGTTGTAGCGCAGGATGCTGCGGAAGTTACCCATCAGCAGGAATGCCGGGCCACGGTGGCCTGCGGGCAGCAGCAAGGTGGCGCTGGCGTCGTCACGAGGCGTGTTCAACGGTTGGCTCACCGGGTGAATGCCCAGGGCACGCCATTCGCTGAGGCTGCGGCGTACTTCCGGGTCGGCCAGGGCGTAGTCGAAGCCCTGCGGCAGCTCGACCTCGAAGCCCCAAGGCTGACGCAGTTGCCAGTTGGAGCCTTGCAGGTAGTGAGCCGCCGAGGCCAGCGCATCGGCCGAGGACGTCCACACGTCGCGCTTGCCGTCACCGTCGAAATCCACCGCGTGTTCGTTGTAGGTGGTGGGCATGAACTGGGTCTGCCCCATGGCTCCGGCCCAGGAGCCGACCAGGCTTTCCGGGGCGATGTCGCCGTGTTGGAGAATCTGCAGCACGGCCAGCAACTGGCTGCGCCAGAACGCCTGACGTCGCCCCTCATAGGCCAGCGTGGCCAGGGAGCGCACCACGTTGTGGCTGCCGATGTTGCTGCCGAAGTTGCTTTCCATGCCCCAGATGGCGACCAGGGTCTCTGCGTCGACGCCATAGCGCTGCTCGATCTGATTGAGCAGGGCACGGTTTTGCGTCAGCAGGATACGACCGCGAGCGACACGGCTGGGGGAGACGGCACCGTTGAGGTACTCCCACACCGGGCGGCTGAATTCGGGTTGGCTGCTGTCGGCCTTGACCACGTCCGGGTTCGGCACGACGCCAGCGAAGGCACGGTCGAACAGGGTCGGGCTGATGCCGGCGGCGATCGCGTCGCTGCGCAACAGGTCACGCCATTGTTCGAAGCTCAACTGCTCCTGAACGGGCTGGGTGAATGCGGCGTTGGTCGGGGTATTGCCCTGCGTAGCGCTCGGGGTGGCCAGGGGCTGGGCAGGGGCATCGGCACAGGCCGTGAGCAAAAGCAGGAAGCTGGCCGCAGCGGTGGCAGGCAGGCCGCGAATGAACAGGTTGGGCATGGTCATCTCAACACGTTTTGCAGGCGACCACCTTAGCACGGATGAGCGGTAATGCGGGCTGTGCGAGTGGTCAGGCCGCCTTTTTCGACAGCCCCAGAAACGAAAAAGCCTCCCAGTTCTGCTGGGAGGCTTGGCGGCGGTAGCTGCCTTTTCCTTTGCCGGGGCGTTCCTGGCGTGAGCGGAACAGCGGCTGGGCGATGATGGATTTGGCCTTGTTCGGGCGTGCTTTCTTGCACATGGCAGGTCCTCGATCAGTGCTCGCGCCGGTGCGAGCGGCAGCAATGATGCGCCGCTGCGGGAGCCATGTCCATACGCGCTGGAGGCTTCAGGTGCCGAGCTTGAGACGCTGGCCGGCCATCATCAGCACCAGGCGCGACAGGCTCGCCCACGGATCGCCCGCCGCCTGGCCCTTGACCTGGGCATCGATCTGCTGGGCATCCATCAGCAGCGCATTCCAGCGTGCCGGCGAGTGACGTTGCAGGGCTTTGCTCACCAGCGGTCGACGCTTGTCCCAGACCGGCGGGCGGGCCGAGGCGAAGGCCTTGTCCAGCGGGATGCCCTGGCTGAACTGGTAGGACAGGTTGGCCAGCTGGCGCAGCTCGCGGGCCAGCATCACCACGATGAACAGCGATTCCTGGCCTTCGCCACGCAAGCCATCGAGCATGCGCAGGGCATGGGCGGCTTCGCCATTGAGGATGGCATCGATCAGGCCGAAAACGTCATAGCGGGCACTGTCGGCTACGGCCGCCTGAACGGTGCCAGCATCGATCTGCTGGCCATCGGCGAGCAGCTTGAGTTTCTCGATTTCCTGGGCGGCGGCCAGCAGGTTGCCTTCTACCCGGGCGGCGATCAGGTCCACCGCGTCGGCAGTGGCATTCATGCCCGACTGGGCCAGGCGCTGACGAATCCATTGCGGCAACTGGTTGGCGTCCACCGGCCAGATCTGCACGAACTGGCAGTGCGGGCCATCGATCAGAGCCTTGGCCCACTTGGTCTTCTGCGCGCTGCCATCGAGTTTGGGCAGGCTGATCAGCAGCAGGGTGTCTTCCGGCGGCCGGCCAAGATACTCGATGATCACTGCAGCACCCTTGTCGCCTGGCTTGCCATTGGGAATGCGCAGTTCGATGACGCGCTTGTCGGCGAACAGCGACATGCTGGCGCCGGCTTCATAGAGCATGCCCCAGTCGAAGTTGGCCTCGGCGTGAAACACCTCGCGCTCGGTGAAGCCTTGAGCACGACTGGCACTGCGGATGGCATCGGTGGCTTCCTGGCAGAGCAGCGCTTCGTCGCCGCAGACCACGTAGACCGGAGCCAGGGAACCCTGAAGGTGTTTGCCGAGTTGGGCGGGGGGGAGTTTCATGAGTTTCTAAACCTAAGGGCCGAAGGAGCGACCCCATCCGTCTTGGAGCCGGGGCCCGATTTTCGACGAGCCTTCACGCGCACTGGCAGCGCAATGGCTAAAGCAGCCGTTCGCCGATCCACTGTGGGAGCGCGCCATGCGCGCGAAAAATCGCGGGCATGGCCCGCTCCCACAGATACTGCGCCGATGAGCGCTTGCGCCTTATTGCCGTCGATCCATAGGGATACGGGTTCTCTTTGCCAAGTACACCAAGATCGCGAACAAGGTTCTTACTGCACCGGCAGTTCGATGGGCGACTGCTGCGGCTGTGCGGCTTCGCGTTGGCGTGCAGCTTCCAGGGCTTCGGCTTCAGCCTTGGCCTTGGCTTCAGCGGTTTGCTGCAGTGCGTCGAGCTGCTCCGGAGTGATCTGCTGCAGGCGCTGGGCCAGTTGCTGTACCAGGTCACGACGCATCTCGGTGCGCAGTTGCGCCGATTCCTGATCGTTGCTGATCAGGTTGTTGGAGTCCTGCACGTAATAGGTTTGCACTTCGAGCTGGTTGCTCAGCAGCAACAGATCCTTGGCACCGCGAATCTCGTAGTTCAGGGTCATGGTGCGCTCGTACTCGGCGCTGCGCGCGGAGCTGGTGTAGCTGGCGGAGCGCTGTCTTTCCTGTTCGTTGGCCAGGTACAGCTTGTAGGCGGCCCCCGGGAACACGCGCACGCCGTTGTTCTCCAGCACTTCGCGTACGTCACGTACGGTATCGCCGTAGCTGTCCCGGGCGCTGACCTCCAGCTCCTTCAGGGCGAACTGCACGTCACCGGTGCCGCGCAGCTGGAAGCCGCATGCGCCGAGCAGGCCAGCCAGACCGATTACCAACAGATTGCGCTTGATCATCTCGTTATCCCCTTGTCCCGCCGGCTCCGCTGGCCAGCATGGGCAGGCACGGGTGCCTGCGTTGCCGATACGTTGACCCGGTGCCGGCAGCATGCCGACACCTCAGTTGTCGCCTCAGTTGGCGACGATGTTGACCAGCTTGCCGGGCACCACGATGACCTTGCGGATCGTCAGCCCTTCGGTGAAGCGTTGTACGTTTTCGTTGCTGCGCGCAGCGGCTTCGACCGCTTCGCGGCTGGCGTCGGCCGGCACGTCGATCTGGCCGCGCAGCTTGCCGTTGACCTGAATCACCAGTTGCAGGCTGTCCTGCACCAGAGCCGATTCGTCCACGGCTGGCCAGGAGGCGTCGATGATCGCTTCCTCGTGACCCAGCTCCTGCCACAGTTCGTGGCTGATGTGCGGGGTGATCGGGGCGAGCAGCAGGGCGACGGTTTCCAGGCCTTCCTGAAGCAGTGCGCGCTGCTGGTCGGTGTCCTGAGGCGCCTTTTCCAGCACGTTCATCAGGGTCATCACCTGAGCGATGGCCGTGTTGAACTTGTGGTGCTGGCCAACATCCTGGGAAGCCTGCTTGATCGCCAGATGGATGGCGCGGCGCACTTCCTTGCCCGCGTCGTCCAGCCTGGTGGTATCCAGCACCCCCGGCAGGCCCTGGCTGACGTGGCTCTGGGCCAGGCGCCAGACACGGCGCAGGAAGCGGTTGGCGCCTTCGATGCCGGCGTCGGACCATTCGCAGCTCATGTCCGGCGGCGATGCGAACATCATGAACAGACGGCAGGTATCGGCACCGTAGGCATCGATCATCGCCTGGGGGTCGACGCCGTTGTTCTTCGACTTGGACATCTTCTCGGTGCCGCCGATCTCTACCGGCAGGCCGTCGCTTGCCAGCTTGGCAGCGATCACCTTGCCCTTGGCATCACGCTCGACGGTGACATCGGCCGGGTTGAACCAGTCCTTGCCGCCGTTATCCAGGGTGCGGTAGTAGGTTTCGGCAACCACCATGCCCTGGGTCAGCAGGTTCTTGAACGGCTCGTTGGACGACAGCAGGCCTTCGTCACGCATCAGCTTGTGGAAGAAGCGCGCATAGAGCAGGTGCAGAATCGCGTGTTCGATGCCACCGATGTACTGGTCCACCGGCAGCCAGTGGTTGGCTGCGGCCGGGTCGACCATGCCGCCGGTGTAGTGTGGCGAGGCGTAGCGTGCGAAGTACCAGGACGATTCCACGAAGGTGTCCATGGTGTCGGTTTCACGCTTGGCCGGTGCGCCGCATTTCGGGCAGTTGCATGCGTAGAACTCGGGCATGCGTGCCAGGGGCGAGCCGGCGCCGTCCGGCACCACGTCTTCGGGCAGCACGACCGGCAGTTGATCTTCCGGCACCGGCACGTCACCGCAGGTATCGCAGTGGATGATCGGGATCGGGCAGCCCCAATAGCGCTGGCGGCTGATGCCCCAGTCGCGCAAACGGAACTGGGTGCGCGATTTGCCCAGCGCCTTGCGCATCAGCGCCGCCTCGATGGCGTCGAATGCGCCTTCGAAATCCAGGCCGTCGAATTCGCCGGAATTGATCAGTTGACCATGTTCGTTGTACGCGGCCTGCCAGGGTGCAGGTGTTTCGTCACCGGCACTGGTCCGTACCACGGCCTTGATCGGCAACTGGTACTTGATGGCGAATTCGAAATCGCGCTCGTCGTGAGCGGGTACGGCCATGACTGCGCCGTCGCCGTAGTGCATCAGCACGTAGTTGGCGACCCAGACCGGCAGCTTTTCGCCAGTCAGCGGGTGTGCGACGAACAGCGAGGTCGGCCGGCCCTTCTTCTCCTGGGTGGCAACGTCGGCTTCAGCCACGCTGCCGCCTTTGCATTCGGCGATGAACGCTTGCAATTCGGGGTCGTTCTGCGCCGCCAGGGTGGCCAGCGGATGTTCGGCGGCCACGGCGACGTAAGTCGCGCCCATCAGGGTATCGGGGCGGGTAGTGAACACCTTCAGGGTGCCGGTTTCGCCGATGGACGCCTGATCGTAGGGGAACTGGACTTCCATGCCGCGCGATTTGCCGATCCAGTTGCGCTGCATGGTCTTGACCTGTTCAGGCCAGCCATCCAGTTCATCCAGACTACTCAGAAGTTCATCCGCGTAGGCGGTGATCTTGAAGTAGTACATGGGGATTTCGCGCTTCTCGATCACCGCGCCGGAGCGCCAGCCGCGGCCATCGATGACCTGCTCGTTGGCGAGCACGGTCTGGTCGACCGGGTCCCAGTTGACGGTGCCGTTCTTGCGATAGATCACGCCTTTTTCGAACAGGCGGGTGAACAGCCATTGTTCCCAGCGGTAGTAGTCCGGCTTGCAGGTGGTGACTTCACGGGTCCAGTCGATGGCCAGGCCCAGGCTCTTGAGCTGGGTCTTCATGTAATCGATGTTTTCGTAGGTCCACTTGGCCGGCGCCACGTTGTTCTTCATCGCGGCGTTTTCCGCCGGCATGCCGAAAGCGTCCCAGCCCATGGGCTGCAGGACGTTCTTGCCCTGCATGCGCTGGTAACGCGCTATCACGTCGCCGATGGTGTAGTTGCGCACGTGCCCCATGTGTAGCTTGCCGCTCGGGTAGGGGAACATCGACAGACAGTAGAACGTCTCCTTGCCGGGCTGTTCGCTGACTACAAAGGAGTTCTGCGAATCCCAGTGGGATTGCGCGGCGGCTTCGATTTCGCGTGGCTGATACTGTTCGTGCATGGCTACTTTGCGCTAGGGAAAGGGGCTTTCGGGAAACGCCGTAGCATACATGACCCCCCTTGACGGAGGGAAACGCTGATTGCTCTGTCGGGCGGGGGCATCACCGTTTGTCGCGGTACCCGGCTCTCTGCGGAGCGAACGCTAAGCTTGCCTGATGGCGTCCAGCCACGAGGTGTGCGATGGGGCATTCGACAGGTATTGAAAACCAGGACGATCCTTACGGACGATTGCTGCAGCGGCTGACGCTGGCGCTCGATGATGCCGACAGTCTGGCGCGTCTGTCCGACAAGCCGTCCGGGGATATGGAGGTGCGCGGTCTGTCCGTTGCCGAGTTGGAACTGATCAGGGCCTATCTGGCCAGTGATCAGGACTGGTTGAAGGGCTGGCACGCCACTGCTGCGCAGCAGTATCGCTCAGGCATGGTGAGCCTGGAGCCACTGGCGCCTCCGTTCAAGCGCCACCAGGTTTCTCGTCCGGGCCAGCCGTGGCGGCCATCCGCGGTGGTTCTGCCCGATGCGTAGCTGCTGTCGACATCGCTTCTGCGTCTCGACGATTGCCGGCTTGCGCTGAAACGGCGCCAGCCTCTAGGCTTCGACCCTTTCCCGGAGGTGCTCGATGCCGCTTCGCTACATGCTCAAGCAATTCTTCATGCCGCCCGGCATTCTTCTGCTTCTGCTGTTACTCGCCTGGTTTCTGCGTCGGCGCTTTCCGCGTCTGGCGGCCTGCTGTTTCACGGTCGGCCTGGGTGGCCTGTGGCTGATGAGCCTGCCGATCACCGTGGAGTGGATGGCGCGAGCGATAGAGCGTGAGCCGGCGGTTGCCCATGAACAGTGGGCTGGCCTGGCGCAGCATGCGGACGCCATCATCGTTCTGGGCGGCGGGCGCGATTCTGCTGACCCGGCCTGGGGCGGCGATCAGCCCAGTGCGATGGCGCTGGAGCGCACCCGCTATGCAGCACGCCTGGCCAAGGCCTCCGGGTTGCCGGTTCTGACCACTGGCGGGCTGCATTTCGGTCGACCGCCGAGCGAGGCGGCGCTGATGGCCGAGGTGATGCGCGAGGATCTGGGGGTCGAAGTGCGTTGGCGCGAAGAGCGCAGCCGCACCACCTGGGAAAATGCGCAGGAAAGCGCTGCCATGCTGCAGCCCGAAGGCGTGCGCCGCGTGGTGCTGGTTACCCAGGCCTGGCACATGCCACGTTCGCGCTGGAGTTTCGAGCAGGCGGGCTTCGAGGTGGTAGCCGCACCCGTGGGGTTCATCGGCGTACCCAATGACCGCCCCCTGGGTGGCTGGCTGCCAGAGGGCAAGGCTTTCTGGCAAAGCACCTTGTTGCTCAATGAAGCGATCGGCTCGCTGGCCTATCCGCTGGCTTACCGGCGTTAGTGGTGAACGATTCGATGGGGCGCAAGCCTATCCGTTGCCTTGCGGGCGTAAGCTCCCGGGGTGCGTCAAGCCCGCGACACACGCGCCCCGGTGGGCTTCGGCCCACCACCCAAACCGCCCACAGCCCGAGGTGCCGAACCGCATGCTTTGAACCTCCGGCCACTATCGGCGTTGAATGGTTTTGGTGGGCTGAAGCGCCACCCTACGTTTTATGCCCTGGGGTAGGGTGGGCTTCAGCCCACCGCCGTAACACCCAGAGCCCGAGGTGCCGAAGCGCATCCTCTGAACGTCCGGCCACCATAGGCATGAATGGTTTTGGTGGGCTAAAGCGCCACCCTACGTTTCATGCCCTGGGGGTAGGGTGGGCTTCAGCCCACCACCACAGCGCCCACAGCCCGAGGTGCCGAAGCGCATGCTTTGAACCTCCGGCCACTATCGGCGTTGAATGGCTTTGGTGGGCTAACGCGCCACCCTACGGTTCATGCCCCTGGGAGTAGGGTGGGCTTCAGCCCACCACCACCGCGCCCACGCCCGAGGTGCCAAAGCGCATGCTTTGAACCTCCGACCACTATCGGCATTGAATGGCTTTGGTGGGCTAAAGCGCCACCCTACGTTTCATGCCCTGGGGGTAGGGTGGGCTTCAGCCCACCACCACAGCGCCTACAGCCCGAGGTGCCGAAGCGCATGCTCTGAATGTCCGGCCACTATCGGCGTTGAATGGCTTTGGTGGGCTAAAGCGCCACCCTACGGTTCATGCCCCTGGGAGTAGGGTGGGCTTCAGCCCACCACCACAGCGCCTACAGCCCGAGGTGCCAAAGCGCATGCTTTGAACCTCCGGCCACTATCGGCGTTGAATGGTTTTGGTGGGCTAAAGCGCCACCCTACGTTCATGCCCTGGGGTAGGGTGGGCTTCAGCCCACCGCCGAGCCCGCCGTCCGGCTCAGCCCGGTCTGCCCTTGGCGTTATACCGCATCCCGGCGGCGCTGAATCAGGGCCCAGGCCGCCAGCAGGCTGCAGAGGACGATCAGCGGCCAGGAGCGCCACTGCAGGTATGGCGTCAGGTGCTGCATGGGCTGCACTTCACCGTACAGCGTGCCCTGTTCGAACTGCGGCAGGCGCTCGGTGATCTGGCCGAACGGGTCGATCAATGCGGTCACCCCATTGTTGGTGGCGCGGATCATCCAGCGACCCGCTTCCAGAGCACGCATCTGCGCCATTTGCAGATGTTGCAGTGGGCCGATGGATTTACCGAACCAGGTGTCGTTGCTCACCGTCAGCAGCAGGTCGCTCTGCGCGGCCATTTCGGCAGCGAACTCCGGGTAGACCACTTCGTAGCAGATGAAGGTCGCGATGCGCTGTCCTTTGGCTTCCAGCAGGGGCTGGTCGTGCTCGCCGCGGGCGAAGTCGGACATCGGCAGGTCGAAGAAAGCGATCAGGCCGCGCAAGACTTCCTGCAGCGGCACGTACTCACCGAACGGTACCAGGCGCTGCTTTAGGTAATCGCCGCTGCCCTGGCCCACCACGCTGACGCCATTGTAGTAACGCAGCTCACCACGCTCGTTGGGCTGGCGGATCGGCACACCGGTGATCAGCGCGCTCTGACGGTCACTGGCGAAGCGGTCCATCACGCTGAGGTAGCCGATGGCCTGTTCCTTGAGGACCGGCACGGCGGTTTCCGGCCAGATCAGCAAGTCGGTCGGTTTGCTGCTGAAACTCATGTCCCGGTACAGCGCCAATTGTGCGTTGAGCTGCGCCGGGTCCCACTTGAGATTCTGCTCCACATTGCCTTGAATCGCCGCGACGCTCAGCGGCTCGCCGGCAGGTGAAGTCCAGGCATGACCCTTGAGCAGAGCGCCGACCAGCCAGGGCGCGATCAGCAGCGCCAGAGCCACGGCCAATTGCGGCTTGTGCCGGTACAGGCGTGGCAGGTTGACGAGCAGTGCAGCGCTCAGCGCCAGGGCAAAAGACAGCAGCCACACACCGCCTACCGGAGCCAGACCGGCCAGTGGCCCGTCCAGTTGGCTGTAACCTGCGTAGAGCCAGGGGAACCCGGTGAGAAACCAGCCTCGAAATGCTTCCTGGGCAACCCACAGGGCGGCGAACGCCAAGGCATCGGTTGCCAGCGCTGCATCGCGGCGTAGCCAGCGTGCCCACAACCAGGTGGCCAGTGCGAAGAACAGACCGAGCCCGGCGACGAAGCCCAGAGTCAGAAAGGCAGCCAGGGGCGGCGAAGCGGCGCCGTAGTCGTGAATGCTCACGTATACCCAGCTGGTGCCGGAGGCGAACAGGCCGAAACCGTACCACCAGCCGCGCCATGCTGCCTGGCGTGTTGTCAGTTCACGCAGGCCGCGGTAGAGCAGGGCGATCGACAGCAGCACCAGCGGCCAGATGTCGTAGGGTGCCAGCGCCAGGGTGGTCAGCGCACCTGCCAGCAGAGCGATCAGATTGCCGGGCCAGCCGGGGCGGAACAGTCGATTCATCGGAATGCTCGAAAGAGGAGAGTGGCAGGCGCCCCGCCTGGCAGGGCGCTACAGCGTGTCAGCGCGCCAGCGGCGTCAGACGCAGCAGGTGCACGCGGCGGCTGTCGGCGTTCAGCACGCGAAAGCGGAACTCGCCGATCACCGTCACTTCGTTGCGCTTGGGCAAATGACCGAAGGCGCTCATCACCAGGCCGCCGACGGTGTCGAATTCGTCATCCGAGAAGTCGGTGGTGAAGGCTTCGTTGAAGTGATCGATGGGCGTCAGCGCCTTGACCAGGAAGTCGCCGCTGGGCAGCGGCTTGACGTAGCTGTCTTCTTCGACGTCATGTTCGTCCTCGATATCACCGACGATCTGCTCAAGCACGTCTTCGATGGTCACCAGGCCGGCGACGCCGCCGTATTCGTCGATCACCACCGCCATGTGGTTGTGATTGGCGCGGAACTCGCGCAGCAGCACGTTGAGGCGCTTGGACTCAGGCACGAAGGTGGCCGGGCGCAGCATGTCGCGGATGTTGAAGTCGGGCTGGTCGCCGAGCAGCAGCGGCAGCAGATCCTTGGCGAGGAGGATACCGAGTACGTCATCGAGGCTCTCGCCGATCACCGGGTAGCGCGAGTGCGCCGCCTCGATGATCACCGGGAGGAATTCTTTCGGGGACTGGGTGGCCTTGATGGTGACCACCTGGGAGCGCGGCACCATGATGTCGCGGACCTGCAGGTCCGCGACCTGAATGGCGCCCTCGACGATGGCCAGGGCCTCGCTGTCGAGCAGTTTGTTCTGATGCGCATCGCGCAGGACTTCCAGCAGTTCCTGGCGGTTCTTCGGCTCATGAGCAAAAGCCTGGGTCAGCTTGTTCAGCCAGGACTTTTGCTCGTTGCTCGATCGGTCTTCGCTCATGGGGGTTTACTCGGGATCCTTGCTTTCATTCGTCGCCGGCGTACGGGTCGGGATGACCCAGCTCGGCGAGCAATAATCGTTCCAGCGCTTCCATCTCCTCGGCTTCCTCATCATCGATGTGGTCATAGCCGAGCAGGTGCAGGCAGCCGTGTATCACCAGATGCGCCCAGTGCGCCTCCAGCGTCTTGCCTTGCTCGATAGCCTCGCGCTCGACCACCGGCACGCAGATCACCAGGTCGCCAAGCAACGGGATATCCAGCAAATCATCAGGCACGTCGGCGGGAAAGGACAATACGTTGGTGGCGTAATCCTTGTGTCGCCAGGTGTGATTGAGTTCGCGGCCTTCGGTCTCGTCGACCAGGCGGATGGTCAGCTCCGAGTCTGCCGTGCGCTGGCGCAGGGCCAGCTCACACCAGGCTTGAAAGGCACCAATGGTGGGTAGGTGGTCGCCGTCACTGGCGACTTGCAGATCCAGCTCGATCATCTGTCGGACCTGGCACCCGGGTCGTTGTCCGCCGGCCGGCGGTCAAACGGCTGATGTTCGGCATCGAAGCGCTCGTAGGCCTCGACGATGCGTTGCACGAGGGGGTGGCGCACCACGTCCTTGGGCTTGAAGTGGGTGAAGCTGATGCCTGGCACGCCTTTGAGCACGTCGATCACGTGAGTCAGGCCGCTCTTGGTTCCGCGCGGCAGGTCGACCTGGGTGATGTCGCCGGTGATCACTGCGGTGGAGCCGAAGCCGATCCGGGTCAGGAACATTTTCATCTGTTCCATCGTGGTGTTCTGGCTTTCATCGAGAATGATGAAGCTGTTGTTCAGCGTGCGGCCGCGCATGTATGCCAGCGGCGCGACCTCGATCACCTGTTTCTCGATCAGTTTGGCGACCTGCTCGAAACCGAGCATCTCGTAGAGCGCGTCATACAGCGGGCGCAGGTAGGGGTCGATCTTCTGCGACAGGTCACCTGGCAGGAAGCCGAGCTTCTCGCCGGCCTCGACCGCCGGACGCACCAGCAGGATACGGCGGATCTGCTCACGTTCCAGCGCGTCCACTGCAGCAGCGACGGCAAGGTAGGTCTTGCCGGTACCAGCCGGGCCGATGCCGAAATTGATGTCGTGGTCGAGGATCGCCTTGACGTAGAGCTGCTGGTTGGCGCCGCGTGGCCGGATCATGCCCTTGCGGGTGCGCAGGGCGATGTTGAGATGGGCGCTGGGGTTGTTCAGCTCCTCGATGCCCGACTCCTGCAGGAACAGGTGCACCATATCCGGCGACAGCTCGGTGCTGTCAGTTTCGCGATAGAGACGGCGCAACAGATTTTCAGCAGATTGGGTCTGTTGTGCCTCGCCAAGCAGTTCGAACTGATTGCCGCGATTACGGATTTCGATACCCAGACGAGATTCGATCAGGCGCAGGTGCTCGTCGAATTGCCCGCTGAGATTGGCGAAGCGCTTGGCTTCGAAAGGTTCGAGGGTGAAGCGATGAGGTTCTATGGAAGTATTCAAAGTCGTATTTTGGCCGCCAGTCGGCTGGGTTGAAGGCAGAGAATAGCGCTAGCTGTCGCCGGGGGAAAGCGCGGCCGACGACCGCGCTGCGCTTGTGGCTGGCTGCCTTCGCTGGGCGAAGGGCTCAGTGGCGCTCGATCAGTGTGCCACGTAGCGAATGCGGCATCGCTTCGTCGATATGCACATCGACGAACTGGCCGATCAGCCGCGGATTGTCGCACTGGAAGTTGACGAAACGGTTGTTCTCGGTCTTGCCCTGCAGCTTGCCCGGGTCCTTTTTCGAGAAGTCGCTGACCAGAATGCGCTGCACGCTGCCGACCATGCGACGGCTGTTTTCGAAGCCTTGCTGGTTGAGGCGGTGCTGCAGCATCTGCAGGCGCTCTTTCTTCACCTCTTCCGGGGTGTCGTCGACAAGGTCGGCGGCCGGCGTACCGGGACGCGAGCTGTACATGAACGAGTAGGAGAAGTCGAAGCCGACGTCCTCCACCAGCTTCATGGTCTGCTGGAAATCCTTCTCGGTCTCGCCCGGGAAACCGATGATGAAGTCCGAGCTGATGACGATGTCCGGCACTGCCGCCCGCAGTTTGCGGATGCGCGACTTGTATTCCAGCGCCGTGTGGTTGCGCTTCATCGCCGCCAGAATGCGGTCCGAGCCCGACTGCACGGGCAAATGAAGGAATTTCACCAGCTCCGGGATCTCGGCGTGAGCCTTGATCAGCGCGTCGGAAAATTCCAGCGGGTGGCTGGTGATGTAGCGAATGCGATCGATGCCATCGACGGCGGCTACCAGGTAAAGCAGCTCGGCGAAGTCGGCGATACCGCCGTCGCGCGTGGTGCCGCGGTAACCGTTGACGTTCTGGCCGAGCAGGGTGAGCTCACGCACGCCGTTCTCGGCCAGATGGATGATTTCGGCCAGCACATCGTCCAGCGGTCGGCTGACTTCTTCGCCGCGGGTATAGGGCACCACGCAGAATGTGCAGTACTTGCTGCAGCCTTCCATCACCGATACGAAGGCGCTGGGGCCGTCGACTCGTGGCTCGGGCAGGCGGTCGAATTTCTCGATCTCCGGGAAGGAAATATCCACCTGAGCGATCTTGGTGCTGCGCGCGGCGTCGATCATCTCCGGCAGGCGATGCAGGGTCTGCGGGCCGAATACCACATCGACGTAGGGCGCGCGGTCGCGAATCGCCGCGCCTTCCTGGCTGGCCACGCAGCCACCGACGCCGATCACCAGATCCGGGTTTTCCAGCTTCAGCTCACGCCAGCGGCCGAGCTGGGAGAACACCTTGTCCTGGGCTTTTTCGCGGATCGAGCAGGTATTGAGCAGGATGACGTCGGCGTCTTCCGGGCGATCGGTCACTTCCAGAGCCTGATGCTCGCCCAGCAGGTCGACCATGCGCGAGCTGTCGTACTCGTTCATCTGGCAACCGTGGGTTTCGATATAGAGCTTCTTGGTCATGGCACTGCCTGGAATGATTGAAAAGGTGTTCAGGAAACATCTCCGACGTCGCCTCGGCGACGGCCATGCAGGCCAGCCCGGAAAATGACCGCGCATTATAGGGGGCTTGGTCGACAGAGGCCACAATCGATGGACAAGAGGGGCGACGAAGCAGTCGAGAGCCGTGCTAAGATTCGCGCCCTTTTCGACTGCCAGCCAATCGTTACCCATGACCAAGCGTGAACCGATCTACAAGGTGATTTTCCTCAATCAGGGCCAGGTGTACGAGATGTATGCCAAGCAGATCTTCCAGAGCGATCTGTGGGGCTTCCTGGAAATCGAGGAATTCGTCTTCGGCGAACGTACCCAGGTCGTCGTCGACCCAAGCGAAGAAAAGCTCAAGGCTCAGTTCGATGGCGTGGTGCGCAGTTTCGTGCCCATGCATTCGATCGTGCGCATCGACGAAGTCGAGCGTCTGGGTACGCCGAAGATCAGCGAGGCCAAGGGTGGAGGCAACATCATGCCGTTCCCCATGCCCATGCCGGAAAAATAGGTTTCAGCGCAAGCGATCCGCAGCTCGCGCTACGGCTTTTCGTTGCACCGCCGTTGCTATTTCAGCGGTGCGAAAGGGGAGAGGCCATCGGCGGCCTGCAGTTCCTGCAGGTAGTTGCGGAAGATCTGCCCCAGTACCTGGGTGGCCACTTCCAGTTCCGCTCTGGGCATCTGCAGGGACACTTCGTCAGCGCTGTCCATGGCTTCGTCCGAGCCATTGACCGCAGCCATCTTCAGCACGATATAGGCCTGCACGTTGTTGGCGGCCACGCCTTCGCCACGAAAGAACATCATGCCCAGATGGTATTGCGCCTGCGCATGCCCCTGTAGCGATGCGCGCTCGAACCAGTTGAGTGCCTGGGCGAGGTCGCGCTCGGTGGCCCTGCCGTCGTAATAGAATTCGCCAAGCTCGTATTGCGCCTGGGCGTCGCCGCCGTCGGCACTCTGCTGGCAGGCCTGCAGGGCGTCTGGCAGGTCTTCGGGGGCGACGTTCAGCGAACAGCTGCCGGTCGCCGGGATCAGCAATGAGTTTCCGTCCGCCAGTGCAAGCAATGGCAGCAGGAGCAACAGGCAGCCCAGAGACAGGGTGCGGCCGGTGCGCTTCATGAAGATCCAGATACCTCGAGGTGCTGACAGGGTGAATGACGGCGGAAAGAATGCGTCCGCCATCACATTATGAAATAAGCCGCAGCGTTCTTACAAAGTGTTTGCCTGCTTTTCTGCCCCATCGTGGCGCGCGCGCATCGCTGTCGCGTGCGAATCGTACCCCGATTTGGCTCGAATCGGCGGCTGACGCCTCTTATAGACGATCAGCCGCACAACGACAGGTTCCACCATTATGCGCGGCAATGAAGGTCCGCCGCACGCTGCTGACCGCTCATCATGCCTGTTTGAGGTTGGCGAACGCGCGTTCGGCGGCGTCCAGAGTCAGTTTCAGCTCGGCCTCGCCGTGGGCGATGGAGGTGAAACCTGCCTCGAAAGCACTCGGTGCCAGGTAGACGCCGCCTTCCAGCATCAGGTGGAAGAAACGCTTGAAGCGCTCTGCATCGCTGGCCATCACGTCGTCGAAGGTGACGATGTCGTCAGCGCCGCTGAAATACAGCCCGAACATGCCGCCCGCCTGGGTGGTGACGAACGGGATGGCGGCCGCATCGGCACGATCCTGCAGGCCCTGCAGCAGTGTGCTGGTGTAGTCGCTCAGTTCGGCGTGGAAGCCAGGCCGGCTGATCAGCTTCAGGGTGGTCAGGCCGGCGGCCATGGCCAGCGGGTTGCCGGACAGCGTGCCAGCCTGGTAGACCGGGCCGAGGGGAGCGATGCGTTCCATGATCGCGCGCTTGCCGCCGAAGCAGCCCACCGGCATGCCGCCGCCGATGATCTTGCCGAAGGTCGACAGGTCCGGCGTCACGCCGTAATGCGCCTGGGCACCGCCAAGGGAAACCCGGAAGCCGGTCATCACTTCGTCGAAGATCAGTACCACGCCGTGCTTGTCGCACAGGCTGCGCAGGCCCTCGAGGAAGCCGGGTGCTGGCGGTACGCAGTTCATGTTGCCGGCGACCGGCTCGACGATGATGCAGGCGACCTCGCTACCGACCTTGCCGAGCATGTCGGCGACCGCATCGATGTCGTTGAACGGCAGGGTCAGGGTGTGCTTGGCGAAGGCCGCTGGCACGCCCGCGGAGTTCGGCACGCCCTGGGTCAGTGCACCGGAGCCGGCTTTGACCAGCAAGCTGTCGGAGTGGCCGTGGTAGCAGCCTTCGAACTTGATGATGCTGTCGCGGCCGGTGTAGCCACGCGCCAGACGGATGGCGCTCATGGTCGCCTCGGTGCCGGAGCTGACCATGCGCACCATTTCCATGGACGGCACCAGTGCGCAGACCAGGTCGGCCATTTCGGTTTCCATGGCGGTCGGCGCGCCATAGGACAGGCCATGGTCGAGCTGGCGGCGTACTGCGTCGATCACTTCAGGGTGGCTGTGGCCAAGGATCATCGGCCCCCAGGAGCCGACATAATCGACATAGCGCTTGTCGTCCTCGTCCGTCACGTAGGCGCCTTCCGCGTGCTTGAAGAACAGTGGCGTGCCGCCAACGCTCCTGAAGGCGCGAACCGGCGAGTTGACGCCGCCGGGGATGTGTTTCTGGGCGTTGGCGAAGAGGATTTCGGAGCGGGACATGATGGAGCCTCTTGAAAATGAATTAGGCCGGTTGGAACAGGGCGCTGAAGGCGCGCGCGCGGCGTTCGACCTCTGCAGCCGAATCGGCGGCGAACAGGGCGTGGATCACCGCGAGCATGCTGGCACCCCTTTCTATCAAGGGGGCGGCGTTGTGCAGGTCGATGCCACCGATGGCGACGATCGGCAGTTGCACGCACGCCTTGGCACTGGCCAGCAGCTCGGCAGTGGCCGCCGGTGCGCCAGGTTTGGTGTGGGAGTTGAAGAATCGCCCGAAGGCCACATAGCTGGCGCCTTCGCGGGCCGCCTGCTCGGCCAGCTCCAGGCGGGCGTGGCAGGTGCCGCCGATGATCGCTTGGCGTCCCAGCAGGGCGCGGGCCACGGCCAGCGAGCCATCCTCCTGGCCCAGGTGCAGGCCGACGCCCAGGCGGGCGGCCAGCTCGGCATCGTCGTTGATGATCAACGCAGCGCCGTAGCGTTCGCAGAGGCTGCGCAGGGCCTCGGCCTCGCGCAGGCGGCGTGCTTCATCGCCGGACTTGTCACGGTACTGCAGCACGCGCGCGCCGCCAGCCAGGGCAGCCTCGACATAGGGCAGCAGCTTGCCACCGGCGAGCAACTGGCTATCGGTGATGGCGTACAGGCCGCGCAACCTGATGGGCGCGGCCATCAGCAGAAGTCCAGTGGCAGGCGGCGTGGTACGTACTGACCGCGGCCCGGTCGCTCGGCGTCGCGCAGGGTGCGCCAGGTGTAATCCAGGGCAGTTTCGACCGCACTGATCAAATCCTGTCCAAGGGCTATGCGTCCGGCGAGGGTGCTGGCCAGGGTGCAGCCGGAGCCGTGGTAGCTGCCGGGCAAGCGCGGGCAGGTGAAGGTGTGCTGGCTGCCATCGCGCAGGTACAGCCGGTTATGCACCACATCGCTTTCGTCGCCATGGCCACCGGTGATCAGCAGGTGGCGGATGTGCGGCAGCAGCCGGTTGGCGCATTCATCGGCCGTGCCGTCTGGCAGGTCGGCGAGGATGCGTGCTTCCGGCAGGTTGGGCGTGGCGATGGTGGATACCGCGAACAGACGCTCGCGCATGGCGAAACCAACTTCGTCCTTGCCCAGGGCGCCGCCACCGCCGGCACGCAGTACCGGGTCGCAGACCAGCGGCACGCCTGGCAGCTTGTCCATGATCATCAGCACGGTTTCGACCATTTCCACCGAGCCGAGCATACCCAGCTTGACTGCGGCTACCGGCATGTCGGCGATCACCGCATTGGCCTGGGCCAGCACCCAGTCGCGGTCGAGCACGCGGAAGTCGCTGACATCGACCGTGTCCTGCACGGTCAGGGCGGTAACCGCTGGGGCGGCATGGCAGCTCTGTGCCAGCAGCGCTTCGATGTCCGCCTGCAGGCCGGCGCCTCCGCTCGGGTCGTGGCCGGACAGGCACAGCACTACCGGGCGCGAGGGGGCAAGGCGAGCACTGCTGCGTTCATAATCTGGGAGGCCGAAGTCGATCATCTGTGTCGCGGGTTCCGGTTTACCAGGTCATTGAAAAACGTGGGCGAGGTAGCCGATGCGGGGCTGATGGCAGCCCCGAAAACAGGTGAGAAAAGCGGAGTTCACCGCTGTATACGAGCATTTTCAGCCTGTTTCACGAAGCAACTGCTACCTGGGTGGTGTTTTCAACAGCCTGTTAGGGTAGGGCGGCAGGCGTCCTACCTGGTTTATCGGGCTCGCACCAGCGGGTGGCCGGCGGCATTTTCGTGGGGCGCGAGCTTAACATTTTATGCGCCGCGGTGAGGCTGGATAGTCTCGCGAAGGGACTGGCGCATCCCCACCATCAAGCGTAACGGTTCGCATTTGTGCGTAGCCCCGTGCATCATGCAACGCCCAGCCCTCGCTGTCGCCGACCCATGAACCTGCGCTTCTATCTGATTGCCATGACCGCCCTGGCGGTGGTCACCGACAACCTGATCATTCCCTTCTATCCGCAGTATTTCGCCGAGCGTTTCGACAATCCCCCGCCGGAGCATGTTGGTCTTTATCTGGCGGCGATCAGCCTGACGGTGATGGCCGTGTTTCCGCTGTGGGCGCGTCTGGCCAGGCGCGTGCATCCGGTGCGCATTCTGATCGGCGCGCAGTTCATGGCCGGCACGCTGACCGCGGCCCTGACCTTCATCGATTCGCTGCCGCTGTTCTGGGTGGTGTCGTTGCTGATGATCGTGTTCAAGGGCAGCTACCTGCTGATGTACCCCTACGTGATGAGTCTGCAGCAGCACGACAGCCACACCCAGACCATCGGTACGTTGTCGGTGGTGGTGCACTTCGGCGCGATTCTCGGCGCAGCCGCGGGCGGGCTGGTGCTGCAAGTGCTGGCTATCGGCGATGTATTTCTGATCATGGCTGCCGGCGACTTCATTCAGATGGCCATCTGCATGCACCTGATCCGCGGCCACCTGCCGCGCAGCGGCGAGATCGGAGACGCGGGCAGCAGTACGGGTGAGACGCCAGCCGGCAGTGGGCAGCGTAGCCTGCTGGCGATCTACCGGCTGTGCGTGGTGATGTTGCTGTTCTACTTCGTCGCCTACGTCACCCGGCCATTCTTCGCCGTGTACTGGCAGCAAGTGGCGAGCTGGAACAGCGAGCTGATGGCCGGTTTCGTGTATTCGCTGCCCGGCGCCGTGGCGGTGTTCGCGCTGTGGTGGAGCAGGCGTTCGACGGTCAAGGGGGCGACCCGTGATGGCATCTTCGCCGGTCTGCTGCTGGGGGCGGCTGCGACCTTCATTCAGGGTTTCGACAACCAGTGGCTGATTCTGCTGGGGCGCGTGCTGTTCGGCTGGGCGCTGTATCAGGTCACGGTCCGTCTGGATGCCTTGCTGTTCGAATTGAGCACGCCGGAGAACTATGGCGTGGACTTCAGCAAGATCAATATCTTCCAGTGCCTGGGCACCATGGGGGCATCCTACGGCGCCGGCCTGCTGGTCAGCCATTACGGTCAGCACATGCCGTTCTGGGTGGGGGCGCTTGGCTTGCTGATCACCGCTGCAGTGTTTCCGCTGCTGATCAAGGCGGGGCCAACGGCGGGCTCTTCGCGCGAATGATAATCTGGTGCATTAGCGTTGGGCGTGGTTAAATTCGTGTCTTGCACCAGCGCCACGCTGCCGCGCCGATGCCAGCCGTCACGAATCATTCCGGGGCCGACCTGCGATGTACCAGGCCAACGCCGATCTTCTGCACCTTATCGAGGTGACCGCACGTACCCTGCCGGGGCTTTCCGGACGGGTGGGTTCGAGTGGCCGCGACGAGCTTGCCTGCGGAGCCTCCGATAACCCCGCACGCATTGCTGCGCTCTACCAACACTGGCAGCTCGCCTGTCCCGAAGCCGGGCCGCATTACTGGAACACCCGCACCTGGACGCTGCTGATCTGGCAGCCGATCTACCTGAGCCTGCTTGGCGTGCATCTGGCCGGCCGCGTGCCTTGTCTGAACGACATGGGGCAGTCCGTGTGCGACGGTGTGGTGTCGGGCTTCTGCCTGCCCGAGCACTGCCCGCGGCAGGCCAGCCAGGATGCCCTGATCGATTTCGCTGCCGGGCAACTGCAGCAACTGGTGGCGCGCCAGTTGCAGGAGTACAACGCGGTGGCCGCCATGCATCAGAAGATGGCGCGCCGCCTCGAAGCCGACTACGTGCTGGCGGCGCTGCTGCTGATCCAGCGTCAGCAGGCGCTGAGCAATGCCCAGTTGCACCAACTGGAACGGCGCTGGCTGGAGGCCCTCGATCTGCAGGGCGACAGCACGCTGATCGACGTCCGCCTGGACGACGGCCGCGAACGTCTGGCCCTGGGCCGCAAGGTGTGCTGCCAGCACTTCCGCCGCGCCGATGGCCAGCTATGTAGTACCTGTCCGAAACTCAAACAGGAGGAGCGCCTGGCGCGCCTGCGTCAGGAGCTGAGTCTCGAATGCTGCGAATGAATGATATCGAGGTCCGCCGCGACGGTCGCCTGACCCTGGCGCTGGACGAGCTGCAACTGGCCGGCGACCAGTTCACCGTGATCCTCGGGCACAACGGCTCGGGCAAATCGACGCTGATGAACCTGATCGCCCGGCAGTTGCAGCCCGACACCGGTACGCTGCAGCTCGACGGCAAGCCATTGGCCAGTTTCAGTCAACGTGAGTTCGCCCGTCGGGTGGCCTTCCTGCCGCAACGCCTGCCGGATGTGGCCGGGCTCACCGTACGCGAACTGGTGCGCCTCGGGCGCTTTCCATGGCGTGGTCTGCTTGGCCGCTGGCAAGCCGAGGATCAACGGATGATCGAACAGGCCATGGCGCAGACCGATGTCGAACAGTACGCCGATCACCTCGCCGATACCCTGTCCGGCGGCGAACGGCAGCGGGCCTGGATCGCCATGCTGCTGGCCCAGCAGTCACCGCTGATCCTGCTCGATGAGCCCACCTCGGCGCTGGATCTGGCCCATCAGTACGAACTGATGACGCTGCTGCGCGAGCTCAATCTGGCGACTGGCCGCGGTATCGTCGCCATCCTCCATGACATCAATCTGACAGCCCGCTATGCCGACCGTATCGTCGCGCTCAAGCAGGGGCGGGTGTTCTTCGATGGTTCCCCGGAGGAACTGCTGAACAACCCGCTGCTCAGCCAGCTTTACGACATCGACATCGAACTGATCGAGCAGCCTGGCAGCGCCCGCAAGATCGCCGTGGTGGCCTGAGCATGGGCGTCAGCGAAGTGCGGCAGAACGCTTTATCCAGAGCGTCCGGCAGGCAAGCGCTGCGCTATGGCCTGACCCTCGGCCTGCTGCTGGCGCTGATGGTGGTGCACCTGCAATTGAGCACTGCATTGCCGCTGGCACAGCAATGGGCGGTACTCGGCGGTGCGGTGCAGAATGATTTCGATGCCCTGCAATTCAACCTCTCGGCGCTGCCGCGGCTGGTCATGGCCCTGCTGGTCGGTGCGGCGCTGGGGCTGTCCGGCAGCGTGCTGCAGCAACTGACGCAAAATCGCCTGGTGTCTCCAATGACCATCGGCGCTTCGTCCGGTGCCTGGCTGGGGCTGGTCTGTGCCACCTTGCTGGTGCCGACGGTCGCGGCCACTCATGGCCATTGGGCGGCGCTGTGTGGAGCGCTGCTGTCGGTGGGGCTGGTGCTGGTGATCGCCGGGCGCAACGGCATCGCCGGGTTGCCGGTGGTGCTGGCGGGTATGGCCCTGAATCTGCTGCTCGGCGCGCTGGCTGCAGGTCTGGTGCTGCTCAACAACCAGTACACCAGCGGGCTGTTCGTCTGGGGCGCCGGGGATCTCGCGCAGATCGACTGGCACTGGGTAGGCTGGTTATGGCCCAAGCTGTTGATCGGGCTGCTGGTCATTGTGCTCGCACCACGCCCGCTGACTCTGCTGCAACTGGGCAGTGACGGCGCCCAGTCCCGCGGCCTGAGCCTGTGGCCGGTGATGCTGGCACTGTTCATGGTGTCGATCTGGATGACCTCCGTGGCGATCACCGCTGTGGGGCTGATCGGTTTCATCGGTCTGCTCACGCCCAATCTGGCACGTCTGTTCGGTGCCCGCCGCTCCCGTGATGAACTGCTCTACAGCGTACTGCTAGGCGCCGTGTTGCTACTCGCCACCGACGCCCTGGCACTGCTGGCCAATCGCTGGACGGCGGACCTGGTACCCAGTGGCGCGGCAGCGGCCCTGATCGGCGCCCCCGCTCTGCTGTGGTTGTCGCGGCGCCAGTTGTCCGCCGATGACGCCCGTGGTCTGGCGTTGCCGGAGGGGCCGGAGCGAGTGCGGCGACGCCATGCGCTGCTGGTGGTGGGGCTGACGCTGGTGGCCGTGCTGCTGAGCATCTGCCTGGGGCGCAGCAGCGCGGGCTGGCAGTTCGAGTGGCCGTCTTCGCTGATCTGGGCGTTGCGCTGGCCGCGCGTGCTCACCGCCGCCGCAGCGGGCTGTGGCCTGGCCATCGCCGGGGTACTGCTGCAGCGACTGCTGCGCAACCCGCTGGCAAGCCCGGATATCCTCGGTCTTTCGGCGGGCGCGACCCTGGCGGTGATGCTGGCGCTGATGATCTTTGGCGGTTCGCTGCTGGGCTTCACCGCGCCGATCGCGGCCTTCATCGGCAGCCTCGCGGTGCTCGCCGTGCTCCTGCTGCTAGGCCGTCGCCATCAGTATTCGCCGGCGCTGATGGCACTGGTGGGCATTTCCCTCACGGCACTGCTCAATGCGGCGTTGCAGTTTGGTCTGGCCAAGGGCACGGCCGATTCCTTCGCACTGCTTGGCTGGCTGGCGGGTTCGACTTACCGGGTCTCGGCGGCGCAATCGCTGTGGCTGGCTGCCGGGGTGCTGCTACTGGGCGTGCTCAGCCTGCTCTGCCACCGCGCACTGACGCTGATCTCCATCGGCGATGGAGTGGCGCTGAGCCGTGGCCTGAACGTACCTGCTGCACGTCTGGCGCTGCTGGTGCTGGTGTCGCTACTCTGCGCGCTGGTCACCAGCCTGATGGGACCGGTGGCCTTTCTCGGCTTGCTGGCACCGCACATGGCGGCGATTCTTGGTGCGCGGCGGGTGGTGTCGCAGCTGTTGCTCGCTGCGGCGTTGGGCGGCGTGCTGATGTTGCTGGCAGACTGGTTCGGTCGCGTGCTGATCTTTCCCTTGCAACTGCCGGTCGGCATCGTCGCGTCGGTGGTGTGCGGCAGCTATTTCGTTTACCTGCTGGTCAAGAGGCGCCTGGCATGAAGGATCTGTTGCGCGCTGTGTCGCTGCTGTTGTGCCTGGTGGCCGGCTTCGCCGGTGCACAACCGCGGGTGGTGGCGTTGAGCTGGGAAGCGGCTGAGCACCTGCTGAAACTGGATATCACCCCCATTGCCGTGGCCGACGCCGAGGACTACCGCACCTGGGTGGTGCGCCCACGCCTGCCGGACGAGGTGCCAAGCGCCGGCTCGCGTACCGAGCCGAATCTGGAATTGCTGGCGCAACTGAAGCCGGAACTGATCGTCATTCCACCGCTGCTCGAGGACATCCGCGGCAAGCTGGAGCGCATCGCGCCGGTGGCCGCTTACAGCAGTTTCAGCCAGCAGCACGACAATTATCTCACCGCCCGTGACAACTACCTGGCGCTGGCGCAGCGTTTCGGGCGCGAGGAACAGGCGCTGCGTGAGTTGGCGGCGATGCAGGCACGGGTCGATGAACTGCATCGCCGTCTGGTCGAGCATTTCCGCGGGCGTTTGCCGAAGGTTACGGTGATCCGCTTTTCATCGCCCACGGCGGTGTTCATCAATGGCGCCAACTCCATGGCCGATCACGCCATGCAGTTGCTGCATCTGCAGCCTGCCTACCCGCTGCCGCGTAGTCCCTGGGGCATCGTGCAATCGCCAGTGACCACCCTGGGGCGCATCGAAGACGGTGTGATTCTGCATATCGAGCCCTTCGCCGCACAGGACCAGCTGTTCGATACACCGCTCTGGAACGCCATGCCGTTCGTGCGCGAAGGCCGCTTCGGCGCCATGCGTTCGACTTGGACCTACGGCGGGGTGTTTTCCATCGAATACCTGGCCGAAGCGATCAGCGAGGCGCTGCTGCGTCTGCCCGCCCGCTGAGCTGCAGAGCCTGACGCGGACGGCCAGCCCATTCCCGGCCTCTCCCGTCTAGCGGATCGCTGTCCGGCCTGGTGAGATGTTGCGCAGCGACGCGGCTTGCGCTTAGGCGCAAACAAACCCTAGAGTTGCGCGAATTTGCAATTCGAACCGTGCAAGCCAGTATCATCATGGGGGCGTGGGGCTCTTCGGTACTGTGCAACAGGGTCATCAGCGGGGCTTCATGCGTTTTTTTCTGATCATTCTTCTGGCGATCTGCCCGGTACTGGCGAGCGCTGCGGGGCCGGCCGTGTTCGACGAGAACACCCGAGCCCTGCCGCTCGGCCAGGCGATGTCGGTGTTCGAGGATGTGCGCGGCGACAAGAGCATCGACGACGTCACCTCCAGCGCCCTGCAGGGCAGCTTTCGCGATCACGACAAACCGGTACTCAATGCGGGCTATTCGCGCTCGGCCTTCTGGGTACGTATCGACCTGCAGTACCGGCCCCACGACTCCGAGCACAGCCGCCAAAATCAGCACTGGCTGCTGGAACTGGCCTATCCACCGCTGGATCGGCTGGAGCTCTATGAGGAGGGCGCAGATGGCCGCTTTCGCCTGACCCAGCGAACCGGTGATGCGCTGCCGTTTTCCAGCCGCGAGATCCGCCAGAACAACTACCTGTTCCCCCTCGACTTCAAGCCGGAACAGGTACGGCGAATCTACCTGCGGCTCGAGAGCCAGGGCTCCATCCAGGCGCCGCTGACTCTCTGGTCGCCCACCGCCTATCTCGAGGAGCAGCCAGCGCGCATCTACGTGCTGGGCGTCATCTACGGCGTGTTGCTGGTGATGCTGATCTACAACCTGTTCATCTTCATCAGCGTACGTGATACCAGTTACCTCTATTACATCCTCTACATCGCCTCGTTCGGGCTCTACCAGGTCTCGGTCAACGGTGCCGGCATCGAGTTCTTCTGGCCTGACAGCCCCTGGTGGGCGAACGTCGCCACGCCGTTCCTGATCGGTGCCACGGCGCTGTTCGGCTGTCAGTTCGCGCGCAGTTTCCTGCAGACCGGCGAGCACAGCCCCTGGGTAGACCGCAGCCTGTTGCTGCTGATGCTCTGGGGCACGGCGGTGATGGTGTTGGCGCTGACCGTCAGCTACGCTGTCTCGTTACGTCTGGCTACCGTGCTGGCGCTGGTGTTCACCCTGGTGGTGTCGATTGCCGGGGGGCTGGCCTGGTTGCGCGGCATGCGGGTGGCGCGCTACTTCATCATCGCCTGGGCGGCCTTTCTGATCGGCGGTGTGGTCAACACCCTGATGGTCCTCGGCTACCTGCCCAACGTGTTCCTGACCATGTACGCGAGCCAGATCGGTAGCGCGATCGAGGTGGCTTTGCTGTCGCTGGCCCTGGCGGATCGTATCAACGGCATGAAGGAGGAGCGCGCGCGCATTCTGCAGAGTGCCAGTGCCAAACTGGAGGCGCTGAACCACGAACTGGCCGACAGCAACCGCCTCAAGGACGACTTCCTGGCCACCGTGACCCATGAGTTGCGCACACCGATGAATGGCGTGATCGGCTCTCTGGAGCTGATGCAGACCTTGCGGCTGGAGCCGGAAGTCGAGCAGTACCAGAAAACCGCGACGCGTTCGGCGCGGGACATGATGCAGATGGTCAACGACATCCTGGCCCTCACCGAACTGCAGTCCGGCAGACTTTACCCGCGGCGTGAAACCTTCAGCCTGCGCGGGCTGCTCGACGGCGTATGCGCCAATTACGAAGGCCGTGCCCGCGACAAGGGGTTGGCGTTTTCCCTCGACCTGGACGAGCGCCTGCCCGACACCGTGGAAGGCGATGCCCTGAAGTTGGCCCAAGGGCTGGGTTACCTGCTGGATAACGCCATCAAGTTCACCGCCGCCGGCAAGGTGCGTCTGCGCGTAAGGGGGGAAGGCGAAGCGACGCTGGACAGCCTGCCGTTGAGCTTCGAGGTGATCGATGCCGGCATCGGCCTGGAGGATGTCCGCGAGTCCGACCTGTACCGCCGCTTCCATCAGCTCGATACGTCGATGACCCGCCAGTATGGCGGCCTCGGCATCGGCCTGAGCATCTGTCGACAACTGGTCGATCTGCTCGGTGGCAGCCTGGCCTACGAGCCCAATCGCGCGGGTGGTGGCGGTAGCATCTTCCGGCTCAGCCTGACGCTGACATTGCCGATGCAGAAGGGCGGCAGCGAGCCCGTGGTGCGTCGCGCCACGGGCAGCCCGGTGCGGGTGCCGGAGCAATGCACCGTGCTGGTGGTCGAGGACAACGCCATCAACCAGTTGGTCATTCGCGGTATGTTGCTCAAGCTCGGTTACCGGGTTCGCACCGCGGACAACGGCGCCGAGGCGCTGGAGTGTCTGCAGCGCGAGTCGGTCGATGCATTGCTGCTCGATTGCCAGATGCCGGTGATGGACGGTTTCGCCACCTGCAGGGCTTTGCGCCTGTTGCCTGGCTGCGCCGAGCTGCCGGTATTGGCGATCACCGCCCACAGCCAGTCTGGTGACCGCGAGCGCTGCCTGGCCGCCGGGATGAGCGACTACCTGGCCAAGCCGGTGAAGTTCGACGAACTGCGGGTGTTGCTGCATGACTGGGTGCTGTGCCGTCCAGCCTGAGACCGGCGACGGCAGGCCGCTAGCTTTCCAATCGTCGGTGCGCCGATTCGAATGCCTGTGAGCCATGCGAACTCGATGTTTCCGCCGCCAAGGAGCCTGCTCGCCTCGCAGCCAGGCTGGCAGCCCGTCGCCTGGCGTTCTCGCGTCTGCGCTGCCAGTCCGTTGGCCGTCCTTCTGGCTGACTGTCTCACACCTGCGGTCTTGACGAGCGGCCTCGATACGGCCGCTACCGCCTATCCCCTGAGTTGAATCTTTCTTCGCGCAGCGTCCTCCTTATTCCATAAGGCCCAGGCCGATTCGCCGGAGCAATCCTGCAAGTCGGCAAGACGGCCACCCATGGAATCACCCGAGCGCTGTTCTCGACCTCACCGTTTCCACAGCGCCTTCGAACTGCCCACGCAAGGCTCCGACCATGACCACATTGATGCCGATCTTCACAACGCCTCGGGAAAGCTACAGCTTTCTGCAGGCTGGTCCTGCGCGCACCCTCTATGAGCGATTGCTGCAGCCACGGTTGGCCGACGGTGTCGTGGATCAGGCGCGCAGCTTCCTCGATGCGCAGTTGGAGCAGGCAGAGCGGCAGCCCTGTGACATGCCAGCCCAGCCGGAGGCGCTGTTGAACTGGATGCGCGATGCTGCGCAGCGCACCACGCAGGCTTATGCGCAGTATCTGGAGGCGCGGCGTCAGGGCGAGCCACGGCGCTATTTCAGCAATCGGGCGCACGCCGTGTATTTCCTGCGCCATGTGGCGCCCACCAAACTGGTGGACGGTGCCTGGCTCTATGGCTTGTTCAAGCACTGGCAGGAGCCGAGTCTGCGGCCACTGCTGCGTACCTACCTCGAGGAACTGGGCGATGGCGTTGCCGCCATGAACCATGTGGTGCTGTACAAGCAACTGCTCAGCCAGAACGGTTGCGATGAGCTGGCGGAGCTGGAAGACGAGCATTTTCTCCAGGGTGCCCAGCAACTGGCGCTCGGGCACCTGGCTGATGAGTATCTGCCGGAGGTGATCGGCTACAACCTCGGCTATGAACAACTCCCCTTGCACCTGCTGATCACCAGCTACGAGCTCACCGAGCTGGATATCGACCCCTATTATTTCCAGCTGCACGTGACCATCGACAATGCCAGCACCGGCCATGCGCAAAAAGCCGTGCAGGCCGTGCTGGAGAATCTGCCGGTAGTGGGCGACCGTGATGCCTTCTATCAGCGGGTGATGCGCGGCTATCAGCTCAATGAGCTGGGTGTCGGTTCCACGGCGGTGATCGGCGCATTCGATCTCGACGAACAACTGTGCGGCATGCTGGAGCGCAAGCGCGAAGTCGCCACTCAGGTGCACTCCGACTATTGCCGCATCGAGGGACGCACCATCAATCAATGGCTAAGCCAGCCGGGTCAGGTGCGCGGTTTGCTCGAGGCGCTGGAGAAACGCGGCTGGATTCGTCGCAACGAGGACCCGCAGAACAGCCGCTTCTGGCAGCTCGTGCAGGGTGATCGGGCGGCCATGTTCGGTGTGTTCAGCGCTTACGAGCAGCAGATTCTGCATGACTGGATTGCCGGCGACTGGACTGCCGCGCGCAGTCGCGGTCGCAACCGTCGAAGTACCGCGCAGCCCAACGCCATGCAGACGAGCGGCCTGGATGACGAGGCTCAGGCCCTGCATGCGACCCTGCGTGCGCTGCCAGCCCGCCAGCAGGCGGAAAAGCTGATCGAGCTGATGTCGCCTGCCTGCCACTTCACCCCCGCAGGGTTGCTGGCAACGCGCCTGTTCAATACCTATCTCCAGTAATCGCTGTCGGAGCACCGATGCTTAACGAACCCCAGCAGGCTCTAGTGCAACTTGGTCAGGCGCTCACCGAGCGAGGCTATCGATTCACCACCGTCACACCGCTGACCCATGAGCGCGTCAATGGCCGACCGGGCAATGCGCTCGCTCAGGATCTGCAGGGGGTCTTCGGTTGGAGCCGCCCTTTCGTGCGGGGCATGGTCGGCGCTGATTTGCTCGAGTTGATGCGCGCTGCAGGCGTTCTGGTCGAAGACGCCGAGCAACTGCGCAGTGCCGTGCGTTACTCCAGCCTGGGCGATCGCTTGTTCGTCCATTCGCGCTATCCGACAACGCAGGCCGATGCGGTGTTCTTCGGTCCCGATACCTATCGTTTCGTTCGAGCCATCGATGCATTTCTCGGCACGCCTTCGTCCACTTCCATCCGTCGTGCGGTGGATATCGGCTGCGGCGCCGGGCCTGGCGCGCAGTGCATCGCGCTGGCGCGTCCGGAGGCCGAGGTGCTGGCCGTGGATATCAATCCCCAGGCGCTGGCCTTCACTCAGGTCAACGCTGCGCTGGCTGGCGCCGAAAACCTCAGGGCCCTGCACAGTGATCTGCTCGACGGTGTGCAGGGTGAGTTCGATCTGATCGTGGCCAACCCGCCTTACATGCTCGACAGCGAGAGCCGCGCTTACCGTGACGGTGGCGGTGAGCTAGGAGCGGGATTGTCGCAGGCCATCGTCGAGGCCGCGGTGACCCGACTGGCAGCGGGGGGCAGTCTGCTGCTCTATACCGGTGTGGCGATGACCGCTGCCGGCGATCCCTTCCTCGCCTATATACAGCGCACGCTGGGCGACTCCTCGTTGGCCTGGCGCTACGAGGAGGTGGACCCCGACGTGTTCGGTGAGGAGCTGGAAAAACCGGGCTACGAGGACGTAGAACGTATCGCGGCAGTGGTCCTCACCGTCACTCGCACAGCGAGTTGACGGCGGCGCCTCCTCGAGGTGGCGCCGCCATGCGGCCTAGGCCTGTTCGATGAAGCGTCGGATACGCCGTGCGGCTTCCACGCATTCCTCGAGCGGTGCGACCAGTGCCAGGCGCACACGGCCGCTGCCGGGATTGAGGCCATCGACTTCCCGCGACAGATAGGAGCCGGGCACCACGGTGACGTGCTCCCGGGCGAACAGTGCACGGGTGAATTCGGCATCGTCGCCCGGTGTTCTGGCCCACAGGTAAAAGCCGCCATCCGGGTGTTGCACGTCGAGCACGCCATCGAGGATTTCCAGCACGGCGGCGAACTTCTCGCGGTACAGATCGCGGTTGGCGCGTACGTGATCCTCGTCCTGCCAGGCGGCTATGCTGGCCAGCTGGGTTTGTACCGGCATGGCGCAGCCATGGTAGGTGCGGTACAGCAGGAAGGCCTTGAGAATCTCCGCGTCGCCCGCCACGAACCCCGAACGCAGGCCTGGCAGATTGGAACGCTTGGACAGGCTATGAAACACCACGCAGCGTTTGAAGTCGCTACGGCCCAGCTCGGCGCAGACGGTCAGCAGGCCGGCAGGCGGGTTGGTCTCGTCGAAGTACAGCTCGCTGTAGCACTCGTCGGCGGCGATGACGAAATCGTACTGGTCGGCGAGGGCGATCAGCTTCTTCAGCGTTGCCACGGGAATCAGCGCACCCGTCGGGTTGCCGGGCGAGCAGAGGAAGAGAATCTGGCAGCGTTGCCAGACCTCGGGCGCCACCGCATCGAAATCCGGATTGAAGCCGAGTTCGGCCAGGCACGGCAGGTAATGCGGCTGGGTGCCAGCGAGCAGGGCTGCGCCTTCGTAGATCTGATAGAACGGATTGGGGCTGACCACCAGGCCATCGACGTCACGCTGGGCGACGGTTTGGGTGAAGGCGAACAGCGCTTCACGGGTGCCGTTCACCGGTAGCACGTGGCGCGCGGGGTCGAGCCAGCCGGTCGGCACCTTGAAGCGGCGTTCGCACCAGGTGGCGATGGCTTCGCGCAGCGCAGCAATGCCCAGCGTAGTCGGGTAGACCGCCAGTTGTTCGAGGTTGTCGGTCAGCGCTTGGGCAACGAACGCGGGGGAGCGGTGTTTCGGCTCGCCAATCGACAGGGCGATGGGCGAACGATCGGCGGCGGGTTGTACGCCGGCGAGCAGGGCGCGCAGTTTCTCGAACGGGTAGGGCTGCAGCTGGGCGAGGGCGTGGTTCATGATGATCCGACGTGTCCTTTGTAAGGCGGCGACAAAGTTGCCGACACTAGCACGTGGGGCGCCCCAGGAAAATTCCCTTTCGCCTGTCCGATGGACAGCCGTTTTGGTCGCCCTGTTGATGTTCGCCTTCCTAAAGGCTGGCCGCTTCGAGCCGATAGCCTGATCGCAAGCCGTATTCAGTCCTACTTTCAGCGAGACCTTCTATGCGCACCCTCAAGTTCAGTCACAAGATCATGCTGGCTGCGTCATTGGTGGTCATTGCCGCCTTCGCATCGTTCGCGCTGTACAACGACTACCTGCAGCGCACCTCGATTCGCGACAACCTGGCGAACTACCTGCACGACGTCGGTCAGGTATCCACCGGCAACATTCAGCACTGGCTCAATGGCCGCATGCAGTTGCTGGACAACCTGGCCGAGTCGGTTCAGGACGACAGCGCGGCTGAGCCACTGGCCAGGAATCTGCAGCACCGCAGCATCGCTTCGGCCTTCCTGTATGCCTATTACGGCCAGAATGATGGCACCTACACCCAGTTTCCCCCCAGCGAGTTGCCCGCCGGCTATGACCCGCGCCAGCGTCCCTGGTACAAGAGCGCTGCGGGCAGCAGCGGCCCGGGCTTGACCGAGCCCTACCTGGCGGCGGATCCCCGCGACGGCCTGCTGATCACCATCACTCGCCCTGTGAGCACGGGTGGTAGCCTTCAAGGTGTGGTGGGTGGCGACCTGAAGTTGCAGACGGTTGACGACATTCTGAATTCCTTCGATCTGGGTGGCATGGGCTATGCCTTCCTGGTCGACGAAAAAGGCACGGTGCTGGTGCACCCTGACAAGAGCCTGGTGCTCAAGAAGCTGCCTGATCTGTTCCCCAGTGGTGCACCGCGCCTCGAGTCCGGTCTGCAGGATGTAGCGGCCGTCGATGGCAGCGCGCGCATCGTCACCTTCCTGCCGGTGCAGGGCCTGTCAGGGGTGCGCTGGTACGTCGGCCTTTCCGTCGATCAGGGCAAGGCGTTCGCCGCTCTGCAGGAGTTCCGCATCTCGGCGCTGATGTCCACGGTCATCGGCGTGATCGCCATCCTGCTGCTGCTGGGCGCGCTGATTCGTATCCTGTTGCGCCCGCTGCACGTGATGAGCCACGCCATGGGCGGCATCGCCGAAGGCGAGGGCGATCTGACCCAGCGCCTGAAGATCGATTCCGGTGACGAGTTCGGCGAGCTGGCGGGTGCCTTCAACCGCTTCGTCGAGCGTATCCACGAGTCGATCCGCGAGGTGGCCTCGGCGACCCGCGAAGTTCATGCCCGCGTGAGCACCGTGGTCGAAGCGTCCAATGCCTCCATGGGCAACTCCAGCGAGCAGGCGGCACGTACTGACAGCGTTGCCGCAGCCATCAACGAGCTCGGCGCCGCCGCCCAGGAGATCGCCCGCAATGCGGCCGATGCATCTCTGCAGGCCAGCGATGCCCGTCGTGACGCCGAAGAAGGGCAGAACATGGTTGAGCGCACGCTGGGCTCCATGGGTGATCTGTCTGACAAGATTCAGGCATCCGGCAGCCATATCGAAGTGCTGAGCCAGAAGAGCAACGATATTGGTCAGATTCTCGATGTGATCAAGGGGATTTCCGAGCAGACCAACCTGCTGGCGCTCAACGCCGCCATCGAAGCGGCTCGTGCCGGTGAGGCCGGGCGTGGTTTCGCCGTGGTCGCGGATGAAGTGCGCAACCTGGCGCAACGCACCCAGAGCTCGGCGCAGGAAATTCAACAGATGATCGAGCAGTTGCAGGCTGGTGCTCGTGACGCCGTGATGACCATGGGCGAGAGCCGTCGCTTCAGCGATGACAGCGTACGCATCGGTGGGCAGGCGGGTGAGAATCTGCGCGGCGTGACCCGTCGTATCGGCGAGATCGATGGCATGAACCAGTCCGTGGCCACCGCCACCGAAGAGCAGACCTCGGTGATCGAAAGCCTGAACATGGACATTACCGAGATCAACACCCTCAACCAGGATGGCGTACGCAACCTGCAGTCCAGCCTCAATGCCTGTACCGAGCTGGATCAGCAGGTCGGGCGCCTCAAGCAACTGGTGGACAGCTTCAGGATCTGATCAGCGGGCAGCGGCCGCGCTTCTTGCAGGCGCCGCTCCTGCAGCAGCGTTTGGCCTGCAGTCGCGTTTTTGTGTGAGCCGCGCGCCGAGGTCGACGCGCTTGCCTCGCGGGTGTCGAACACCCATTTCTGTGGGAGCCCGCTTGCGGGCGAATCATTGGGGCAACGCCGATTCCGCGGCAAGGCCGCCATCGCATCGCCCGCAAGCGGGCTCCTACGGGCTGGAATCTTCATGCTTCCGTAGGCGCCCCGCGGTCGACGCGTCTGCCTCGAGTGTGTCGGACACCCCTTTCTGTAGGAGCCCGCTTGCGGGCGAATCACCGGGCCAATGCCGATTCAGCGGTAAGGCCGCAATCGGATCGCCCGCAAGCGGGCTCCTACGGGCTGGAGTCTCCACGCTTTCGTAGGCGCCCCGCACGCCGCGGTCGACGCGTCTGCCTCGAGTGTGTCGAACACCCATTTCTGTAGGAGCCCGCTTGCGGGCGAATCACCGGGCCAACGCCGATTCCGCGGCAAGGCCGCCATCGCATCGCCCGCAAGCGGGCTCCTACGGGCTGGAATCTTCATGCTTCCGTAGACGCCCCGCGCGCCGAGGTCGACGCGCCTGCCTCGCAGGTGCCGGACACCCATTTCTGTAGGAGCCCGCTTGCGGGCGAATCACCGGGCCAATGCCGATTCCGCGGCAAGGCCGCCATCGCATCGCCCGCAAGCGGGCTCCTACGGGCTGGAGTCTTCACGCTTTCGTAGGCGCCCCGCGCGCCGCGGTCGACGCGGCTGCCTCGCGGGTGTCGAACACCCATTTCTGTAGGAGCCCGCTTGCGGGCGCATCACCGGGCCAAC
>NZ_JARVSV010000033.1:0-99319 GCF_030209025.1 Pseudomonas sp. MEJ086
TCGTATCGCCCGCAAGCGGGCTCCTACAGGTCGGAATCTTCATGCTTTTGTAGGAGTCGCGGGTCGACGCGCCTATTTCGCGGGTGTCGAGCATCCATGTTGTAAACGCCACCACCACCGTAGGAGCCCGCTTGCGGGCGAATCATTGGGCCAACGCAGATTCAGCGGGAAGGCCACCGTCGTATCGCCCGCAAGCGGGCTCCTACAGGTCGGAATTTTCATGCTTGTGGGGGGCTGGAGCCTACGAGCCGCGGTCGTAGTGGTCGCCCCCTTGGCAGCGGTATTCAGCGACCAGTCATAAGCGGGAAATTACCTGACCGTGGCCTGTGCATAATCGACCAGCCAATCGTGTACGTCCGAAGAACGGCCGGCCTTGTCGACCAGGAAGTGCGTGTCGCTCGTCGCCCAGGTAAGCCGCGTGAACACGTTGCCCTTGTCGTCTCTCGATTCGTACAGATAGCCGTAGGCATCGCCTACCTTGACGTTCGAGAGCTCCTTGATGGTGCGGTGCTGGGTGCGCGACAACGACAGGGCACGGATGAAAACATCGCCGTCCGGGCAGCTGTAGTAATACGCGCTTATCACTTCCTTTTTGCTGGTATGCAGAACGCCCATACCAGGGTTCTGGAGCGTGCACTTCACGAAGGCCGAAGGGGCGATTTGCGCAGGCGGCGGAGAAGGTTCGGCGCGGCCGGCAGGCGCTGATGGCTCGCGCGCCTTCGAGCGTGCCTGCAGTTCCGAGATTTCGCTGAGCCGACTCTTCAGGTCCGCATCCGCAACCATCGTGCTCTTCGGCTGCCTTGCCTGAGTGACGATGAAGTCGATCATCGCGGCGCGCTCTCTAGCGCCAGCCCCGCCCACGCTTTCATACAGGTAGGCGATCTCGCCCTGAGGTAGCGCGTGAATGGAAACCTGCTCGGTCGCCGCACCTGCGGCAGCCGAACCCAATGCGATTAGCGATAACGGCACGAATGACATCCCTTTCATAACGAACACTCCCTTCCATGAGAGTGATTACCCTAGCAATCGCCAATCGAGGGCGCAAATGAGCATGCCGATGCCTTCAGGCCTCGGCTGAGGCTTGCGAGGCGTTGCACGAAGCGTGCATCAGCGATGGGCCGAACGGCCGACGAGAAGAGAACTCCGCGACCGTGCAGGTCGCGGAGTGAAACGCATCAGAAGCGGTACTTGGCCGATGCGGTCAGGCTGCGTGGAGCGCCGTAGGTGAGCGAGCCAAATGCGTCGAACACGTCAAAGTACTTCTCGTCGGTCACGTTGTCCGCATTCAGCTGCGCCGACAGGTTGTCGGTGATGTCGTAGCGCGCCATCAGGTTGACCAGCGCGTAAGAGTCGATGTTGATTCGCTCGTTTACACCCTGTGGGTTCAGCGCATCGGTATAGCTGGAGTCCTGCCAGTTCACCCCACCGCCGATGGTCAGCTTGTTGAACACGCCGGGCAGCCGGTAGGTGGTGAAGGTACGCAGCAGCTTGGTCGGGAAGAGGGTATTGGCGGCATCACCATTAGCGTCCCTGACCTTGAACTGGGTGTAGCCGACGGTTGCATTCCAACCTTCGGCCAGTTCGCCGGAGACCTCCAGTTCGAAGCCCTCGCTGGTGACATCAGTCCCCTCATAAGCGAACTCGCCGGGCATTCCGCCAGTGAGAAGAGTACCGGTGCTTTGAGCCAGATTGTCCTGCTTGATTCTGAAGATGGCGGCAGAGGTGTTCAATCGACCATCGAGAAACTCGGCCTTCAACCCTGTTTCGTAGCTTTCACCGACGATCGGTTCCAGCACTTTCAGGTCGCTGCCACGCTCGGATTGCGGCAGGAAAATCTCGGTATAGCTGACGTAAGCAGAGAGGTTTTCGGTCAGGTCATAAACCGCACCGGCGTAGGGCGTAAGTTCATGACGGGCGTCGATCTTGCTCACTTCCGAGAAGATATCGTCGCTGGTTTTCTTGTAGCTGGTATCACGCGCCCCGAGAATCAGCTTGAGATCGTCGGTCAGATTCAGCCGGGTCGCCGCAAACAGGGATTTCTGTTCTACGTCGCTGTAGCCATAACTTGCCAGAGGCGCCCAGGTAGGCTCAGGAAAACCACCTTTGTAGGAATCGAAGTTGGCAATACCTTCAAAGCCGGTTACCGGAGCGTGGTAATCGACATCGAAGTCCTGCTGGCTGTTGATATAGCCAAAGGCCAATTCATGGTCGCGCCCGAACAGAGAGACGGGGCCATTGAAGCGGATGCTGTAGTCATCCTGGACGGTCTCCGGCTTGTACCAACCCGGGAACGTCGAGAGTGCCGGTGTACCGCCCCCCATGACGGGGTTACCGGACACGTAGAGAAGCTTGGATTCGGACTTGCGCTCACCGCGGTTATAGCTGAGGTTGACCTGCCAATCGTTGGCGAAGGTGTGATCCAGATTGATGAAGTAGGTGTCGTACGTGGTTTCCCAACGACTCCAACCTGCGGATGAGGTCTTGGAGCGGCTCCAGTTGGTACGCGTACCATCCGCATACCAGACGGGCAGGCCGCCCCACATCGGCGACTTGTTATCGGTTGTCTGGTGGCTCAAGCCGAACCACAGCGTGGTGTCGGGAGTCAGGTCGATATCCATGGTGCCGTAGAGGGTTTCACGCCTGCTCGACTTCATGTCGATCCAGCTATCGCCATCATTGAGCTCCCCTACCAGGCGAGCACGCACGGTGCCAGACTCGTTGAGCGGCATGGAAATGTCGCCCTTGGTGCCGTAAGTATCCCAGGAGCCACCACTGGCTTCGACCGAACCAGTGAGTTCGCGGCTGTTGGCACGTTTGCGCACCATGTTCAGCGAGGCGGAAGGATCACCGACCCCAGTCATCAGGCCGTTGGCGCCACGCACCACTTCAACGCGGTCATACATGGCCAGGCTGCTGAAGATCTCCCCCGAACTCCAAGCTTGATCCCAGATGGTGGGTACGCCGTCGATCATCAGCGAGTTGAGTTCGAAGCCGCGGGCGTTGATCTGGCCGCGATCCGTCTCGTAGCGGTTCATGGAGATGCCAGTGGTGTTATTGACCACGTCAGTGATGGTCTGCAGGTTCTGATCCTGTATGCGCTGCTGAGTCACCACGCCGACCGACTGCGGCGTTTCACGCAGCGACATGTTCAGCGGTGTGGCGGTACGCGCAGCACGGCTGGTGTAGGACTGGGTACCTTCGGTCACGGCATCATCAGCGGGAGTGACGGTATCAGTGATGGCGGTCGCACCGAGCTCCAGTGGTGCGCCCTGCTCGGCCTGTTGGGCATGCACGAGGGGAGCGCCGAGCAGCGCACCGGCAGCCACGAGGCGCACGGCCAGCGCGAGGGAGCAGAGATTCATGCACGAAGCACTGGCACCGGCATCCTGCTGACGAGAGGTTTTGTTATGGGACATGAGAGGCTCCGACAATAGCGCTTCGGGCGTCACCGCTCTCTTCCCTGAAACACGTGCGGGATGTGCAAGCAGACGGATTCGTCCGGGCAGGCATCGCCGCATCCGGTCTGCTATCCGTACCGGAACGATCAAGCTCACGCTGGGCATGCACCGATATCGGGATGACATCGGCAAAAACCGCGCGAGACTATGTAAACGAGTTAGATTTGTAAATGGCAATTCATCGCAAAGGCGATGAGTTGCCATTCTTGAGTAGTAGCTCTCGATTTCCGCGAATACGTCGAGGCCCGATTAACACGACCGCTGATAGCGAAGGTAGCCCTGAGCGCTGGCTCCGGCATGAACGAAGCCCGCGTGCTCGTACAGGATCACTGCGGGGTTGTCTGGGCGCACATGCAGGCCCAACCGGGTGAACCCCTGCGCCGCTGCCGAAGCCATATACGCCTTGAGCAGTGCCCGGCCGATACCGTTTCGTCGGTAAGCATCGCTGACGCTGATCGTGCAGAGCTCGGCATGGTCCTGCTCCGGCATCCACAACGAATAGCCAGCGAACATGCCGTCCACCTCGGCGACCGTGAGGCGGTCGATGTTCTCCACCCAACTGGTGAGATGCCGCTCCATCTGAAGCCGCCAGGCATCTTCATGGGCTGGCTCCCAAGTCCGGATGTAGGCCTCCTCTCCGCGATAAACCAGAGGAATGTCGGTGATGCGGCCTGGTCGGAGTACGAGCGCCATCCGAACCTCCGGAGGTTGTGTGCGGGGGGTCATGATAAAGCGCACTGTCTGCCCGGAGTCAACGCTGGGGGCATGGAGCGATGGGGCCTAGGTCGAGGGCGAATTCAGAATTCGCCCTCATGCGTTGCCATCGCTGAGTCAGTGCTGCTGCCTGCGCGTCACCCCCGCCCCGCCGCCTCGATCCGCGCGATCTCGTCGGGTTGCACGTAGTAGTCGGTGTCTTCGTCGTAACTGCGCACGATGAAGCAGGCGATGCTGGCCACGAAGCTGGCGCCCACCAGCCACCAGATGTGCCAGATCAAGGCGAAGCACATCAGGGTCATGAAGGCTGCGGCGATCAGGCCGATGCCGGTGTTGCGCGGCATATGGATGGGCCGGAAGGTGGTCGGCGCGGGCTTGAGACCGTCGCGTTTCATCTCGTGGAATTCGTCGATGCGGTCGCCACGCGGGGTGACCGCGAAGTTGTAGAACGGTGGTGGTGACGAGGTCGACCATTCCAGGGTACGGGCATTCCAGGGGTCGCCGGTGTGGTCGGCCAGTTCCTTGCGCTTGATAATCGATACGGCGAACTGGATCAGCGTGCAGGCGATGCCCAGGCCGATCAGCACGGCGCCGACCACGGCCACGTTCAGGTAGGGCTCCCATTCCGGGTTGGTGGTGCTGTTGAGGCGCCGGGTCATGCCCATGAAGCCCAGGATGTAGAGCGGCATGAACGCCAGGTAGAAGCCGGTCAACCAGAACCAGAACGATGCCTTGCCCCAACCTTCGTGGAGCCTGAAGCCGAACACTTTCGGGAACCAGAAGGTGATGCCGGCCATGTAGCCGAACACGGCGCCGCCAATGATCACGTTATGGAAATGGGCGACCAGGAACAGGCTGTTGTGCAGCAGGAAGTCGGCGCCCGGCACCGCCAGCAGCACGCCGGTCATGCCGCCGATGGAGAAGGTGACGATGAAGCCCAGGGTCCACAGGATCGGCGTGGTGAATTCCAGGCGGCCGCGGTACATGGTGAACAGCCAGGTGAAGATCTTCACCCCGGTCGGGATGGCGATGATCATCGTGGCGATGCCGAAGAAGGCGTTGACGCTGGCCCCCGAGCCCATGGTGAAGAAGTGGTGCAGCCAGACCACGAACGACAGGAAGGTGATGGCGATGGTCGCCCAGACCATCGAGGCATACCCGAACAGGCGCTTGCGGGCGAACACCGCGGTCACTTCGGAAAACACCCCGAAGGCCGGCAGGATGAGGATGTACACCTCCGGGTGGCCCCAGGCCCAGACCAGGTTCACGTACATCATCGGGCTGCCGCCGCCGGTGCTGGTGAACAGGTGGAAGTCCAGATAGCGGTCCAGGGTCAGCATCGCCAGGGCGGCGGTGAGGATCGGGAAGGCGGCGACGATGATCACGCTGGTGCAGAAGATCGTCCAGGTGAAGATCGGCATCTTGAACAGGGTCATGCCCGGCGCGCGCATCTTGAGGATGGTGACCAGGAAGTTGACCCCGGTCAGCAGCGTGCCCAGACCGGAGAGCTGCAAACTCCAGATGTAGTAGTCGACCCCGACCCCGGGGCTGTACTCGATGCCCGAGAGCGGCGGATAGGCCACCCAGCCGGTCATGGCGAATTCACCGACGAACAACGAGATGTTGGTCAGCAGCACGCCGCCGACGAACAGCCAGAAACTCAGGGAGTTGAGCAGCGGATAGGCGACGTCGCGGGCGCCGATCTGCAGCGGCGTGACGATGTTCATCAGGCCGACCACCAATGGCGTGGCGACGAAGAAGATCATGATCACGCCATGGGCGGTGAAGATCTGGTCGTAGTGATGGGGCGGCAGGTAGCCGCCGTCACCACCCGTGGCCACGGCCAGCTGGGTGCGCATCATGATGGCGTCGGCGAAGCCGCGCAGCAGCATGATCAGGGCGACGAGAATGTACATCACGCCGATCTTCTTGTGGTCGACCGAGGTCAGCCAGTCGCGCCACAGCCAGCCCCACTTCCTGAAGTAGGTCAGCGCAGCGAACAGGCCCAGGCCGCCGAGCGCCACGGCGATCATGGTGACGACGAGGATGGGCTCGTGCAGGGGTATCGCGTCGAGGGTCAGTTTTCCGAGCATGTGTCGAATCGGCGCCGGCTGGCGGCGCACGGGCTCCTTGGGTCAGTGGGAATCAGGTGGCAGAGCGGCGTCTGAACAGCGGCCTTGGCTCGATGGCCGAGCGGCCGTACTGCACGCTCATGCCGGCGAGGCCCTTGAGGGCGTCGTGCACGGATTTGTCTTCGCGTACGGCAAAGCTGTCGAAGCCGCACTGGCGCATATGGCTGAGCTGGTCACGCAGTACGTCACCCACCGCGCGCAGTTCGCCACGCCAGCCCAGGCGGGTGCGCAACAGGTACGCCTGGCTGTAGCCGCGGCCGTCGCGAAAGCTGGGGAAATCGATGGCGATCAGCGGCAGCACGGCGAGCCAGGGCTGCAGCTCGACGGGGTCGTCATCGGGGCTCAGGCACAGGCCGTCGCGGCTGGCCTCGGTGGCCTGCAGCACGGCCTCGCTCTGCCGTTCGCGCCAGCGCATCAGGGGCAGAATCAGCGGGCTTTCTGCGGGCGCATCGTCTCTGCGCAAAAGCATCCAGGGATCGTCGGTGACGACCTGTGCCGCACCATCGCGCAGGGTGATCAGGTTGTTCATGCCGGCTCCCCCGCCTTGCGGTAGACCCGCGCCTTGAAGGGCTCGATGCCGACACGCTGCACGGTGTCGATGAAGCGTTCGTCGCCTTCGCGCTGCTCATCGAAGGTCTCGACCAGACGCTCGATCACGTCCGGCACTTCGGCGGCGCTGAACGACGGGCCGATCACCTTGCCCAGCGCACTGGCCTTGCCCTGGGCGCCGCCGATGGTCACCTGGTACCACTCGCTGCCATTCTTGTCGACGCCGAGGATGCCGATATTGCCGATGTGGTGGTGGCCGCAGGCATTCATGCAGCCGGAAATGTTCAGGCTGATGTCGCCGAGCGCGTGCAGTGCTTCGGCATCTTCGAAACGTTGCTGGATGGCCTGGGCGATGGGAATCGACTTGGCGTTGGCCAGGGAACAGTAATCCCCGCCCGGGCAAGCGATCACGTCGCTGAGCAGACCGATATTGGCGCTGCCCAGGCCAATGCTCACGGCCCGCTGCCAGAGTGCGTGCAGGTCGGCCTTGCGCACATCGGGCAGCACCAGATTCTGTTCGTGGGCCACGCGAACCTCACCGAAGCCGTAGCGCTCGGCCAGCTCGGCAACGGCGTCCATCTGCCCGGCGGTCACGTCGCCTGGCGGCAGGCTGGCACCCGGCTTGGTGGACAGCACCACGCTGGCGTAGCCCTGCACCTTGTGGGGCTGCACGTTACGCGACACCCAGCGGGCGAAGGCGGCATCGGCGACCAGGGCGGTGCCGAAGTCCAGGTCGGCATGGGAAAGCGCAGCATAGGCTGGCGGCGCGAAGGCTGCGGCGACGCGCTGATACTCGGCGGCGGTCAGCTCGGCGGGGCCGTCCTTGATGTGCTGCCATTCGGCTTCGACTTCCCTGGCGAAGGCGTCGATGCCCAGCGCCTTGACCAGAATCTTGATGCGCGCCTTGTACTTGTTGTCGCGCCGACCATGGCGGTTGTACACGCGCAGGATCGCCTCGACGTAGGACAAGAGATGCCGCCACGGCAGACCGTCACGAATGACCTGGCCGAGGATCGGCGTACGCCCCAGGCCGCCGCCGACCAGCACCCGTACCAGCAGCTCACCGGCCGCATCGCGATACAGGTACAGGCCGACGTCGTGCATGGGCACCGCGGCGCGATCCTGTTCGGCCGCGCACAGGGCGATCTTGAACTTGCGCGGCAGGAACAGGAATTCCGGGTTGACCGTCGACCACTGGCGCAGGATCTCGGCCAGCGGGCGGGGGTCGAGCAACTCGTCGGCCGCCACCCCGGCGAAGGCTTCGGTGGTGATGTTGCGCACGCAGTTGCCCGAGGTCTGGATGGCGTGCATCTCCACCTCGGCCAGGCGCTCGAGGATATCCGGCACCTGCTCCAGCTCGATCCAGTTGAACTGGATGTTCTGCCGTGTGGTGAAGTGCCCGTAATCGCGGTCGTGATCCCGCGCGATGGTCGCCAGGGTGCGCAATTGCCGCGCCGACAGGGTGCCGTAGGGAATCGCCACGCGCAGCATGTAGGCATGCTTTTGCATGTACAGACCGTTCTGCAGGCGCAGCGGGAGAAACTCCTCTTCGCTGAGCTCGCCGCTGAGACGCCGCTGCACCTGATCGCGAAACTGCGCAACGCGCTCGCGCACCAGCGCGTGGTCGTACTCGTCGTAGTGATACATGCAAGGCCCTCATTGCCGCCACACACGGCATACAGGCCAGCACTATGGACAAGAGGCGCATTTCGAAACAGACGCAGATAAAACTGAAAAAACCATATCAGAAGCAGAAACTGCTACCTTTTGTATCCTGAAAAACCCACATGGCATAGGCCCCTCAGGCCTGATCCGTATTTTATGGAGCTTTTTGGATCTGTTACCAAAATCGTCGGCGAGCCACCCTCCGCGCCCACACGATGACGAACAGCGGCGCTGCCCGCCTCCCAACCGCCAAGTCAGGACAGCATGAAACGCTACGAGAAATTCGCCGATGAAATAGCCGGGCTGATCCGCACCGGCGTGCTCGCGCCTGGCGAAAAGGTGCCTTCGGTGCGCCACGCCAGCCGCACCTACGGGGTAAGCCCTTCGACCGTGTTCCAGGCCTACTACCTGCTCGAAGACCGAGGGCTTATCCACGCTCGGGCGCGCTCCGGCTACTTCGTCCGCGAGCACGCCCGGCGCCCGCTGCACGAGCCGGAAGTGCGCGCGGGCACGGCGCAGACCACCGATGTCGATGTCAGCGAACTGGTGTTCTCGGTGCTGGGTTCGCTGAAGGACCCGCACACCGTGCCCTTCGGCTCGGCCTTTCCCAGCCCGGACCTGTTCCCGCTGCCGCGCCTGGCCCGCTCCATGGCGCAGAGCGTGCGCGACATGCCCAGCCACGCGGTGATCGCTGACATGACCGAGGGCAACCCGGACCTGCGCCGGCAGATCGCTCTGCGCTACATGGTCAGCGGCGTGCGGCTGCCGCTGGAAGAGCTGGTGATCACCACCGGCGCCATGGAGGCACTCAACCTGTGCCTGCAGTCGGTGACCGAGCCGGGCGATCTGGTGGCTATCGAGAGCCCGGCGTTCTACGCCACCCTGCAGGTGCTGGAGCGACTCAAGCTCAAGGCGGTGGAAATTCCCGTGCATCCACGCGAAGGCATCGACCTGGACAGCCTGGCGAGCAGCCTGGAGCAGCTGCCGATCAAGGCCTGCTGGTTCATGAGCAGCCTGCAGAACCCACTCGGCGCGAGCATGAGCGACGACAAGAAACGCGGTCTCTACGCGCTGCTGCAACGCCATCAGGTGCCACTGATCGAAGACGACGTGTATGCCGAGCTGTACTACGGCACCCAGCCGCCCAAGCCGGTAAAAAGCTTCGACCGCGAGGGCCTGGTGATGCATTGCGGCTCGTTTTCCAAATGCCTGGCGCCGGGTTACCGGGTCGGTTGGGTCGCCGGTGGCCGCTATGCCCAGCGCATCGCGCGGCTCAAGCTGATGACCACCATCTCACCCTCGGTACCTGCACAGGCGGCCCTCGCCGACTACCTGCAGCACGGCGGCTACGACCGTCACCTGCGCAAGCTGCGCCATCAGCTGGAAACCCAGCAGGCATCGATGCTGGCCTCGGCAGCGCGGCACTTTCCGGCGGACACACGGGTAACCCGGCCGAGCGGTGGCTATTTTCTGTGGTTCGAATTCGCCGAACGGGTGGATGCGCTGCAGCTGTTCCGGCTGGCGTTGGCCCAGGGCATCAGCCTGGCGCCGGGGCCGATCTTCTCGGCAACCCGCGGCTTCGGCCATTGTGCTCGGCTCAACCACGGCCACCCGTGGAGCACGCAGAGCGAGCAGGCCATGGCGACGCTGGGGCGAATCATCGATTCGTTCTGAGGGCGTAGCGGGTCGAGGTACGAGCGGATGCTCATCCCGGGCGGGATGAGCACCACCGGGTCAGAGCTGGTCGCCCTGCAGGCCGGCGTAGAGGCGGGTCATTTCGTTCAGTTGGCGGAACATCGACTCGGCATTCACGGCGACGATGGTCGGCACGAAGTCCTTGGAGGCAAAGGCCTTGGTCGCGAACTGCCAGCGCGCATCGGTCTTGCGCAGCGCCGCGGCGATCGCTTCATTCGGCGCACCGTTGGCCTGCAGCTCCTTCATGATGCTGTCGAATTCCTTCACCGAGGCGTCGAAGTTGGCATCCAGATTGGGCGCCTGCACCCCCCAGGCACGCGCCATGTAGAACATCGCGGTGCGCTGGGTGAGCACACGGTTCCAGCCACTTCGGTTGATCGAATGCGAGGCGGCGTCGCCGTTGTGCTTCTCGAACAGGTCGGTAACGTGCTGGCACTGCTTCACCAGCTCTTCGGCCTTGGCGAGCATGGCGGGGGCCTGGGCCTTGTCCGGCGTGGCGGTGATCATGGCGCGATAGGCCGTCCAGATCACCTCGACCTGGGCCAGGGCTGCGCGGACTTCATCATTGGTGGGATGAGCCTTGAGCTGGGCGTGATGATCCTCGAACAGCGCGATGCTGGTGTTGAGCTGTTTGGTGGCGTCATCGACCTTCACGTCGGAGCCGATCATCAAATAATCCTTGGCCATGATCTGGCCGAGACTGCGCTGCAGACCCGCCATGTTCATCGCCTCCAGCGGTTTCATTTCGGCCCAACTGGCGAAGCTGATCAGGCTGAGACCCAGCAGGAGCGTTCCCATGCAACGTTTAATCAACTCGATATCCTCGTGCGCGCTAAAAGGTCGCCCCAGCCCTGTAGCCACTGCCGTGAAGAACGGAATGGGCGTTGCCGGTCGACCTGAGTTAATACTGGAGCGCGGAGGCAGCAAGGGCTGCCAACATTCCGACGCCAGCGATTGTTGAATTCTAGTTCATACGCCCGTCGTTGACGTGTTGCCGGTCTGCGATAGATCGCCATCCGGCGGGCGAACATGGAGATTGGTGACGCCCGTCACACTGGCCGGCTCCCGCCTGCCCTATTCCAGCACCTCGATGCGCTCGCTGGCCGGCTGCGGACGGCCGAACAGGTACCCCTGGAAGTGCGAGCAGCCCTCCGCTTTCAACTGCTCGAACTGTGCATCGGTTTCCACGCCCTCGGCGGTCGTCTTGATCAGCAGGCTGCCACTCATGCCGGTGATGGCCCGCACGATGGACAGCGACTCGCGGCTCTCACCCATGTCCTGAACGAAGGACTTGTCGATCTTGATCCGGTCGAAGGAGAAGGATCGCAGGTAGCCCAATGAAGAATAGCCGGTACCGAAGTCGTCGAGCGCAATGTTCACGCCAAGTGCCTTGAGCGCCTTGAGGGTGTCGATGTTGCCTTCGCTGTTCTCCAGCAATACCGACTCGGTGATCTCCAGTTCCAGGCGCTCGGGCTCCAGCCCCGAGTCGGCCAGGGCCAGACCGACGACCTTGACCAGATCGGCGTTCTTGAACTGCACGGGCGACAGATTGACCGCCACCGTTTGCTTGCCTGACCAGCTCGCCGCCTCCTGGCAGGCGAGGTTGAGCGCGCGGGCGCCTACGTCGTGGATCAGCCCGGTTTCCTCGGCGATGGGGATGAAGTCCATCGGCATGACCAGACCGTTACTCGGGTGCTGCCAGCGCATCAACGCTTCGTAGCCGGATATCAGGTTGCTGCCGTTATCGACGATGGGCTGGTAGTAAAGCTGCAACTGCCCGAGGTGCAGGGCCGTGCGCAGGTCCATCTCCATGGTGCGACGGCGCCGCGCGGCAACATCCAGCTCCGGGTGGAAGCATTCGTAGCGGTTGCGCCCGTTACGCTTGGCTTCGTAGAGCGCCAGGTCGGCGTAGCGCATCAGTTGATCGGCCTGCTGGTGATCGTCCGGCGAAAGGGCGACGCCGATGCTCACCCCGACCGAGAAGCTGTGGCCGTCGATCAGGAACACGGGCGCCACGGCGGCGATCAGCCGTTTGGCGGTGCGCTGGGCATCCTCGGCGCTCTCCAGGCCGTTGAGCACCACCGCGAATTCGTCACCCCCCAGCCGCGCCAGGGTGTCGCGCTCGCGCAGCACACCCTTGAGACGTTGGCCCAGAGAGCGCAGCAGGCGGTCACCGAAGGCATGGCCGAGGGCGTCGTTGATGTTCTTGAAGTTGTCCAGGTCCAGGCAGAGCACCGCGGTCAGTCGCTGTTTTTCCTCCCCCTCACGCAGCGCCTCGTCGAGGCGCTCACCGAACAGCGTGCGGTTGGGCAGCCCGGTCAGCGCGTCGTGGTGGGCCATGTGGTGGATCTGTGCGTGGGCGGCGAGCTCGTCGGTGACATCCTCGGCGATCATCAGCAGGTAGCTGCTCTGTTGCTCGACGCCACTGCTCTGCAGCACACGGGTACGCAGCATGCGCGGGCCCAGCTGGGTGTCCAGGCAATCCTCGGAAAGATGCGGGGCCCCACTGCGGATGCACTGCTCGGTCTGCTCGGCGATGTAATCGACGATCGCCGGCGCCAGGCACTGCTCCGCACGGCGCCCGAGCATCTCGCTGGTGCTGCAGCCGAACAGCTTTTCCGCCCGCGGGTTGGCCAGCAGGATTTCTCGGCTGGTGGAGTCCTGCACGATGACGCTGGCCGGAATGTTGGAGATTACCGAGTCGAGGAAGCGGGACAGCGAGGCCATCTCTTCGCTGTAGCTCTCCGCCAGATCCTTGGCCTTGAGCAGTTCCAGTTCGTTCTGGCGGCGCTCGGTGATGTCACGGGTGATCTTGGCGAAACCGATCAGTTGGCGGTCGTCATCGTAGATGGCGTCGATCACCACGCTGGTCCAGAACGGCGAACCGTCCTTGCGCAGGCGCACGCCCTCGGCTTCGAAGCGCCCTTCGCTACGAGCGGTTTCCAGGCCCTTGGCGGGCAGGCCGGCCTCACGGTCCTCGGGGGTATAGAACACCGAAAAGTGCTGACCGACGATCTCTTCGGCCTTGTAGCCCTTGGCACGCTCGGCGCCGGCGTTCCAGTTTTCCACATGGCCCTGGGGATCGAGCATGTAGATGGCGTAGTCGGTGACGCCCTGTACCAGCAGGCGAAAACGCCGCTCCTGCTCGCGCTGCTCGATCTGCAACTGACGCTGCTCGGTGCAGTCACGGGTGATCTTGGCGAAGCCGATCAGTTGGCCATCGTCATCGTGTACGGCATCGATCACCACATGGGCCCAGAACGACGTACCGTCCTTGCGCAGGCGCCAGCCCTGGGCCTCGAAACGCCCGGTGTCGCGAGCCTGCTGCAGGCCACGTTCGGGCACGCCAGCGGCGCGCTCCGCCTCGCCGTAGAACACCGAGAAATGTTGGCCGACGATCTCCGCCGCCAGGTAACCCTTGGCGCGCTGGGCGCCAGCATTCCAGTTGGTTACCACGCCTTCGGGACTGAGCATGTAGATGGCGTAGTCCACCACGCTCTGCACCAACAGGCGATACATCACGTCGGCATTGGGATGAGTGGGGAGCATGGTGGCGGTCCTGAGAATCCGTAACAGCGCGATCCTCGGCGGGTCGGGCCAGAGGAGTCGTGCGCGAAAAGGTCACTCGATCGATCAAGGAGCCTGTTATCCCGGCTCACTGGAAGGCCACCCCAGTGCACCGTTGCGCTCGTGGACGATTAGGCCCCAGGCGGATCGGTTCTGGTCATGGCATTGAGTGTAGTTGCAGGAGCGGATGGGCGTTTCGGACGGCTTTCAGCTTGGCGAAAACAGGCATGCCGGCTCGCCCACTCACTGGTCATGGGGGAGATTCTGCCGTGCAAGATGGCACCGTGCCAGCAAAATATGACTGAACGGTCAGTCTTTGCCGGGAGGGAAAGTGGCGTGGAGCGGAGAAATGCAGCCACCTCCCCCCGCTGTGGCAGGGGGAGGTGCGCGGCGTCAAGGTGCCTTGTTGGCCTCGGCAGCCGCCTTGCGGCGCGCCCGGCGAGACAACATGTTGAGCCCTTCGATGATGGCGGAGAATGCCATCGCGGCGTAGATGTAGCCCTTCGGCACGTGAGCACCGAAGCCTTCGGCGATCAGCGTCATGCCGATCATGATGAGGAAGCCCAGGGCCAGCATCACCACGGTCGGGTTGTTGGCGATGAAGCGCGCCAGCGGGTTGGCAGCAACCAGCATCACGGTAACGGCGGCGACCACGGCGATGACCATGATCGGCACGTGCGGCGTCATGCCCACGGCGGTGATGATGCTGTCGACCGAGAACACCAGGTCGAGCAGCAGGATCTGCACGATGGCGGCGCTGAAACCCAGGGTAGCGGTACGGCCGACGAACATGTCGCCTTCCGGCTCCGGGTCCATGGAGTGATGGATTTCCTTGGTCGCCTTCCAGAGCAGGAACAGGCCACCGGCGATGAGGATGATGTCCTTCCAGGAGAACGCCTGGCCGAACAGCTCGATCACCGGTTCCACCAGTTGGACGATCCACGCCACGGTGCCCAATAGGCCCAGACGCAGAACCAGCGCCGCACCAATACCCAAGCGCCGCGCTTTTTCACGCTGATGCTCGGGTAGCTTGTTGGTGAGGATGGAGATGAAGATCAGGTTGTCGATGCCGAGTACCACTTCCATTACCACCAGAGTGGCAAGGGCGACCCAGGCAGTTGGGTCGCTAGCTAGTTGCAGGAGATAGTCCACGATCACGCACTTTATGGCTGAACAGAAGCCGCATTCTGTCTTGTTGCCGAGAGAACAAATATGACAATTTGCGACAAATTATTTCATTAAGTTACCTTTCCATCTACGCCCTGAAACCGTGCACTGGCGGGGCCTGCACGGTTTTCACGCGAAGCGCGATACGAAGCGCTCGTGCAACGTGCCGGCCAGCCATGCAACCCCTCGGAAACACCCGGCAGTAAAGCGCCCTTGGCAACCGCTAGCGCGCCAGCAATACCACCACCGTCAACGCCAGCGCCAAACAACTGACCTGCCAGAACAACAGCGGATTGCGCTCCAGCAACGGTACCCGGCCACGGCGCAGCAACGCCTGACCGGGATGACGCAGCGCGTGGGCGAATTCGTCCGGGTCGGCATAGCGCTTCAGCGGGTCCGGGTGACAGGCCTTGCGCAGCACGTCGTCGAGCCACGACGGCAGCTCGCGCCCCTGGCCGAGCGGTGCGTAACGCAACCTCGCCTGGGCCGCGCGGGTTCGCGCCCGTGCCATGCTGGCCCCGTAAGGCAGCCGAGCGGTGAGCATCTGGTAGGCGATCACCGCCAGGGAAAACACGTCCGAGCGTACCGTGCCGGGCTCGCCGAGCCAGTATTCAGGGGCGCTGTACTGCGCGGTGCCGAGTATCGGGTCGTCCGCCTGGCGGCTGGCGATCTCCTGCAGCCCTGCCACCCGGGTGGCGCCAAAATCGATGATCTTCACCGTACCGGTTGCATCGATCATCAGGTTGGCGGGACGCAGGTCCTGATGCAGCATTTCCAGACGGTGGAAGGCACGCAGGCCGCGGGCGATCTGCTCGACGATGCTACGCACGGTTTCCAGATCCGGGCTCGGGTGATCGATCATCCACTGCGCCAGGGTCCGGCCCTCGATGAACTCGCTGACGCCATACAGGAAATTGCGCTTGCGGGTCGGTGCACAAGCCTTGAGCACGTGGGGGCTGTCGATGCGCCGGGCGATCCACTCCTCCATGAGAAAGCGCTCGAGGTAAGCGGCGTCGTGCTGCAAGTCCTGGGAGGGCGTCTTGATCACCACGGTGGCAGCGCTGTCTTCATCGGTGGCCAGGTACACGTGGCTGCGGGCGCTGGCGTGCAGCGGGCGGACGATGCGGTAACCGTCGAAGGGCATGCGCGCTTCCAGAATCGGCGGGCACGGCAGCTCGCCGAGCTTGTGCTGCAACTCATCGACCTCGGCACGCGGCAGGCTGTCGACGCGCACCAGTTGCAGGGTCAGGTTGTCGTCGCTGCCATTGGCCAGGGCCTGGTCGACGATATGCTGGGCGGCCCGTTGCAGGTCATCAGCGGCGGCGGCGATGCACTCGATCATGAAGCGCGAATCGACGAACTCGTACACGCCGTCGGTGGCCAGCAGGAACAGGTCGCCGCTCTCCAGCGCCAGTGCCTGATAGTCGATCTCCAATTGCGGCTGGATGCCCAGGGCACGGCTCAGGTAGCTCTTGTCCTGGCCGACCCAGACGCGGTGATCGCGGGTAAGCGGCTCCAGGGAGCCGTCGCGCAGGCGGTAGATGCGGGTATCGCCGACATGGAACAGGTGCGCGGTGGTCGACTTCAGCACCAGAGCGCTGAAGGTGCACACGTAGCCGCGGTCCATGTCGTAGCGATGCTGGCCGCGCCGCGTCTGGGCGTGCAGCCAGGCGTTGGTGGCGCTGAGCACGCGAGTCACCGAGGTCTTCACGGACCAGGCTTCGCTGGTGCTGAGATAGTCGGAGAGAAACGCCGCCACCGCCGTTTCACTGGCGATATGGCTGACGTCACTGCTGCTGATGCCGTCAGCCAGGGCGATGGCGATGCCTTTGCTGCTCAGTTGCGGCTCATGGGGCACGCAGAGGCCATGGAAGTCCTGATTGCGTGCCTTGCGGCCCTTGTCCGAGCACTGACCGATGCTGACCTGCAGTTGGCTCTTCCTGCCCGTGCGCAGGTTTTCAGCAGCGGCCATCGACGGTACTCAGTTGTAGGAGCGCTTGGGTGCGGTCTTGACGTGCGTGGTGTAGAGGGTCAGGCCGGTGAAGGCCAGGCCGCCAACCAGGTTGCCCAGTGCGGTGGGGATTTCGTTCCAGATCATGTAGTCCATCACCGAGAAATCGCCGCCCATGATCATCCCGAAGGGGAACAGAAACATGTTCACCACCGAGTGTTCGAAGCCCATGTAGAAGAACAGCATGACCGGCATCCACATGGCGATGGTCTTGCCGCTGACGGTGGTGGAGATCATCGCGCCGACCACACCCATGGACACCATCCAGTTGCACAGCATGCCGCGCAGGAAAATGGTCAGCCAGCCGGCCGTGCCGAACTCGGCGTAGCCCAGAGTGCGTGACTCGCCGATGTGCGAAATCTTCTCGCCGATCTCACCCGCGCTGGTCGAGAAGCCATAGGTGAAGACGAAAGCCATCATCACGGCGACCGTCAGTGCTCCGGCGAAGTTGCCGATGAACACCAGCCCCCAGTTGCGCAGCACGCCACCGACGGTGACCCCCGGGCGCTTGTCGAGCAGCGCCAGCGGAGCGAGGACGAATACCCCGGTGAGCAAGTCGAAGCCCATCAGGTACAGCATGATGAAACCGACCGGGAAGAACGCTGCGCCAAGCAGCGGCGAACCAGTCTGGACAGTGATGGTGATGGCGAACACCGCCGCCAGGGCCAGAATCGCACCGGCCATGAAGGCGCGGATCAGGGTATCGCGGGTCGACATGAAGATCTTCGACTCGCCGGCATCCACCATCTTTGTGACGAATTCGGCAGGAACCAGGTAGGACATGGAGATGCTCTCTTTTCAGGTGTGCAAACAGGAATGAGGGGGCGAATGGGCCGGGGCGCCTGCTTGGCGTTCTTCTCCGGCCTTCGCGGTAAGTCGTCGAGCATTCAGCTCGCCAGGCCGATTTCCACGGTGTCGCCATTGAGCCGCACCGGCCATACGCGCAGGCGCTGCTCCGGGTACTCGAGGCAGGTGCCGTCGACCAGGCGGAAATGCTGTTTGTAGAGCGGCGAAGCGATCACCAGGTCACCCTTGATCTGGCCGATCAGGCCGCGACCGATGACGTTGGCGCCGGATTTCGGATCGCGGTTTTCCACCGCGAACAGTTGCTCGCCGGCCTCGCTGTGGGGCAGATGGAACAGGGCGATCTGGTCACCCTCGAGCCAGGCCACCACACCGGAGTTGGCGACCAGATCCTGGCTGCTGCACAGCGGTTGCCATTCGGTGGCGGGAAGCGATTGGGCGCGCACGGCATTGGACTGGCTCATCAGAGCACCTCCTCGGTAACGGGAATCAGATGTAACTCGCTGGCGGTCATGGGTCGGCGCTGGCCACGCTCCTTGACGAAGTGAATGTCCGGATCGCCGCGCTTGTCGTTGACGAAGGTGCGGAAGCGCTTGAGCTTCTCCGGGTCCTTGAGGGCACCGGCCCATTCGCATTCATAACGGTCGACCACCAGCTGCATCTGCGCTTCCAGCTCGGCGCCAAGGCCCAGGCTGTCGTCGAGAATCACCGCCTTGAGGTAATCCAGGCCGCCTTCCAGCGATTCGCGCCATACCGAGGTGCGCTGCAGCTTGTCGGCAGTGCGCACGTAGAACATCAGCACGCGGTCGATGGTGCGGATCAGCGCTTCGTCATCCAGGTCGGTGGCGAACAGCTCGGCGTGCCGCGGGCGCATGCCGCCGTTGCCGCACACGTAGAGGTTCCAGCCCTTGTCGGTGGCGATCACGCCGATGTCCTTGCTCTGCGCTTCGGCGCACTCACGGGTGCAGCCGCTGACCGCGAACTTGATCTTGTGCGGCGAGCGCAGGCCCTTGTAGCGATCCTCCAGGCGCAGCGCCATGCCGACGCTGTCCTGCACGCCATAGCGGCACCAGGTGCTGCCCACGCAGGACTTCACGGTACGCAGCGACTTGCCGTAGGCATGCCCGGTCTCGAAGCCGGCGGCGATCAGCTCGCTCCAGATTTCCGGCAGCTCGTGCAGTTGAGCGCCGAACAGGTCGATGCGCTGCCCGCCGGTGATCTTGGTGTAGAGGTCGTATTTCTTCGCCACGGCGCCGATGGCGATCAACCCGTCCGGGGTGATCTCGCCACCGGGAATACGCGGCACCACAGAGTAGGTGCCGTTCTTCTGCATGTTGGCCATGAAGGTGTCGTTGGTGTCCTGCAGCGGGATCATCAGCGGGTCGGTGATCGGCTGGTTCCAGCAGGACGCGAGAATCGAGCCGACCGCTGGCTTGCAGATATCGCAGCCGGTGTGGCCGCGGCCATGCTTGGCCAGCAGTTCTTCGAAACTGAGCACGCCTTCCACCCGGACGATGGCGTACAGCTCCTGGCGGGTATGGGCGAAGTGTTCGCAGAGGCTCTTGTCCACCGCCACGCCGCGGGCGCTCAGCTCATGCTCGAAGACCTGTTTGAGCAAGGCGCTGCAACCACCGCAACCGCTGCCGGCCTTGGTGATGGCCTTCAGCTCGCCGAGGTCGGTGATGCCGGCGTCGACCTGGCAGCACACCGCGCCCTTGCTGACGTTGTGGCAGGAGCAAATGGTCGCGGTATCCGGCAGCGCATCGGCGCCCAGGGTCGGCGCGCCTTCGGACAGCGGCAGAATCAGGCTGGACGGATCGGCCGGCAGCTTGATGCCGTTCTGGGCGTACTGCAGCAGGGTGTCGTAGTAGCTGTTGTCGCCGACCAGCACGGCGCCGATGACGTGCTGACCATCCGGCGAGACCACCAGACGGCGGTAGCTGGCATTGGCTTCGTCGATGTAGCGGTAGCTCTTGGCCCCCGGCGTGGCGGCGTGAGCATCGCCGATGGAGCCGACGTCGACGCCAAGCAGCTTGAGCTTGGTCGACATGTCGGCGCCGGTGAATAGTTCGTGGGGCGCGCCAGCCAGCTGTGCGGCGACATTGCGGGCCATCGAATAGCCCGGCGCGACCAGGCCGAAGACCATACCATTCCAGGACGCGCATTCGCCGATGGCGAAAATCGCCGGGTCGCTGGTGCGGCAGTCGTTGTCGACCACCACGCCCCCGCGGGTCGCGATGTCGAGCCCGGCGGCACGGCCCAGGGCGTCCTGCGGACGAATACCGGCGGAAAACACGATCAGGTCGGTCTCAAGGAATTCGCCATCATTGAACTTCATGCGGTAGGCGTATTCCTCACCGATGACGATCTCCTGGGTGGCGCGCGATAGATGCACACCCACACCCAGGGCCTCGATGCGCGCCCGCAATGCGTCGCCACCGTCATTATCCAGCTGCACCGGCATCAGGCGTGGCGCGAACTCCACCACATGAGCTTCCAGGCCAAGGGACTTCAGTGCATTGGCCGCCTCCAGACCGAGCAGACCGCCGCCCACCACCACGCCACGCCGGGCGCTGGCCGCGGCAGCGCGGATGCCGTCGAGGTCGTCCAGGGTGCGGTAGACCAGGCGCGAATTGCCCTCGGCGCCCGGAATCGGCGGCACGAACGGATAGGAACCGGTGGCCAGCACCAGCCGGTCGTAGCCGCGACGGCCGTTGGTGGTGACGACTTCGCGGTTCTCGCGGTCGATCTCCAGCACCTGTTCGCCGAGGTGCAGATGCACGCCGTTGCGGGCGTACAGATCAGGCTCGCCCAGGGCCAGGGCTTCGGCATCCTTGCCGGAGAAATACTCGGACAGGTGCACACGGTCGTAGGCGCGCTGGCGTTCTTCGCCATACACGTGCACCTGATAGCGATGCAGGGCGCCGCTGGCGATCAGCTGCTCCACACAGTGGTGGCCGACCATGCCGTTGCCGATGACGATCAGGTTCTCGCGCTTGATCGATGTGACGATGGAATTCATAGCCTGCCCTCTGTCTGCTGCGGTATCACGGTTTTCTGCAACGCAAAAAAAAGACGCCTGGAGCTGTTGTCAGCTTCAGGCGTCTTTGCCTTGGATTCAGTTATGTGGGGTGAGTATCAGGTCATGGCCTGTTCACCGGCCCCATCGATGATGGGTGCACAGGCTTGATAGCAGGTTGCATGCCAAGGCCTTGAAAAAGCCGGGAAGGCCCATGGTAAAGGGCTTGGCAGGCTACTGCAGGTCGGCGCGACTGGCGCAGGATACGAACCAAGATGAAGCAGGCGATCCTGAAACTCACCATTTCGGGGCAGCCCAAGCGGATTCGTGGGCGCAGGTCGGGTAAGCGCTACCTGCCGGCGCAGTGCCTGTGGGAGCGCGCCATGCGCTCGAAATCGCGGGCGCGGCCCGCTCCCACGGTGGATCGCGGAGCCGCCGTTCCCTGCGGTTCTTCAGGCCGGTTCGCGGGCGCAGGATGGATGTTCACCCATCCTGCGAGCTGCCCTTCGGCGCAGTATCTGTGGGAGCGCGCCATGCGCGCGAAATCGCGGGCATGGCCCGCTCCCACAGTGGACTGCAGAACGGCCGTTCCCTGCGGTTCTCCAGACAGGTCAGCGGGCGCAGGGTCGATGTTGATCCATCAGGCGGACCGCCCTTCAGCGCACCAACCTGTGGGAGCGCGCCATGCGCGCGAAATCGCGGGCATGGCCCGCTCCCACAGTGGATCGCAGAACCGCCGTTCCCTGCGATTATTCAGATAGGTCAGCGGGCGCAGGGTCGAGGTTCATCAATCAGGCGGACCGCCCTTCAGCGCACCAACTTGTGGGAGCGCGCCATGCGCGCGAAATCGCGGGCATGGCCCGCTCCCACAGTGGATTGCAAAACGGCCGTTCCTTGCGGTTCTCCAGACAGGTCAGCGGGCGCAGGATCGATGTTCATCAATCAGGCGGACCACCCTTCAGCGCACCAACCTGTGGGAGCGCGCCATGCGCGCGAAATCGCGGGCACGGCCCGCTCCCACAGTGGATCGCGGAACCGCCGTTCCCTGCGATTCTCCAGGCCGGTCCTAGGGCGCAGGATGGATGTTCACTCATCCTGCGAGCTGCCCTTCGGCGCAGTACCTTGTGGGAGCGCGCCATGCGCGCGAAATCGCGGGCGCGGCCCGCTCCCACAGTGGATCGCGGAACCGCCGTTCCCTGCGATTCTTCAGCCAGATTCGCAGGCGCATGATGGATGTTCAGCCATCCTGCGAGCTGCCCTTCAGCGCACTACCTTGTGGGAGCGCGCCATGCGCGCGAAATCGCGGGCATGGCCCGCTCCCACAGTGGATCGCAGAACCGCCGTTCCCTGCGATTCTTCAGATAGGTCAGCGGGCGCAGGGTCGATGTTCATCCATCAGGCGGATCGCCCTTCAGCGCACCAACTTGTGGGAGCGCGCCATGCGCGCGAAATCGCGGGCGCGGCCCGCTCCCACAGTGGATCGCGGAACCGCCGTTTCCTGCGATTCTTCAGGCAGGTTCGCGGGCGCATGATGGATGTTCACCCATCCTGCGAGCTGCCCTTCGGCGCAGTACCTGTGGAAGCGCGCCATGCGCGCGAAATCGCGGGCGCGGCCCGCTCCCACAGTGGATCGCGGAACCGCCGGTCCCTGCGATTCTTCAGGCCGGTTCGCGGGCGCAGGATGGATGTTCACTCATCCCGCGAGCTGCCCTTCAGCGCATCAACTTGTGGGAGCGCGCCATGCGCGCGAAATCGCGGGCGCGGCCCGCTCCCACAGTGGATCGCGGAACCGCCGTTCCCTGCGATTCTTCAGCCAGATTCGCGGACGCATGATGGATGTTCACTCATCCTGCGAGCCACCCTTCGGCGCAGTACCTGTGGGAGCGCGCCATGCGCGCGAAATCGCGGGCATGGCCCGCTCCCACAGTGGATTGCAAAACGGCCGTTCCCTGCGGTTCTCCAGACAGGTCAGCGGGCGCAGGGTCGATGTTCATCCATCAGGCAGACCGCCCTTCAGCGCACTACCTTGTGGGAGCGCGCCATGCGCGCGAAATCGCGGGCGCGGCCCGCTCCCTCGATGGATCGCAGCCGTACAGAGTGGGCCGGGCGGCGATCCGCTTCAGCCCATCACTGCACCAAGCTCACTCACCGCTCCCAGGGCGGAGGCGGCTCCTGGTCCTTGGGCTCGTCCTCGGCGTTGAGCGCGGCCTGACGACGTGCCTCATCGGCCAGGGCGGCCTTGATTTCACGCAACACGGCGTCGACGTCGGCCTCGTCCTCGGGGTCATCGAACTCCCCGGTCAGCACGCTATCCGGCGTCAGCTTGCCGTCTTCGTAGAGCGCCCACATTTCCTTGGCGTACTTGGTGAACTTGAGCTCCGGTGCGAACTGGCCGAAATAGGCGGCCATGTTGCCGACATCACGCTCGAGCATCTTGAAGGCGTGGTTGTTGCCGGCCGCATCCACCGCCTGGGGCAGGTCGATGATCACCGGGCCTTCCGGGCCAAGCAGCACGTTGAATTCGGACAAGTCGCCATGCACCAGGCCGGCGCAGAGCATCTTGACGATTTCTTCGATCATGAAAGCGTGGAATTCACGGGCGTCTTCGGGGTGCAGGTCGACGTCGTTGAGGCGCGGCGCTACGCCACCCTCGCCGTCCCCGACCAGTTCCATAAGCAGCACACCCTCGAGAAAGTCATAGGGTTTCGGCACCCGGACCCCGGCGCTGGCCAGACGAAACAGGGCTGCCACCTCGGCGTTCTGCCAGGCGTCTTCCTGCCCCTTGCGACCATACTTGGAGCCCTTGGCCATAGCCCGCGCGTCACGGCTGTTGCGTACCTTGCGACCTTCCTGATACTCGGCGGCCTGGCGGAAACCCCGCTTGTTGGCTTCCTTGTAGACCTTGGCGCAACGCAACTCGGTACCGCAACGCACAACATAGACCGCTGCTTCCTTGCCGCTCATCAAAGGGCGAATCACCTCGTCCACCAGGCCGTCTTCGACCAGGGGCTCAATGCGTTTTGGCGTCTTCATCAGCTTTTATTAGGGTCCTCAATGGGCTATGCGGCCCTTTTATACGGCAATCCTCGGGCAGCGCACAGTCTCTATGGAAAATGTGCCGACTCATACACTTTGAAAGCGTGATTGGCACTGGCGCGTAATCTGGTCGATACCGACAATCCAGTGTCTGTTACAGGAGATGAACATGTCGGAAGAACGCCACTGGCAAGCCGTATGCGAACGCGATGCCACGCAGGACGGTGAATTCGTCTTCGCCGTGCGCTCGACCGGCATCTACTGCCGCCCCAGCTGTCCGGCACGCCGGCCAAGGCGCGAGAACGTCAGTTTCCATGCCACGCCCGCACACGCCGAGGCGGCGGGGTATCGGCCCTGTAAACGCTGCTCTCCCCGGGGCAGCAGCCTGGCCGAGCAGCTCGACGCGCTGGTGACTGCAGCCTGCCGCCTGCTCGACGAAGCGGAAAGACCACCGACTCTGCAAGCACTTGCCGCGCGCATCGGCGTGTCACCGTCGCACCTGGCCAGAGCCTTCAAGGCACGTACCGGGATGACCCCCAAGGCCTGGGGCAGCGCCCGCCAGCGTGAGCGCCTGGCGCTCGAACTGCCCCAGGCCGGTTCGCTGCTCGATGCTGCGCTGAACAGCGGTTACTCCAGTACCCGCGCACTCTACGAGCGGGCCGATGGGGTGAGCGCGGCCAGCCGACGCAAAGGTGCCGCCGGGGAATCGCTGCGCATGGCAGTGGCGCCCTGCCCACTGGGCTACCTGCTGGTGGCGAGCAGCGACACTGGCCTCTGCGCCCTGTTGTTCGGCGAATCCGCGAACGCGGTGGAGGCGGAGCTGCGTCAGCGCTTTCCTGCGGCAACGCTGCAGCGTGACGACAAGGCACTGGAGGAGTGGCTGAACGCGGTGCTGATGCAGCTCGAGGAACCGGCACGCGCTGCCTGCCTGCCGCTGGATCTGCAAGGCACGGCGTTTCAGCAGCAGGTATGGCAGGCCCTGCGGGCCATCCCAATGGGTCAGACGCGAACCTACGGACAACTGGCCGCCAACCTGGGCAGCCACCCACGGGCCATCGCCCGAGCCTGCTCCAGCAATCCGCTGGGCCTGCTGGTGCCCTGCCACCGCGTCACCGCAGCCGATGGCAGCCTCGGCGGCTACCGCTGGGGCGTGGCACGCAAGGCCGCCTTGCTCGAGGCCGAAGCCAAGACGACGCGGCGCGAGGATTGATCGGCCAGCCGGTCGCCCTGGTCGGCCGACTCAGCGCTCCAGAATCGCGGTAACGCCCTGGCCACCGGCGGCGCAAATGGAGATCAGGCCACGGCCTTCGCCGGCCACCGATAGCAGCTTGGCCAGGTTGGCGACGATGCGCCCACCCGTCGCTGCGAACGGGTGGCCAGCCGCCAGGGAGCTGCCCTTGATGTTGAGCTTCGCACGGTCGATGCCGCCCAGCGGCTGTTGCAGACCCAGCTTGCTGCGGCAATAGTCGGCGTCCTCCCAGGCCTTGAGCGTGCACAGCACCTGAGCGGCGAAGGCTTCGTGGATTTCGTAGTAGTCGAAATCCTGCAGCGTGAGGCCATTGCGCGCCAGCAAGCGCGGCACCGCATACACCGGCGCCATCAACAGCCCCTCGTTGCCTTTGACGAAATCCACCGCCGCCGCCTCGCCATCGCGCCAGTAGGCAAGAATCGGCAGACCACGGGCCTTGGCCCATTCTTCGCTGGCAAGCAGGACCAACGACGCACCATCGGTCAGCGGTGTCGAGTTGGCTGCGGTCAGGGTGCCGCGCTGGCCACGCTCGAACACGGGCTTGAGGGTGGCCAGCTTGGCCAGGTCGATATCGGGGCGCAGGTTCTGGTCACGGGTCAGGCCGAGAAACGGCGTCAGCAAATCGTCCTGCCAGCCTTCGGCGTAGGCGGCAGCGAGCTTGCGGTGGCTCTCCACGGCCAACTGATCCTGCTCGTCACGCGGGATGGCCCAGTGCTGCGCCATCAGCTCGCAATGCTGGCCCATGGACAAGCCGGTGCGCGGCTCGCCATTGCGCGGTAGCGAGGGCGCCAGGTGCCGTGGACGCAGCTGCAGCAGCGCCTTGATCTTGTCGCCGGTGCTCTTGCCGCGATTGGCTTGTAACAGGATCTTGCGCAGGCCTTCGTTGACGCCGATGGGCGCATCCGAGGTGGTGTCCACGCCACCGGCGATACCGCTTTCGATCTGCCCCAGGGCAATCTTGTTGGCCACCAGCAGCGCGGCTTCGAGCCCGGTGCCGCAGGCCTGTTGCAGGTCGTAGGCCGGGGTTTCGGGGGCCAGGCGCGAGCCGAGTACGCATTCGCGGGTCAGGTTGAAGTCCCGCGAGTGCTTGAGCACCGCCCCTGCGACCACTTCGCCAAGGCGCTCGCCGTGCAGGTTGTAGCGCTCGATCAGGCCCTCCAGCGCGCTGGTGAGCATGGCCTGGTTGCTGGCCGTGGCGTAGGCGGTATTGGAGCGGGCGAAGGGAATACGGTTGCCACCAACGATGGCGACCCGGCGCGGCAGGCTCATGTACGGCTCCTTGCGGGTAATATTCTGCGGCACTTTAGGGTGCCGATTCACCGACACGGTGGCCGGTTATTGGGCTGCTGTCGATGCATGAAACGAGTGATGGCGTACAGTGGTCAACCTCTTTGAGTTTCTGCCCTGGAGTCTGTTCCATGTCCGATCGCTACCTCAACTTCGCCAATACGCCTACCGGACGCCGCCTGGTCGGCGCGCTCGGGCTGCCCGCTCCGCTGCCTCTGGAACGCTGGGTGGCGGGCCGCAACAGGCCTCTGGAAGGTGCGTTGCTGATCGGCGGTAACGGCGACCTGGGCGCTGCGGTGGCAGCCTTCGCCAGCCGCCTGACCGACGAAACCTTCGCCGCTCTCGATGACCAGTACGGCCTGCCGCGCTGGACCGCCGAGCATGGCCCGAAGCTCAAGGGGCTGGTGTTCGATGCCAGTGGCCTGAGCCGCTTCGAGGAGCTCGATGCCCTGCGTCAGTTCTTCCAGCCTGCCCTGAAGAACCTCGGTCGCTGCCCACACGTGGTGGTGCTCGGTCGCGCCCCGCAGACGCTCGACGATCCTCAGGCGTCCAGCGTGCAGCGTGCCCTGGAGGGCTTCACCCGCTCCCTGGCCAAGGAGATCCGCCGTGGCGGCACCGTGCAACTGCTGCACGTCGATCAGGGTGCGCAAGATCAGCTGGAGGGCGCCCTGCGCTTCCTGCTTTCGCCCAAGAGCGCCTATGTGTCGGCCCAGGTACTGCGCCTTCAGCCCTACGCGCAGCAGGTCAACGACTGGACCCGCCCACTGGCCGGCAACACCGCACTGGTCACTGGCGCCAGCCGTGGTATCGGCGCCGCCATCGCCGAAACCCTGGCGCGCGACGGCGCCGAAGTTTTGCTGCTGGACGTACCCCAGGCCAAGGATGCCCTCGATGCCCTGGCCTCGCGCCTCGGCGGACGCAGCCTGGCGCTGGATATATGCGCCGACGACGCGCCCGCGAAACTGGTCGAGGCCCTGCCGCACGGGGTGGATATCGTCGTGCACAACGCAGGTATCACCCGTGACAAGACCCTGGCGAAGATGAGCGAGGGGCTCTGGGAGTCGGTGATCGACGTCAACCTGCGCGCACCGCAGCAGCTCACCGATGCCCTGCTGCAAGCCGGTACCCTGCGCGATAACGGCCGAGTGGTGCTGATCGCATCGCTGAGCGGCATCGCCGGTAACGTCGGGCAGACCAACTATGCAACCAGCAAGGCCGGGCTGATCGGCCTGGCGCAAAGCTGGGCGCCGACGCTGGCCGAACGTGGCATCAGCATCAACGCCGTGGCCCCGGGCTTCATCGAAACGAGCATGACCGCCGCCATCCCCTTCACCATCCGCGAGGCCGGCCGGCGCATGAACGCCATGAATCAGGGCGGCCTGCCTCAGGATGTCGCCGAAGCCGTGGCCTGGTTCGCCCAGCCCGGTTCCGGCGCGGTCAGTGGTCAGGTGTTGCGGGTATGCGGGCAGAGCCTGCTGGGTGCCTGATCAGACTGGGCCGCGCTCGGCTGCCTGCAGCCGGCCGCGGCGGCGAAACTCCACCGGCGTTTCGCCGACCCAGCGCTTGAACGCGCGGTAGAAGGTGCTGGGCTCGGAAAACCCGGTGCGTTCGGCGATCAGCTCGATGCGCTCGTCGGTCTCCAGCAACAGGCGTTTGGCCAACTGGCTACGACGATCGTTGACCATGTCGTTGAAGCGCACATTGGCCTGCGACAGTTGCTCACGAAGCCGTCGGGCGGGCATCTGCAGGCGCGTGGCGACCTGCTCGAGGGTGGCACCTTCGGCGAGTAACTGATCGATCAGCTCATGCACCTGGCTGACCAGGTCCAGGCGCGCTTCGCCCAACGAGCGTCGCAGCAGCGGATTGAGCAGGTATGAGAGCTGCGGCGTATCGGTGATCGACCGCATCAGGGCGCAGCCCGCCGGGTAATTTCATGCATGCTGGCGTCTTCCTTGCCTGGCTGAATGACGACAAGCGTAGGCGGCTTTGAAGATTTGCGCCCGGCCCAAGCGCGGCGGGCACCAATACAGGCTGGCTACTGTCCTAAATCTCGGCGAAAGTACGCTGAATTCCACTTTGCACCGGAGCGCACGATGGCAACCGAATGGCTCGATCTGCACACCCCGCCGGCTCTGCCTGGCCTGCTCCTGCGCGCGGCGATGCGTCGTGGTATCACCGGCAAGGTGCTGCCGCATCGAGGGCTGCGCTGCCAGGTCAGTGTCGACCCCAGCCACCTGGCCCGCTATCGCCAGTTGTGCGGATTTGCCGACGATGCCCGGCTGCCTGCCACCTACCCCCACGTGCTGGCTTTCGCGCTGCAGATGAAGCTGCTCACCGAAGCCGACTTTCCCTTTCCCCTGCTCGGCCTGGTGCACCTGGAAAATCGTATCAGGGTGATTCGCCAGCTCGCCGGGCTGGGCCCTTTTACCCTGAGCGTGGAGACCAGCAACCTGGCGCCCCATGACAAGGGTGCGGTATTCAGTGTCATCACCCGCCTCGAGGACCAGCTCGGGCTGCTCTGGGAAGGTGACAGCCGCCTGCTCTGCCGAGGCATGAAACTGGACGGCCAGACGGTCGGGCGCAGCGACCCTGCCAGCCTGCCGATGGACGAGCTGACTCAATGGCAGGCGCCTGCCAACATCGGCCGCCGCTATGCGCGAATCTCCGGCGACTACAACCCCATCCACCTGTCGGCACTGACCGCCAAACCCTTTGGCTTCCCACGCGCCATCGCCCACGGTCTCTGGAACAAGGCGCGGGCCCTGGCGGCGCTGCAGGCGCACCTGCCGGCCTCGGGGTACAGCGTCGAAGTGCGCTTCCAGAAACCGGTGCTGCTGCCGAGCAGCATCCGCATGCGCGCCAGCCTGCCCGCGGCCGAAGGCCAGTTCGATCTGCTCGGCAAAGAGGATGTGCCGCATTTGGCCGGGTACTGGCAGGTCATATAAGCGTCGTGAAAGAATGTGCGGCTATCGCCTGGGGGCACCGCATGAATATCGCCGAACTCACCGCTCGCCTGCACGCCATCCGTGATCGCAACGACTGGCGCCAGTTCCACGCGCCGAAGAACCTGGCCATGGCGGCCAGCGTGGAAATGGCCGAGCTGGTGGAGATATTCCAGTGGCTCAGCGAGGATCAGTCGCGCAGCCTGCCGGCCGACAAGCTCGAGCATGCCGGGCAGGAAGTCGGTGACGTGGTGCTTTATCTGCTCCTGCTGTGCAGCGAGCTGGGCCTGGACATGGAACAGGTGGTCCGCGCCAAGCTGGCCGACAGCGAACGGCGGTTCAGCTGATGAGTGACCGTCACTTCGACGAGCTGGCGACCCGCTTCGCCGAAAAGATCTATGGCGGCGCCAAGGGCGCTATCCGCCTCGCCGTGCTGCAGGCCGACCTCAGCGAGACGCTGCCCGAGCGCCCACTGCGGGTGCTCGACGTCGGAGCCGGGCTTGGCCACATGGCCCTGTGGCTGGCCGAGCGCGGCCATCAGGTAACCCTGGCCGAGCCAGCCGAGCCCATGCTGGCTGGCGCCCGCGAGCGCTTCGCCGAGGCGGGTGTCGAGGCAACCTTCCTTCACGCGCCGTGGCAGGAACTGCCGGGGCGCTTCGCGGCGCCCTTCGACCTGGTCATCTGCCATGCGGTGCTCGAATGGCTGGCCGAACCGGCCGCCATTCTCCCGACTCTGCATGGCCTGACCGCGCCGGATGGCTGGCTTTCGCTGGCCTTTTACAACAAGGATGCGCTGATCTACCGCAACCTGCTCAAGGGCCATCTGCGCAAGTTGCGCAAGGAAGAGTTCGCCGGCGAAAAGCAGAGCCTGACGCCACAGCGGCCCCTCGATCCACGCGAACTGAAGTCGCAACTTGCCGCTCACTGGCGGGTCGAAGTGGAGAGCGGGGTAAGAGTCTTCCACGATTACATGCCACGGGAATTCCAGGCCAGGGCGGCCCTCGCCGACCTGCTGGAAATGGAACTGGCACACCGTCGTCACCCGGCCTTCGCCGGACTCGGACGCTACCTGCACTGGATCTGTCGGCCACGCTGAACGCCTGCTCTGCCAGGAGAACCGCCATGAAACGCATCGCGTTATTGCTGCTCACCACTGCCCTGGCGGCCTGCCAGAGCCAGAACCCGTACACCACGGACTCCGTGCCGATGCCACCGGCCCCGCCAGGTGCAGCCCAACACTTCGACCGCAGTGCCTACCCCGCCGCGCCCCGTGACTATGCGGCCTACCGTAGCTGGGCCTGGCAGCAGCGTCCGGCCGGCAGCGCCTGGGCCAGCGCGGACCTGGTCCAGGATGCGCTCAACAATGCCCTCGATCAGCGCGGCCTGCGCCCCGCCCAGGGCAACGCTGCGGCCGACCTCAAGGTGCGCACGGACACTCGCCTCGAGCGCCGCGTACGCCAGGTCGCCGATAGCTACGACCCCTACTATGGAGGCGGTTATGGCAGTTACGGCAACCGCGGCTATTACGGCAACGGTGTCGGTGTGGGCGCCCGCGTACCGCTGACCAGAACCTATGAAGAAGAAATCGTGGTGGTGCGTATCGACTTCTTCGACGGCCGCAGCGGGGAACAGGTGTGGAGCGGGCAGGCGGAAATGCGCAGCAGCGGCAGCCAATCCGAACGCGCCGAGGCCCTGCGCAAGGCGGTCAGCGACGCTCTTGGCGAATACCCCCCAGCATGACCCCCGCTTTCTGACCGATTCAGGAGAACTCTTATGCGCCGCCTGCCTTTGCTGTTGATCCCCGTCCTGTTGCTGCTGGGCGCCTGCCAGAGCCAGCAGATCAACCGTGACTTCGATGCCAGCCGCGACTTCGCCGGCTACCGCAGCTGGAGCTGGCAGGAGCCGGCCGTGCAGTACAAACCCGATGATCCGCGTGTTCGCAGCGACCTGACCGAGCAGCGTCTGCGCAGCGCAGTGAGCGGGCAGCTCGACCAGCGCGGCCTGCGTCCTGCTGCGGCCGGGGCCTCGGGCGATCTGCATGTACAGGTGTGGTTGATCGTCGATCAACGCCAGCAGCAGGTCAGCACCGGATTTGGTGGCGGCTTCGGCGGCTACTGGGGTAATTACTGGGGCGGCCCCGCCTACAATGAAACCCGTACCGTCGATTACAAGGTCGCGACGGTGCAGATCGACCTGTTCGATGCCAAGGACGGCAAACTGGTCTGGCGCGGCAGCGACGAGCGCATCATGCGCAATGACGAGGGCAACCCCGCCCAGCGCGAGACGGTGATCCGTGAAACCGTGGGCCGGGTGCTGAGCCAGTATCCACCGCGCTAGGGCCGCCGAGGCAGTATCCAGTTGGCGCCACCCGCTCCCTTCGCCCGGGGGCGCGGCGCCTGCGCTGAAATGTCCTTGCCGGGCTAACCGCGCCCGAAACGGTAGAACAGGTTGGGTTCGCTGACGATATAGAGGTTGCCTTGATCGTCGAAGGTCATGCCTTCGCCCTGAGGCACGGCCTTTCCGAGGCCGGCGAAGTCGCTGTCCAGGGTACGGAAACCGATCAGTTCACCACTTTCGCCATCCAGCTCCATGATCCGCTTCGACTCGTCGCTGAGCAGCGCCAGGTTGCCGGTGTGTTCGTCGAAGTGAACGGACGACAGATCGGACGCGAATACCGAATCGCGGATCCAGTCGTCGTGATCGATGATTTCAAGGCCGAAATTACCCTTCACGCTGCTTTTGAAACCGCGGATTTCGTAGAGCTTCATGGGCGAATGCTCCTTGACCACGAACAGCCGATCCCGCGCCCGGTCGTAACCCACCCCTTCGAAGCCCTGATTGCCGTCACGCTGGATGCCCAGCGTCAGGGCGCGATAGTCCTCGCGAAACAGCGCCCCGGCGCGTTCCGGTACAGGCACCACCACCAGCGCATGCTCGCGTTCTTCGGCGAGCAGCAGCATGCCATCGCCCAGGTAGGTCACGCCCTCGACATCGCTGAAGCCACTCAGCGGGTAACGCGCGAGCACTTCGCCATCCTTGCTCATGGCCAACAGTTCTTCGGGGTTGTTGAGCACCGCCCACAACTGGTCGCGCTGGTCGTCGTAGCTCAGGGCCGAGAGGTTATCGCTGACGCCACCGACCACCTTGGCGTCGATCTGGACCTTGTACCTGTGGGAAAGCAGGCTGTTCGGTGCCCATTGCGAGATCGCTGGGGTGGTCAGCCAGTAATAGAGGCGGTCGTCCAGGTGCAGAGCGCGCATCTGATAGCCGGCAACGAGCAGGATCAACAACAGCAGCCACGCCCACGGGCGCAGGACGGGCAGACGGGAAAAGGCCCGCTTGGCAGCAGATATCATGGCGATTCTCGAGTTCACGGATGCAGGCAGTCTGCCTGGAGAATGTTGCAGTCCGTCGATAAGACGGGGACCGCTTTGAGAGGCACGCGCGCATGCAAAGTTCCTCGCCGCCCGGCATTCTGCGCGCAGTGACGCAACCCGCGCTCCCCCGCATTACGGTTTACCCGGCCTGCGAGACCGTGCAGACTGACTGTGCAGGGAACTACATACGTGCAGAGAACTTCATGGCGCCATTGCCCCTGGCGACCGCGGCGTCCCTGCCTCCCAACGCATCCGCCCTCGAGACCGCTCATGCAGACCGGCCTGGAACCGAAGGAGAACATCTTGGCGTCCAGCGAAACCATCACTTCATTGAGCAGCGCCATCGCCAACTGCGCCAAGGAACCCATCCATATTCCCGGCAGCATCCAGCCCCAGGGATTTCTGATGGTGTTCCACGAGCAGGCGCTGACGGTGCTGCAAGTGAGCGAGAACGTCGCCGAATGGCTGGGCGTGGATCCCGATCAGTTGCTGGGCCGGCATCTGGACGCATTGCTCGAAGACAGCGCCATGCTCGCCGAGCGCCTGGAGCAGCTGTCTCACGATGAAACCACGCCATTCCACGTCGGCGACGTGCGGTTCCGTGAGGGCAGTCGCAACGGCCAGTTGATCGCCATGATGGTGCACCGCTACGACGGCGTGCTGATCGCCGAGTTCGAGCCGACCAGCAACGTGATCGCGGCCTACAACAACCTCTATCCGGTGGTGCGCACCTTCATCGGCCATTTGCAGGACGCTGACGATGTCGACGAGCTGTGCCGCCTGTCGGTCGACGAAGTCAAACGCATCACCGGTTTCGGCCGGGTCAAGGCCTACAGCTTCGATGCCGAGGGCAATGGCCTGGTGCTCGCCGAACGTGTCGACCCGGGTTATCCGAGCTACCTCGGCCTGAGCTTTCCTGCCGCAGACATTCCGCCCCAGGCGCGCGCCCTGTACGTCGGCAACCGCATTCGGGTGATCGAGGATGCCAACTACCAGCCGTCGCCACTGCGCCCGGCGCTCAACCCGCTGACCGGCAAACCACTGGATCTGAGCTACGCCGCGCTGCGCAGCGTGTCGCCGGTGCACCTGCAGTACATGCGCAACATGCAGACCATCGCTTCGATGTCGATTTCCATCGTGGTCGAAGGGCAGCTCTGGGGGTTGATCTCCTGCCACCATGCCGAAGCCCGCTCGGTGGGTTTCCAGACCCGCACCGCCTGTGAGCTGCTGGGGCGCATGTTGTCGCTGCAGGTCGAAGCGAAGATCGCTCAGGCGCGCACCCAGCATCTGCTGCAGTTGCGCCAGCAGATCGTGCAGATGCTCTCTGCCATGGCCGACCGCGACAGTATCAGCGACGGGTTGCTGTCACTGCCCGATACCTTCTTGAACTTCGCCCAGGCCAGTGGGGGAGCGATCATTTCCGCGTCGCGTTGCGACCTGCTTGGGCAAACGCCGCCACGCGACCAGGTCAACGCGCTGGTGCACTGGTTAGGTGCACGAACCGGCGAAGACCTGTTCCAGACCGACAACGTCAGTCGCGACATTCCGGAGCTGCCTGGGCTCGCCAAACATGTCGGCGGCCTGTTGGCCGTCGCCATCTCCGAGCTGCACTCGCATTACCTGATCTGGTTCAAGCCGGAGCAGACGCGCATCGTCACCTGGGCTGGCAAGCCAGAGAAGTCGATCAGCTCCAGCGGCGTGCTCAACCCGCGCAACAGCTTTGCGCGCTGGCAGGAAGACATCGGTGGTTTTTCCACCCCCTGGCACGCACAGGAACCGGAAAGCGCGCTGGAGCTGCGCAACGCGGTGCTTGGCATCGTACTGCGCAAAGCCGAGGAAATGGCCCAACTGGCCAGCGACCTGAAGAAATCCAACAAGGAACTGGAGGCCTTTTCCTACAGCGTCTCCCACGACCTGCGCGCGCCACTGCGGCATATCGCCGGTTATGCGGAGCTGCTCGGTGATTTCGAAGGTAGCAACCTGTCGGAGCGCGGCGTGCGCTTCCTCGATCACATCAGCGAGTCGGCTCGGTTTGCCGGCACCCTGGTGGACAACCTGCTGAGCTTCTCGCAGATGGGCCGCTCGGCGTTGCGCTTCTCCGACGTCAACCTGCAGGCTCTGGTCGACTCGATTCGCGAGGAGATGAAGCCAGACTACCAAGGACGCAACCTGGAATGGCACGTGCGACCACTACCGATGGTGATCGCCGACGCTGTGTTTCTGCACCTGGCACTGCGCAATCTGCTGGCCAACGCCATCAAGTACAGTCGTGATCGCAATCCGGCGGTGATCGTCATCGGCGCCCAGGAGGACGATGACGAGGTCGTGGTGTTCGTACGCGACAATGGCGTCGGCTTCAATATGGAGTACGCCGACAAACTGTTCGGGGTTTTCCAGCGCCTGCACCGCATGGAAGAATTCGAAGGCACAGGCATAGGCCTGGCCAGCGTACGACGTATAATCGAGCGCCACGATGGTAGAGTCTGGGCAGAGGGCACAATTGACCAGGGCGCCACCTTTTACTTCGCGTTACCCAAACGCCACCACCCCGCGCTTTCTTGACGGGAAGAGGACTTGAATGCTCAAACCGATTTTGTTGGTCGAAGACAACCCCCACGATCTGGAACTGACGCTGATCGCGCTGGAGCGTAGTCAACTGGCCAATGACGTGATCGTCATGCGTGACGGCGCCGAGGCGCTGGATTATCTGTTTCGTCGCGGCGCCCATGCCGACCGCCTGCCCGGCAATCCGGCGATCATGATGCTCGACCTCAAGCTGCCCAAGGTGGACGGCTTGCAAGTGCTGGAGACGGTTCGCGAATCGTCTGAATTGCGCAGCATTCCCATCGTCATGCTCACCTCCTCGCGTGAAGGCCCTGACTTGCAGCGTGCCTACGAATTGAACGTGAACGCTTACGTGGTCAAGCCGGTCGAATTCAAGGCCTTCGTGTCTGCGATTTCCGATCTCGGTGTATTCTGGGCGGTGCTCAACGAGCCGCCTCCTGGCTCGCTGCGTCTGCACCGACGCAGTTCAGAGACCGAGTCGGAATCCGACGGCGACTGACGATCAATACGCTTTCGCTTGAAGCGCGGGCCTACTCCAGACAGTAACTGACGACCCATTCCATGCCGCTCGAGCCCCTGAAACTGCTGTTCATCGAAGACAGTCCGCGTGATGCGGAACTGGCCCTGCTAGCGCTGGAACGCAATGGACTGTTGGTCGACAGCACTCTGGTCTATGACCATCAGGCGGCCGAACTCGCACTGCAGAAAGACAGCTTCGACCTGATTCTTTCCGACTACCTGCTGCCGGGATCGTCAGGGGCTCAGGCACTGGAAGTGGCGCGCCGCCTGGCACCACAAACGCCCTTCATTTTCCTGTCCGGTATGTTCGGTGAAGAACACGCCGTGGAGATGATGCGCCTCGGTGCCGTCGATTACGTGCTCAAGCAGAATCTGCCATTCCTGCCCAAGGCCATCGACCGGGCCATGGCCGAGGTCAACGAGCGCCATGAACGCAGGCGCGTTGAAGATACCCTGCAAGCGGTCGAAGCCCGCGCCCGAATGGCCATTGGTGCAGCACGCATGGGCATGTGGGATTACGTGCCAGCGACCGACAGCATGATCTGGGACGAACGCTGCAGGGCGCTCTATGAGCTGGATGCGGACGATGACGTCGGCATGGCGGTCTTCTACGAGCGCTGCCACCCCGATGATCGCCTGCAGTTGCGCAAACAGGTTGCCGAAGCGCTGTCCAAAGACACCGGCAACGAGTTCCAGGCCGAATTCCGCCTGCCCTTGAGCAATGGTAGCGAACGCTGGATTTCCGCCCGCGGTCAGGCTTTTTTCGACCAGGGCACCTGCACGCGCTTCCTCGGTGTGCTGCATGACATCACCGAACAGAAGCAGGCCAACGAAGCCCTGCTGCGCCTCAACGACATGCTCGGTGAGCGCGTCGAGAAGCGTACCCGCGAGCGTGACCGCAACTGGGAGCTGTCTCGTGACCTGCTCGCGGTGCTGCGCTTCGACATGCATCCCAGCGCGCTCAACCCGGCCTGGGAACAAACCCTCGGCTGGTCGCGTCAGGAACTGATCCAGGGGCCGCTCTGGGAGTTGGTGCATCCCGAAGACCTCACCGACACCCTGCAACAGATCGAGCAAGTGACCTCGGAGAACGTATCGGTACGCTTCGTCAACCGCGTGCGCCATGCCAATGGCGACTACCACTGGCTGTCCTGGATTCTGGTGCGCGACGACGACCTGCTCTACGCTGCGGTGCGCGACATCACCCATGAACGGGCGGTAGTGGAAGAGCTGGCCGCGACCAACCAGCAGTTGCGCGAACAGATCGCCGAACGCGAACGCGTCGAGGCGACCCTGCAACAGATGCAGCGCCTCGAGGCGGTCGGCCAGCTCACCGCCGGCGTTGCCCACGACTTCAACAACCTGCTGACGGTGGTGCTGACCAGCACCAGCTTCCTGATCCGCGACCTGGAAAAGGGCAACCTGGACAAGGCCCGCAACCGTCTGCAGAACATCACCGATGCCGGCGAGCGCGGCGCCAAGCTCACCGGCCAGTTGCTGGCCTTCTCGCGGCGCCAGCGCCTGGTGCCGGAAGCGGTCAACCTGGGCGAAACCGTGCTCGGCATGCTGGAACTGCTCAAGAGCACCCTGGGCGGCAGCGTACTGATCGAAACCACGACCGAACCCGGCCTGTGGCACGCACGGGTCGACCCGACGCAGATCGAACTGATCATCCTCAATCTGGCGATCAATGCCCGTGATGCCATGGTGATAGGCGGCACGCTGCGCCTGGGCACCAGCAACGAGGTCATCACCGAGACGCCACGCCGCCCGGAAGACCCGGAGCCCGGCGACTACGTGGTGCTGTCGGTCCAGGATTCCGGTAGCGGCATGAGCGAGGCGGTGCTGGCCAAAGCCTTCGAACCCTTCTTCACCACCAAGGAGATCGGCAAGGGCTCGGGTCTTGGCCTGGCCCAGGTGTTCGGTTTTGCCAAACAGTCGGGTGGGGGCGCCCGCATCCTCACGGAAATGGGCGTTGGCACCACGGTCAAGGTATACCTGCCGGGCCTGCGCAACGTCATACAGCCCGATGATGCCATCTCCAGCCAACCGCTACCGGTTGCCGAACATGGTGCACAACGGACGATTCTGCTCGTCGATGACGATCCACGCGTACGCGAAGTTACCGCACTGACGCTGGATGCCCTGGGCTATCAGGTACGCGAAGCGGAAAGCGGTGCGCAGGCCCTGAGCAAGCTCGACGGCGAAATCGACCTGCTGCTGGCAGATTTCGCCATGCCTGGCATGAACGGCGCCGAACTGGCGCAGATCGCTCGCCAGCGTTACCCGGCATTGCCGGTGGTGTTCGTTACCGGCTATGCCGAACTGGGCGGGCTTGACGCCGATGAAGCCTTCATCGTGCAGAAGCCTTATCGCAGCGAAGAACTGGCGGAAAAGCTCCAGTATGCCTTCGCCAGCTGCAAGTCCAGCTGAATACGCAGCCTGCGACTGGTGGCAAGCCCTTGCCATCGGTCACGGCGCAACGGCGCTCCATGCACGGGTGGCGCCGTTGCGCTAGCCTGTCCCGACCACTGCTCGCGACCTAGATCATGCCCTCAGAATCCTGCCTGTTTGCCGGCCAGTCCGGTGACACCGTCGATATCATCCGACGCTTCGATTGGGCCGCCACTTCGCTCGGCCCGATCAACCAGTGGCCGGACGTGCTGGTCAGCAGCACGCGCCTGATCCTCTCCTCGCCAACGCCCATTGTGCTGCTGTGCGGGCCGAGTGGCGTGCTGATCTACAACGACGCCTACGCGACCTTCGCGGGCCTGCGCCACCCGGAAATCTTCGGTGTGCCCGCCGAAGAGGCCTGGCCGGAGATCGCCGATTGGAACCGCCACGTGATCGCCACGGGCCTGGCGGGCAAATCGATATCCCAGGAAAACCTCTACCTGCCGCTGCGCCGCCCGGGCCTGCAGGACGATGCCTGGATGAACCTGTACTTCAACCCGCTGCTCGATGCCCAGGGCAACTCGCACGGCATGATGTGCATCGCGGTGGAAACCACCCAACAGATGGTCGCCACCCAGCAACGGGCCCAGGCCGAAGCCGAGTTGCGCACGGCCAACGAGCGTATCGAACTGGCGCTGAATGCCGGCGCAGTGCTTGGCACCTGGGTATGGGACGTTCCCAACGACAGCGTCAGCGGCGATGAGCGATTCGCCCGGGTCTTCTCCATCGACCCGCAGGAAGCCCGCCAGGGCATGAAGCTGGAACGCGTTACGCCGGCCATCCACCCGGACGACCGCTCCAGGGTTGAAGCCTTGATCGCGCGGACCATGCAGACGGGCGGCGACTACCGTGCCGAATACCGCCTGCTGCAGCCAGACGGCAGTTACCGCTGGACCGAAGCGAACGGCCACTGCGAACTGGCGGCGGATGGCACACCCCTGCGTTTCCCCGGCGTGCTGATCGATATCGAAAAGCACAAGCAGACCGAATTGGCCCTGCGCCAGTTGACCCAGAACCTCGAAGAGCGTGTCAGCGAAGCGGTGCTGCAGCGCACCCAGGCCGAGGAACTGCTGCGCCAGGCGCAGAAGATGGAAGCCATCGGTCAGCTCACGGGCGGTATCGCCCACGACTTCAACAACCTGCTGGCAGGTATTCTCGGCAGCCTGGAGCTGATCCAGCGCAAACTGCCGGCCGCTGAAAACCCGGTACTGATGAGGTTCGTCGAGGCTGCCATCGCCTCGGCCAACCGCGGCGCCTCACTGACCCACCGCCTGCTGGCCTTCGCCCGCCGTCAGTCGCTGGACATGCGTCCGGTGGAGGTCAATGCCCTGGTGCAGGCCATCAAGGAACTGCTGACCCGAACCCTGGGTGAGCAGATCAAACTGGAAATCCAGCTGGCCGAGGACCTGTGGCCGACCCGCAGCGATGGTCATCAACTGGAAAATGCGCTGATCAACCTGGCCATCAACGCCCGTGACGCCATGCCCGACGGCGGCACGCTGCGCGTCGAGACCCGCAATACGCAGCTCAGAGAGGCGGACGCGAAGAACCACCAGGTGCCCGCTGGCGACTACCTGCTGCTGGCGGTCAGCGACACCGGCTGCGGCATGTCCCAGGAGATCATTCGCCACGCCTTCGAGCCATTCTTCACCACCAAACCGATCGGCCAGGGCACCGGCCTGGGTCTGTCGATGGTCTATGGCTTCGTGAAGCAGACCGGCGGCTACCTGCAACTGGAAAGCCAGGTCGACCGCGGCACCACCCTGAACCTCTACCTGCCACGCCTGCACGTCGCGCCGGCCGAGCCAACCCACACCGCACCGCTGCCAGCGCCACGGGGCACCGGCGAGCGGATTCTGGTGGTGGAGGATGACAAGGTGGTGCGCATGCTGATCGTCGAGGTACTCGAAGAGCTCGGCTACCAGCTGATTCAGGCTGGCGACGCGCAGAGCGCTTTGAGCCTGCTCGAACAGCACTGGCCGCTCGACCTGCTGCTCACCGATGTCGGCCTGCCCGGCATGAACGGCCGTCAGCTCGCCGACGCCGCACGCTATCGACAGCCGAACCTCAAGGTGCTGTTCGCCACCGGCTACGCCGAGGGTGCCGAGGTGCGCGACGGCTACCTGAGCAGCGGCATGGAGATGATCGCCAAGCCGTTCTCGTTCGAGGCCTTGGCGAGCAAGATCAAGACGATGCTCGAGGGCTGATCTTCAGCACCAGGGCGCGGCGCCAGGCAATCGGGCCAATACGCCATCTGCAAACTCCGGGAACTCCACCACCGGCAGGCAGCCCAATATGCCAGCACGGCGGTTTTGTGGCCCCCTACCTGGTTGCCCCGTCGCAAGCGACGTCGGCAATCGCTCCCGGCCATTTCTGACCGTCTCCTCTGTTTTCCAGGAATCTGTCCATGCGCGTAGAAGGCTTTTTCGAATCCCTCGGTGAGGCGTTCGGTTCGTTCATCCGCTTCATCGTCGATGCCCTGAGCGGCGTGATCGCCCTGCTGGGTGGCGCGGTGGCGAGCTTCATCGATGGCATGTCCGGGGCGCTGGGCGTGACCCCGTCGCTGCTCAGCATCGGCGTGCTGCTGATCGGCCTGATCCTGCTCTACAGCGCCGTACGCTCGTTCATGCGCGGCTCGGTGATCGCCGGGCTGATCTGGCTGTTCCTCGGTTTGTGGCTACTCAGCGGTCTGATTCGCTAGAGCCTCGAAACATCCCGTCCTGGGCGGGGTGAACCTCGGCCAGCTGCCCCTCGTCGCGGCCTGAAGCTTCTTGCATCCAAATGTTACAGAGGACGTGCTAGTCTGGGCGGCCACCGTTAGCCGCCTAAGTATTCCAATGTCCGTTCATGGTCAGTTGCTGCTGCGTCATCACACGCCCTTCATTCGCTTCTGGCTGGCGCGGGTGTTCACCGCCAGCGGCTTTCAGATGCTCACCGTGGCCATCGGCTGGCAAATGTACAGCCTCACCGGCAACGTGCTCGATCTGGGCCTGGTCGGTTTGGTGGAGTTCCTGCCGAAGATCCTCTTCATCCTGCTGACCGGCCACGTCGCCGACCGTTTCGACCGTCGCAAGGTCGCGGCGCTGTGCCAGTGCGGCCAGGCTGCAGTCGCCATCACCCTGCTGATCGGCAGCAGCACGAGCAGCCTGACCCGCGAGATGATCTTCCTCATTGCCTTCATGATGGGCACGGCACGGGCCTTCGAGATGCCCACCACCCAGGCACTGCTGCCGAACATCGTGCCGCCCGGCCTGTTCCCTGCCGCCGTGGCCGCCTCCAGCTCGGCGATGCAGACCGCGACCATCGTCTCCCCCGCCCTCGGCGGCGTGCTCTACGCGGTGGCACCGGCCTGGGTATACGGCCCCGCGCTGGTGCTGTACATGATCGCCATGGCCCTGATGCTCAGCCTGCCGTCGCAGCAGAAGCCGCTGAAGCAGAAAATCTCGGTGGAATCGCTGCTGGCCGGCTTCCGCTTCATCCGCAGCCGCCCGGAAGTGTTCGGCGCCATCTCCATGGACATGTTCGCCGTGCTGCTCGGCGGCGCCACCGCGCTGCTGCCGGTGTTCGCCAAGGACATCCTGCTCACCGGCCCCTGGGGCCTCGGCCTGCTGCGGTCGGCGCCGGCCGTAGGTGCACTGCTGATGTCGATCTACCTGGCGCGCCATCCCATCGAGCGGCGGGTCGGCCCGGTGATTCTCGGTTCGGTGGCGATTTTCGGCGTGGCGACCATCGGTTTCGGGCTGTCCACCTCGCTGTGGTTCAGCCTGGCGACCCTGGTGCTGCTCGGCGCGGCGGATATGGTCAGCATGGTGATCCGCGGTGCCTTCGTGCAACTGCAAACGCCGGACGAGATGCGCGGCCGGGTTGGCGCGGTGAACAGCCTGTTCATCGGCGCCTCCAACCAGCTCGGCGACTTCCGCGCCGGCGTCAGCGCCGCCTGGTTCGGCACCGTACCGGCCGTGCTGATGGGCGGCGTCGGCGCCATCGCCATCAGCGTGTTGTGGATCAAACTGTTCCCGGCGCTGTCGAGCCGCGACCGTATCCATGATCCGCTGGTGGGTGACGAAAAACCGCAAGGGCGGTAGAACGGCAAGAGCGGCCGGCCGGTGATCATGGTGGGAGCGGGCGGGGACGCCCACTTTCGCGCGCATGGCGCGCTCCCACAGGCAGCGAGACCAACGGCCGGTATCACCACACGTTTGCCGCTACCAATGCCCGGACGAATCTGTCCGTTCGGGCATGATTCCAGCCTGCAAACGAACTGCTATGATGCCGCGCTTTCGAGAACCGGCAATCCTTGGCATGTGAAGTGCTTCGCCTGGGTTCTGCACCTATCAACACGCGTCCGCTGCCCCTCGGAGCCCCTCATGCTGGAAAGACTGTTCCAACTCAAAGCGCACAACACCAACGTGCGCACCGAAATACTCGCGGGGGTCACGACCTTCCTGACCATGGCCTACATCCTGTTCGTCAACCCGAGCATCCTCGGCGAAACGGGCATGGACAAGGGCGCGGTGTTCGTCGCCACCTGCCTGGCGGCCGCTTTCGGTTCCGCGGTGATGGGCCTGATCGCCAATTACCCGATCGCGCTGGCACCGGGCATGGGCCTCAACGCCTTCTTCACCTATACCGTGGTGATGGGCATGGGCCACACCTGGCAGGTCGCACTGGGTGCGGTGTTCCTGTCGGCGTGCCTGTTCTTTCTGCTGTCGATCTTCAAGATCCGCGAATGGATCATCAACAGCATTCCGCTGGAGCTGCGTTCCGCCATTGCCGCTGGCATCGGCCTGTTCCTGGCACTGATCGCCCTGCAGAACGCCGGCATCGTCGCCGCCAACCCGGCGACCATGGTCGGTCTCGGCGATCTGGGCTCGCCCGCGGCACTGCTGGCGATTCTCGGTTTCTTTCTGATCATCGGCATGGAGGCGCTGCGCATCACCGGCGCGGTGCTGATCAGCATCCTGGTGGTCACCGGGCTGAGCATTCTGCTCGGGGTCAGCGAGTTCGGCGGCCTGGTGTCGATGCCGCCCTCCCTGGCACCGACCTTCATGCAGCTGGATATTGCCGGGGCGCTGGATGTCGGCCTGATCAGCGTGATCTTCGCCTTCCTGTTCGTCGACCTGTTCGACAACTCCGGCACCCTGATCGCCGTGGCCAAGAAAGCCGGGCTGATGCGCAAGGACGGTCACCTGCCGAAGATGGGCCGCGCCCTGATCGCCGACAGCACTGCAGCCCTGGGCGGCTCGCTGCTGGGTACCTCGACCACCACCAGCTACATCGAATCGGCGGCTGGCGTCAGCGCTGGCGGGCGCACCGGGCTGACCGCCATCGTGGTCGCCATCCTGTTCCTGTTCGCCCTGTTCTTCGCTCCGCTGGCCGGCAGCGTGCCAGCCTTCGCCACCGCGCCAGCGCTGCTGTTCGTCGCCGTGCTGATGGCTTCCGGCATGGCCGAGATCGAATGGAGCGACATCACCGTGGCCGCCCCCGTGGTAGTCACCGCCCTGGCGATGCCACTGACCTACTCGATCGCTACCGGCATCGCCTTCGGCTTCATCACCTGGGTCGCCGCCAAGACCCTGGCCGGGCGTTTCCGTGAACTCAATGGCATGTTGGTGGCGCTGGCTATCTTCTGCGTGATCAAGCTGGCGTTGTTCTGAGATTTCGCCTCCGATCAGGCATTCGCTCATCGGTGGGCTGAAGCCCACCCTACGCCGCTCACTGCCACCCGATCGGTCATGTAGCTCCCACAGGTAATGCATCGATCGTTCCCACGCTCTGCGTGGGAACGCCTCCCCGGACGCTCCGCGTCACGCAGCGCAGATGATCGACGGTGACGGCACGCCGGCAACGGAATCGCTACAATGGCGCCCCGTTTTCCTGCCGTACGAGTGACCGATGAGCCGTCCCGCATTCGACCCCGCCGCCTACGACGCCCAACTCGCCGAGAAAAAGGCTCGCCTGGTGGAGCTGCTGGCGCCCTTCGCCGCCCCGGAGCCCGAGGTGTTCGAATCGCCGCGCGAGTACTACCGCCTGCGTACCGAATTCCGCCTGTGGCGCGAAGCCGGCAGCGAGAATCGTCACTACGCGATGTTCGAAGCCGGTGACAAGCACAGTCCGATCTTCTTCGAAGACTTCCCCATCGCCAGCCTGCGCATCAATGCGCTGATGCCGCGCCTCAAGGCCGCCTGGCAGGCCAGCCAGACGCTGGGCTTCAAGCTGTTCCAGGTGGAGTTCCTCACCACCCTGACCGGCGATGCGCTGATCACCCTCTGCTACCACCGCCCTCTGGACGATGCCTGGGAGGCTGCCGCCAAAGTGCTCGCCGACGAGCTGGATGTGAGCATCGTCGGCCGTTCGCGGGGCAAACGCATCGTGGTTGGACGCCCCTATGTGGAAGAACGACTGGACGTGGCTGGCCGTACCTTCCGCTACCGCCAGCCAGAGGGAGCCTTCACCCAGCCCAATGGCGAGGTGTGCCAGAAGATGCTGGGCTGGGCCTACGACGTACTCGGCGAACGCGAAGACGATCTGCTGGAACTGTATTGCGGCAACGGCAACTTCACCCTGCCGCTGGCTACCCGCGTGCGCAAGGTGCTGGCCACCGAGATCAGCAAGACGTCGGTCAATGCGGCACTGGCCAACCTGGCCGACAACGCGATCGACAACGTCACCCTGGTGCGACTCTCCGCCGAGGAGTTGACCGAAGCGCTCAACGAGGTTCGCCCGTTCCGTCGCCTGGCCGAGATCGACCTGAAGAGCTATGACTTCGGCAGCGTGTTCGTCGACCCACCCCGTGCCGGCATGGACACCGACACCTGCGAGCTGACCCGCCGCTTCGAGCGCATCCTGTACATCTCTTGCAACCCGGAAACCCTGGCGCAGAACATCGCCCAGTTGCACGACACCCACCGCATCGAGCGCTGCGCGCTGTTCGACCAGTTCCCCTATACCCACCACATGGAATCAGGGGTGCTGCTGGTTCGTCGTCGTTAAGGCGATAGCGGACCTTCGATTTGGTGGGCTAAAGCCCACCCTACAGCTGAATGGTGGGAGTAGAAGCTCGCTCCCACAGGTACTGCACCGATGACCTCTATCGCCTTGAAACAGCCATCTTAATGGCCCGCACGCTCCAGCGTGCGGGCCGTTAGCGCGTTATCAGCTGACCTGTTCCAGCCACTTGTCGACGTCCTTGCGGCTGATCTTGCCGTCGGCTTTGACGTTGTTGGGATGGAAACGGATGGTGTCGAGGAATTCGAAGAATTCCTTGTTATCCATCAGGAACTGCACGGCCTCGATGTCTTCCCTGGAGTTGTCGAAGCGGTCGTCGCCCTTGAGCAGCTTGTTGAAGTCCTTGTCGCTGACGATATCGTCGCTGCCTTGCCATTGCTCCCAGTTGTCGACGATGCGGTCGATCTTGTCCTTGTTCTCGCGATAGAACTCGGCGTCGAACTTGCCGCTGTAGGTCACCAGATCCGGCATGCTGTCGCGGAACCAGTCATTGCCGATACGCCCTTTCTCCTCGACCTTCTCGGTGAACGCCTTGAAGTGCTCGGGCTGGGCTTCCCACACCGGGATGTCCTCGGGGTACCAGGCGTCGAAACGGTCCTCGTACTTGCCCTCGTAGTACTTGTATTCGTAGCTCATGTGAACAAGATAATTGAGCTTGTCGCCCCACTCCTTCTCGAGCACGCCATCCTTGTCCAGTTCGCGGAAGTAGTCGCGCACCTTCTCGACCGTCTCTTCGCTTTTCTTCAGTGCAACCACCCCACCGATAATGGCGCCGATGAAGCCGAGCACGGCCCCCACACCTCCGGCAGCGGCAGCGACGACACCGGCAACGGCCCCTGAGCCAACGCCAATGGCGGCGGCAAGCCCGGCGCCGCCCATGACCAGGCCGGCCGTACCGCCAACCAGTTGCAGACTCTTGGCCGCGAACTCCTCGGGCGTGCCGCCTTCCTTGCGCAGCTTGTCGATGCCCATGCCACCGAGTACCAGGTCGAGCACCCCGCCAGCTACATCGGCGATACCGCCAACGGTCGACAACGCACCACCGACCCAACGTAAGCGGTCGGCCTCCGGAATGTCCTTCGTATTCGGATTGCTGCTGCCAATGTTGGTGATGTTCTTTTTCACCTCTTCCTGCTGCTCGGCAGGCAATTGCTCGATGATGTCTTCGATCGCTGGGCGAGAATCGCGCGTATGGGCGTCGAAGTCCTTCCAGAAAGATTCCGGCGTGAACTTGTCGCCAAAATCGATTTCCGGCAATTTATCGAGTTTTTTCTGGATTTCCTTGAGCTCAATGGCCTCCGATTCGGGGGCATCCTTCGGCTTGAAATGCTTGTCCCAGACGGTTTCTTTGAGGCTCTTGCCGAGCCCGAGAGAATCGGCGGCTCCCGGTTTGCGGAACAGCTCTTCATACGCGCCGGTGACCATGGTGGCCATTGGCGAGATCATGCTGATGGTGGTGACGAAGTTCTTCGCCGCCTCGATGCGCTCGGCCGGTGTCTCGCCGAAATTCAGGCCGCCATCGGCGAGTTTGTAGATACCCGCGACCATCGAGATCAGCCCGGCGCTGGAGCTCAGCACGCCCGTCTTGCCGAGCTTCCCGAGCACGCCGGCGGCACCGTCGCGTTCGGCCAGCGGCACCTTCTCGACAGCCTTTTCGATTTTCTCGGCAGTGATGGCGCCGGACTGCCCGGAAGGATCGGCGATGCTCGCCTTGGCGCTGTCCTTGAGCAATTGGGTCAGCGGCCCGCGGGAGCTCTCCACCGAGGTGACGAGCTTCTGCTCCTCGGCATTCAACTCGGGCTTGGCCTGGCCGCTCTCCTTGCCGCCGCCAAAGAAGTAGTTGTAGATATCGGTACCGCGTTTGGTCCCCAGCACCGACGTCATCAGGGTGGTCAGCAGGGTGGACACCATGTCGCTGGTGGCCTTGTCGATGTTCTCTTCGCCGACCCCCTCCAGGCCGTCCTTGTACAGTTCGTTGAGCTGTTCGATGGGAATACCGAACTTGTATTCGGTGTCGATCTGCGCTGCCAGTTCGGGATCCAGAAGGCTCAGCGACTGCATGTCCGATGAATAGCGGGCTGCCGCACCTTCGGGGTTGTCCTTCGCCAGCGCTTCCATGGCCTTCTTGTACTCGGGATCGCGCAAGCTGTCGGCCAACTTGTCCTTGAAGCCGTCCTTGTCCTCGACCTTGTCGATGGCCTCCTTGAGCAGGCGGTCGTTGTCGGCGGCGATGTCCGGGTCGGTCATCAACGCCAGCAGCTCTTCGCCCAGCTTGCCCTCGTCGACCAGGCCGCGCATTTCAGCCGCGCTCATTTCCTTGGGGTCCTTGCCATAGCTGGTGTTGGTGGTGCCGGCGAAGGCGCCATCCTCGGTGACATAAGGCAGGAACTGGAAACCGCCGTTGAGCATGGCCCGCGCCTCCAGCAGGCGCAGATACTTGGCTTCCTTGGAGTCGTCCGGCTTGTCCTTGTATTGCTCCTTGAGCTTCTCGTAATACAGCTCGCCGACGGTTTTCGGCTTGCCATCCTTTTTCTCGCTGGTCTCGGCCAGCATCAGGTCGGTGTCCTTGGCCGGTGGTAGATCGCGATCCTCGAAGGCCTTGTCCACGGCCCCCTGCTGCTTCTCTACCTGAGAACCTTCCAGATTGGCGAAGTGCTCGGGGGTGACACTTTCGATGACGATGAACTTGCCACGCCGGGGCGTTTCGACGGCGAGTACGCCAGGAGCCAGGGACTCCACCTTGGTATCGTCGGTGAGCACTGGAATGTCGTCCCGGGCGCTCATCACCTTGTAGCCTTCGTCGTCGATCTTGTTCTCGATCTTGTCACGTACCTCGGCGAGCTCCTTCACCCTCTTGTAGGCCTCGGGGGATACCTCCTTGGATACCGCGTACTTCTTGCCATCTGCGGTGGTGAAGAGTGCGGTGTCGTTCGCGCCATAGGCACCGCTGTCGTCGACGGTCAGTTGAAAGCCGTTGCCGGGGTGATACACCGAGGCACTCATGTCCATGTAGCCGTCTTCGATGAAGCGCAGATCGCCCAGCTCGGGAATCTGCTCGCCCGAGGTGACCACTTCGAAACCGCCGGCTTCGCGCTGGCCCAGCCAGATTTCGTGCTCGTCGGACAGCCCTTTCTCCGTCCAGGCCGGGGGACCCTTGACGTCGCCAGCGTCCATCTTTTCTTTGGCGACCTCATGCAGGCGCGGATTGACGCCAGCGTGCACCAGCACCTGATCGCCATTTTTCATGGTCACCAGCAGCAGGTCGTCCCATAACATCAGGCGATGGCCGCTGGAAGACAGCCATTCGCTCTCGACGTTGGCGATGTCTTCTTCCTTCCACTGGTGGTTGCTCTCGGCCAACGGCGGCTTGCCATCCAGGTAGGGGCCACGGTGCTCCTTGTAAGCCTCGATGCCTTCCTTATCGAGCTGCCCGCCCTTGTTCTGCGCCTCGCGCAGCTTGTCATCGAAATCACTGTCACCGGTTTGCCCGGTCACTCGTTCTGGTCGTGTTGTATCGATGGTGCTCATCGGCGTCTGCGCTCCAGCTCGATAAGTGGACAAGGTCGCAAAACCGGATGGCGATCCTTGTGCAAAAGAGAGTGCCTGTGGCACTTGTTGAACGGCGCAGAGCTGTGCGTGACGACTCGCGAAATGACGAAAACGAGAACGGCGCACGCAAAAAGTCAGGACCTGCGGCTCCCTCATTCAAGCAATCGTCACATTGATGTAACAACCTGATCGCGACGGATTTCGCAGCTTTTCACAGCACCACATGGCCCTTAACAGGATGCAGGGGCGGCGCTGAACGGACTGTCAGGAGTACCGCGACATGCCAGCTCATTCGTGCTCGATCGACCTCGCCGCGGACGGATTTCCGAACGCGTTTTCGGCCGTTATCCGATTTCCCGAACGCACGCTCATTGGTGAACCGTACCGGCCATTCACAATCAATCAGTTAGCGACCATCGCGTCACGCCTCGGCGCGGCACGTAAATTGCGATGAGTACTCCTGCCTCTGATCGACACCGTGTTGTAGCGATGCGGTGATATACAAAAACAAACGACGTTTGGGGGGATTTCTTCTTGCCTATTCAAACTGCCGCACTGGCACGTTTCATCTGCACCCGTCTCGTCGGGCCGCCACACGAGCCGATCCCGAGCATGACTGGGTGCGTTTGCGCGCAACCGTCGCCAGTGCGTACAACAACCATAATCCTCGAGGGACTATAGGCATGTATTCGACCACTCTCGGCACCACCACGCCGACCGAGACGCCTTATGACCATGCACCATTCAGCAGCGAAGGCGCCTTGCGGTTCGGCGCCTTCATCCTCTATCCACGCCAGCATCTGCTACTGAAGAACGGCGAGCCCGTCAGCCTCGGCAGCCGTGCGCTGGACCTGCTCATCGCGATGGCCTCGCGCTCGGGTGAGCTGCTGGAGAAAGCCGAACTGATCGCCTGTGCATGGCCGAAGGTCATCGTCGAAGAGTGCAACCTGCGCGCGCAGATCGTCGCACTGCGCCGGGTACTCGGTGAAGATGAAAGTGGCTTCGAATACATCGTCACCGTCCCAGGTCGCGGCTACCGCTTCGTGGCCCGTACCGAGCGTTATGAAGCGTCCAGCGAGCCTGCCGTGGCAGAGCGCCTGCAGTCGCTGCCCAGCCTGATCAGCCGGCCACTTGGCCGCGATACGGTGCTGCAGCGCCTGAGCGAGCAATTGTTGCAGACTCGACTGATCTCCCTGGTCGGCCCGGGCGGCATCGGCAAGAGCACCGTAGCCCTGGCGCTGGGAAATCAACTCGCCGGCGAGATGTCCCACGGTACCTGCTTCGTCGACCTCAGCGAAATCGATGACGACAGCCGTATCCCCCACGCCCTTGCCGAAGCACTGGGTCTGCAGGCGGGCAGCGACCCTCTGCGTGACGTGGTGCAACACCTGCAGCAACGCCGCCAGTTGCTGATTCTCGATAACTGCGAACAGGCTCTGGATGGCACCGCTCTGGTGGTGGAAACCCTGCTCAAGTGGACCCCCGACTGCGCCATTCTCACCACCAGCCGCGAGCCATTGCGCACTGCGGGCGAGCACGTCGAACGCCTGCTGCCCCTGCAACTGCCGGCGGCCTGTGAACACCCGAACGGCGAGCAGGCGCTGGCCTACCCGGCCATCGAATTGTTCGTCGACCGGGTGCAGGCCAGCGACACCGCCTTCACCCTCAACGACGGCAACGTGGCGGACGTGATCAGCATCTGCCGCAAGCTCGACGGCATTCCTCTGGACATCGAAATCGCCGCGACCCGCGCCAGCGCCTTCGGTCTGGCGCAGCTCGCCGAGCTGCTGGACGGTGAATTCCGCCTGCAGATGGAAGGTCGCCGTACCGCCCCGCCGCGTCATCGCTCGCTGCGCGCCACACTGGATTGGTCGTACCGGACGCTGGCACCTGCCGAGCAGGCGATGCTGCGCCTGGTGGCGATCTTCAACGGCACCTTCACCCTCAATGCAGTGCGCGCCATCGTCGAGGGCGACGAATTGCTATCGGGCGATCCGCTGCCGTTGATCGAAAGTCTGGTGGACAAGTCCCTGCTGATCGCTCACCGCGACGACACCCTGAAGTTCTACCAGATGCCCAAGACCGAGCGTCTCTATGCCCTGGAAAAACTCGACCAGACCGGCAACACCCAACGGATCGTCGCCCGCCACGCCGCCTATGCGCTGGCCGTGGTGAAGAAAGCCGCGAGCCAACTGGAAACCGTGGTGCCGGAAGCCTGGAAGAACCTCTACGGCGCGGAAAGCGACACCATCCGCTCGGCCCTGACCTGGGCCTGCTCCACCGACGGCAACCAGTCGCTGGGCCTGGAACTGACTCTGGCGGCACTCGGCCTTGGCCCCTACAGGGATCGCTCGTCGCGGCCTCGCGTGGAGCAGCAGCAACATCAGCCGGCAGAACGGCGGAGGGCTGGTTGAGCGACAGTGCGCTATAAGCATTCGGGACGGCTGGCGAGGGGATCAGTTGGTGGGCTGAAGCCCACCCTACAACCAGCCCCTGCGTAGGATGGGCCTCAGTCCACCAACCCGAATGCAACGGTGGACAAAAAGAGCGTTGTCCACCCTACGGCCTGACATCGGGGATGCCTTTTGATGCCGAATTAGCGCTTGCGAGGTAATAGGCGAGACGGTATCTACAACCAGCAACCCGTAGGGTGGGCTTCAGCCCACCAGGGCGAATATCGATGGATCCCACGCGGAGCGTCGGGAACCATCTGATCTACAGACCCACAACGAATCCGGCTGCAACGTCACGCCTGGCCGTCAGATCAATCGCGCCGCGACCAGCGCATCGGCCACCGGTTGGAAGGTATTGGCCGGGATCGGCTCGCCCTTCACCGCACGCTTGGCGATCTCGGCAGCCAGCTTGGCGTCGGCGCTGCATGGCAAGCCCAGGCTCGCCGACTGGGCCAGCAAGGCTTTCGCGTCCTGGGCCGAGGCGATGCACACCAGCACCGGCACCGGTGTCTCGCCACGAACGTAGCGCACGCCTACCAACCAGCCGTCTTCGCTGCCGATCATCAGCGTGGCATGAGCGATACCTACCTTGCGGCTGCTCAGGGCCTGCATCTCGCGGCGCTGACGCTGACGTTCGCGCTTGATCAGTGGATCACCGTCCATGTCCTTGCGCTCGCGTTTCTGTTCGCTGCGGGTCATGCGCATTTCACGCTGGAACAGCCAGCGTTGCAGCAGCACGTCGACGACGCCGATGACCAGGTAAGTGACGATGACCGTGGCCACCAGCGGCTTGAGCAACAGGAAGAACACCGATTCGATGCACCCGGCGCCGCAGCGCGACGATTCCATCAATGCCTGCAAGGCGATACGCCCGACCACGTAAAAGGCGATCGACAGCACCAGCACCTTGAACAGGCTCTTGAGAAACTCGATGACGTTGCGCATCGAGAAGATGCGCTTGGCCCCTTCGACCGGGTTGATACGCGCGATATCCGGCTTGATCGGCTCGCCGGAGAACAGCACGCCGCGCATGGTCACGATATTGGTGAGCACCACGCACAGCACGGTTACCCCGAGGATCGGCAAGGCGGTACGCAGCAACACCTGCTGAGCGCTTTCCAGCAAGCGCGGCCAGACCGTGGCGAAGGGCTCGACGTAGATGGTCGCGGCCAAGTCGAGCAAACCCCGCACCCGTGACTCGGCGACCCCGGCAAGAAAGGCGATGCATACCGTACAGCCAAGCAGTACCGCAGCCGAGACCATGTCCTGGCTCTTCGAGACCTGGCCCTTCTGGCGGGCCTCGCGCAGCTTCTTGTCGGAGGCCGGCTGGGATTTTTCCTCGCTGCCGCTGTTACCCGCCACTAAGGCTCACCTGCGCCGGAGAGCGTCTTGAGCACCTCGACGGTACCGCGGAACTCGGCCAACTGCTCGAGCATCAGCGGGATCAGGAAGCCGCAGTAGAGCACCATCAGGAAGGTGAAGATCAGGTTCTTCACCGATAGCGAGAGATCGAAGATATTCATCTGCGGCGCCATGCGCGACAGGTAAGCGAGCATCATGTCGGCCACCAGCAGGGCGATGATCAGCGGCGCCACCATCAGCACGCCGATGCGCATCACCTGGTCGAGAATGGCCAGCACCGCCTCCAGCGCCGAGCTGGCGATGACCGGGGTGAACGCGGTGACGGGCCATAGCTGGTAGCTGTGGTAGAAGCCGTCGACCATCAGAATGAAGCCACCGGACATGAAGAACAGGGTGATCAGCGTGACGCTGAGCAGGGTCGCGGTAACCCCCGACTCGCCGGCGCCGGAGGGATCCACCAGCTGTGCCATGGTCGAGCCGCGCTGCAGGTCGACCAGCTCGCCCGCCACCTCGGCGGCCCAGAACGGAATGCCGAACAGCAGCCCCACGGTCACCCCGATGAGGAACTCCTTGACCATCAGACCGGCGAGAAAGAAGCTGCCGTAATCCTCCAGTGCGGTCAGCGCGGAGAAGGCCGGCAGGAACATCGGCGCGGAGATCGCTACCGCCACGCAACTGCGGATCATCCCGGTCAGCCCCAGGCGGTTGAATGCCGGGGTGATGAACACCAGACCCAGCGCTCTGCAGACCGCGAGGGCCGCCGCACTGATCACCGGGTAGGCGATCTCGGCGATGCCCAGGCCGATGTCGGCATCCATGCCCTAGCGTGTCCAGGCGGGGAAATTGTCCAGCACATGGCTCGCCAGCGCCGCCACCTGGGTCGCCAGCAACGGGCCGATCAGCACCAGCACCAGCAGCACCGCCACCAGCTTCACCGCCTGTGGCAGGGTCTGGTCCTGGATCTGCGTCAGCGCCTGCAACAGGCCAACCCCCAGGCCGATGAGGATGGCCACGCCGAGCGCGGGTGCGCTGAGCAGCAGCACGGTCATCAGCGCCTGCTTCATCAACGAGAGAAATACGTCCTGGCCCATGCTTCACCCTCCTCCGTAACTGAGGATCAGGCCGTGCATCAGCCGTGACCAGCCGCTGACGGCGACGAACAGAAAGATCTTCAAGGGGATCGAGATCAGCGTCGGCGACACCATCATCATGCCCATGGCCATCAGCACGTTGGCCACCAGCAGGTCGATCACCAGAAACGGAATGTAGAGCAGAAAGCCAATCTCGAAGGCACGGGTCAGCTCGGAACTGACGAAGGCCGGAATCAGCACCACCAGATCATCGTCGCGCAGATCGGCGCGAGCTTCCTCGGACCACACCGTCTCCGTGGCCTGCACGAAGAACGCCCGTTCGGACGGGTTGGCAAAACGTGACAGGTGAGTCTGCAAGGGAGCATGCAGGGCGTCCCCGAGCTCGCGCAGTTCCTCGGCGTTCTGCAAGCTGATCGAGCGGCCTTCCACCTCGCGGTACATTTCGCCGATCAGCGGCGTGGTCACGTACACGGCGAGAATCAGGGCGATACCGTAGAGCACCAGGTTCGGCGGCGTCTGCTGCACGCCCAGGGCGTTACGAATCAGGAACAGCACCACGGAGATTTTCAGAAAGCCGGTCAGGGTCACCACCGCCAGGGGAATCAGACCGATCGTGGTGACGACCAGAATGATTTCCAGCAGGTTCGGTTGGTAATCCGTCATAGGCTGGCGAACCGGGTCAGGCGCACACCGAGCCCATCACCGATGGCGACCAGCTCGCCGCGCCCCACGCAGCGCCCATTGACCATCAGCTCGACCCGCTGCGCATCGCCATCCGGCAGGGCCAGCACACTGCCCTCGCCCAGTGCACGCAGTTGCCCCAGCGGTAGCTCCAGGCTGCCGATCTGACAGATCACCGTCAGCGGCACATCGTCCAGTTGCGCATCATCGGCGTCTTGCCCCATGGCGTTCTCCGTATTCGGGTTGATCGGTTGCAAGGCTTCGAGCAGTTCCAGACCGGACTGCTGGCGTTTGAAACGGGCCTGCCGATGGCCATTGGCGAGTACCAGCAGACCATCTGCACCCGGCGGACAATCGAGCATCAGCACATCGCCCGGCTGCAGGCTGCGCAGTTCGGCCAGGCTCAGGGTCTGCCAACCGCGCTGCAGCGCCAGGCCCAGCTGCAACCCGGGCAGAGCACGGCGCGCCGGCTGCAAATGGCGATCCAGCAAACCGGCCACCGCTTCGCCCACAGCAGCGCTCAGCCCCAAGCCAAGAACGCCGCCCCGCGCGCCCGCGATACTCAGTTGCAGGGTCAGCATGAAATCCCATGGCTGCGCCTCGGCATCCAGCGTCAGCGTCTCGCCCAGTTCCTGTTCCAGCGCTTCGATCCAGGGCAACAGCGCCTGTTCGAGCAGCACGCTCTGCAGGGGCTGCGGCAGGCTGTGAAAATCCCGCTGCAGATCGAGGGGTGCCAGCAGGTGTGCGAGCAGGGGCGCATCCAGATGCACTTGCAGCGCTGCGTCGCCAAGCCGTGCAGGCAGCACGATGGCCGCGTCCAATGCTGCTGGCTGGCCGTTGACGGCGACCTCGAGCCGCTCGCCAGCCGCGTGCCCCTGCCAGGGCTGGCGGCGCCGCAACAGACGATTGTGCAGCGCCTGCCGGGCGACATCGAGCTGCGGCAGCGACGGTAGCAGAGGCGCGGGCAGCGACGACTGATGGCAATTCATCGACGTGTGGCTCCATGGGGACGGTCTTCGGCCAGGCTTTCCTCGACCGCCTCGGCGGCCCGCTGCTGAATGCGGTAATGGCGTTGCAACAAGGGCTCCAGTGCCTCGCATTGCAACTGGCGTCGCAACCAGAGCTGGTGAGCCTGATCACGACTGGCCTGTACTTCGGCCAAGTGCCGAGACGCCTCGCTGGCCTGCTCCGCGAGATGCCCGCGCTGCGCCTCCAGCGCGTCGAGCAGGTCCAGGGCGCTGCGGTACTGCCCCACCGGCAGCGCACCTTCGCTGAGCAGGGTCTGCAGCTGCATGGCTTCCTGTTCGAGCAACGTCAGTGCCTCGCGAACCTCGGCTTGCGCTGCGGCCAGCCGCTGGGCAGCCTCCTGGCAACGCACGCGCCAGCTGGCCAGTTGCGCCTCGGCACGACGCTCGCGCAGGCGACGCAGCTCGTCCAGTTGCTGCACGGCGTGGGCGCTGCTCATGCCAGCACCTTGCGCAGCGCGCGCAGCGTGTCGTCGAGGCTGCTCGGTTCGGCGGCATCCTGGCGCAGGAACCGTTCGATGGCAGCCTGCCGGGCGATGGCCTCGTCGGCCAGCGGATCGCTGCCGGGCACGTAGTCCCCCGTACGCACCAACAGTTCGATATCGGCATGCCGCGCCATCAGTGCACGCAGGTGAGCGGCGAGCTGCCGCTGCTCGGGCTCGACCACGCGATCCATCAGGCGGCTGCGGCTCTGCAGCACATCGATGGCCGGAAAATGGTTGCGTTGGGCCAACTCGGCACTGAGCACCAGATGACCATCGAGAATCGAGCGCACTTCCTCGGCTACCGGGTCGAGGGACGCATCGCCTTCGGTGAGCACCGTATACAGCGCCGTGATGCTCCCGGTGGCTGCGGGCCCGGAGCGTTCCAGCAGGCGTGGCAGGGCGGAAAACAGTGACGGTGGGTAGCCACGGCGGGTCGGCGGCTCGCCGATGGCCAGGCCGATCTCGCGCTGGGCACGGGCGAAGCGGGTCAGGCTGTCGAGCAGCAATAGCACATGGCGGCCCTGATCACGGTGGTACTCGGCGTGGGCGGTAGCCACCAGGGCGGCCTTGACCCGCTCGGTGGCCGGGCGATCCGAGGTAGCGACCACCGCGACGGTGCGGGCACGGGCCTCTGCCCCCAGATGGACGTCGAGCAGCTCGCGCACTTCACGTCCACGCTCGCCGATCAGGCCAATGACGATCACCTCAGCCTCGCTGCGCCGTACGATGCTCGCCAGCAGCGACGACTTGCCCACGCCGGGCTCGCCGAAAATCCCCATGCGCTGGCCGCGGGCGACCGTGAGCAGGCCATCGATGGCACGGATACCGAGCGGCATCGGCTGTTCGATCAATTGCCGGGAAAACGGCGCAGGCGGCTCGGCCTGCAACGGATAGCGCACCAGGCCACTGGCTGGCGGGCCGCCATCGAGGCAGTCGCCCAGCGGCCCGATCACCCGGCCAAGCAGCGCGTCGCCCACCAGCACGCTCTGGTTCTCGCCCGTGGCGACGATTTCGGTTCGGGTCGACAGGCCTTCCAGAGAACCGACCGGCGAGAGAATCGCCTCATCGCCTTCGAACCCCACCACCTCGGCAGTCAGCACGCGGCCACTGGCTGGATCGCTGAGACGGCACAGTTCGCCGATGCCGACGTCCGGTACGCTGGCCTGGATCAGGGTGCCGCGGATACTGCGGATTCGCCCGCGCAACGGCCGCGGTTGGGCATCGTCCAGGCGGGCGCTGAGGGTTGGCAACAGGTCGTTCAGGGGCGCATTCATGCACCGCCCTCCAGCACGCCGGGCAACAGCGCCTGGCGCACCCCCTGCAGCTGGGTATGCAAATCCAGCTCGACACTGGCCAGGGGGCTGCTCAGACGGGCATGGCCAGCGGCGAGGCCATCAGCCGCCTCCACCTGCAGACGCTCGCCGAGATCGGCCAGTTGCCCGCGCACCGCGTCGAGCTGATCGGGGCGGACGTGCAGACGCAGCCGCTGCCCCTCACGGAACGCCGACAATGCCCGGCGCGTGCACAGTGCCAGACGCGTACCGTCATCCAGTTCACCGATCACCTGGCGGGCGATACCCAGGGCCAGATCGGTCATCTGCGCTTCCAGCCCGGCCAGGTAGTCATCGACCTGCAGCGCCGTGCGCGCAAGCAGCTCCGCGGCCTCGCGTTGCCCCTCGGCACGCCCGGCCGCCAGGCCCTCGTCTCGCGCCTGATCGCGCAGTCGCTGCATGTCGTCGCGGGTTCTTGTGGCTTCGTCGCGGGCCGCCTGCAGAAAGGCGTAGCCGTCGATCCATTGGGCGGCCTGTTCGCCACGCAGAATGCGCTGGCCCGGTTTGCTTGGCAGGCCACTCATGCCGCACCCCGCTCTTCGCGGGAGGTCAGGGCACCGGCCACCTGGCGTACCCGCTGGATGTCATCGGCGCTGCCTGTCGACAGCGGCGCAGCCAGCCCGAAGCGCAGGCGCAGCCAGGCCTGCAGCGGGGCCGGCTGGGCGCCCAGCCAGGCATCCACGCAGCGCTGACCCTCCTGGTCGATGGCGGCGAGCAGCGCATCGCCCGCGAGGATCGCCGGCTTGCCGACTGGCGGCTCGCGCCAGCTCACGGCCAGGTCGTAGGTATCGTCACCAAGCTGCTCGCGCAACGTCTGTACCAGCGGACCGCGAATTTCCCGCGCCAGAGAGGCGGCATGCTGGCAGGCGCCACAGGTCGGGGCGAGACGGGCGAACCGCTGCCGGGACAGCAGCACCACAGGCAGGTCGTCATCGGCGATCTGGCCGACGCTCGCCAGTGGCTCGAGCCCGTAATAGGACGCGAGCAAGCCGCCAATGCGCCTCTCGAAGCGCGGCTGTGTGGCCAGATCGGTCACCCGCTCGCGGGACACCGCGCCAAGCAGCGCGGCCTCCAGGCAGTCCTCGGCGACGAACTGCATCGGTCGAGCCAGCAGCGCGCGCCAGGCGTCGCGCAACGCCTGGCTCACTCGCTTTCCCTCAGTACGTAGGTACCCTGACCCTGGCGCTCGCGCCACAGGTACCAGGCGATGGCCCCGGCCATGCCGAGCACCAGGAGCAGCCCGGCGAAGAACAGGGTGCGTGCCCGCGACACGCTTTCATCGAGCATCCAGATGCCCAGGAAGGAACTCAGCGGCGGCCGGGCATCGTCACGCAGATTGCGCATCGCCGCCTTGATCGCGGTGACCGAAACGCCGTCGTAGTTCAGCCCGGAAATGCTGTTGGCAACCAGGGTCTTGATTTGCGGAATCAACTGATCGACATCGGTATCCGGCTCATAGCGGATCAGCACCGATGCCGAAGACGGCGAGATCACCCGCTTGAGCAGGTCGTTGTCGGGCAGCACCACGTGCACGCGCGCCGACAGCACGCCATCGATCTGCGACACGGTGTGCGACAACTCCTCGCTGAGGGCGTAAACCATCTGCGCCCGCTCCTGCACCGGTGAGGACACCAGGCCGTTGTTCTTGAACACCTCGCCCATGTTGGAAAATTGCTGCTGCGGCAGGCCGGCCTCGTCGAGCAGGGCCACGGCATCGGAGAGCCGCTCCTGGGGCACGCTGACGGTGATGCGGCCATCCTCCTGCACCTGGCGCTGGGCGGCGATGCCCTCACGCAGTAGGGCAGCGACCATGCTGTTGGCTTCACGCTCGCCCAGGTTGCTGTACAGCACCATGCCGTCACAGGCCTGCAACAGCAGCGTCAACAGCAATAGCGCGACCAGCCGAAAGGGATGCCCGCGCATGGTCACTGGCCCCTTAGCAGGGTGTTGGCAGAGCCGGAAATCTGCGTGGCGCCACGCACCACCATCTGGGTTTCGATGGAGTAATCGAAGACCCGGCTGAGGGAGCCGACCAGCCGGTCGATCTGCTGTTCGTTGACCTTGCCCGGCTCGACACCAGCGCCCTTGTCCACCGGCGAGCTGCTGACGTAGGGCGTGCGCTCCACTGCCGCTGCGTCGGAGAAACCCCGTGAGCGGTCGATGAAACCGTTGAGGCGCTCCATCAGGTTCTCACCAATCTGGTTCGGGCTGGCGCCCTGCGGCATGCCCTTGGCCTGGTTGGCCATGTGCTCGAACAGGTTCTGCGAGACCTGGGCGACATCCTGACCAGCGGCCGAGGGGGCCGCTGTGGCGACTGCTGCGCTGACTGTCATGGCCGATCCCCGTGATTATTCTTCGTCGTCCGCGGTGGCTTCCTTGAGGATCTCCTGAGCCCGCGGCATGACGATGAACTGACCACCGAGGATGACCGCCTGGGTGATCATGTCGTTGGTGAGTTCGTCCTCGGCCTGGGCGTTTTCCAACGCCTGGTCGAATTCGGCCTCGGGGGTGTTCTCTACCGCGGTGTTGCCATCTACCGAGCTGACTGCCATGGAATCTCTCCTTTCACCTGGATGTTGAAAAGCTACCTGCTATTGGTCCGCACCCTTGACCACCTGGATGCCGGCACTACCGCGAAACACCCGCACCCCCCGCTCGCGAACCACCTCGGGCTCCGCCACCACCGGGCTCTGCAGCTGATCGATACGTTGCTGAACCAGCGCCATATAGGGCGGCGGCCCGGAAATCAGCATGCCGTCACCGTGAAAACTGCTGCGCAGAGACAGGTGCTTGCCTGCCACGCCCAGCTCGTCCAGGGAGCTCTGCAACTCGTCGAGCTGAAAACCGCTGGGTTCGAACTGGCGAATCTCGATCTCTTCCTCACTGTTCACGTGCAGCATGTTGCCGTCGAAGAACCAGGTCAGGCCGCTGTTGCCACACAGCGCATCGAGAAACTCGCCAGCGCTGGAAGCACGCAGATTGCTCTGTGCACGCCCCTTGATCCGGTTGGAAATCGCCATCGGCAGACCGAGGTTGCGCCCGAAGGCCTCCAGCGCACTGCGCAGATCCTGATTGATCACCACGTAGGCATAGGGCCGCTCGTACCACTGCGGCATCGCCTCGGCGCGCGCCAGCCCCGCACTGCCCGCCAGCAACAGCAGCGACAGCGCCAGGCCGCGCCTGACGGAGCCACTATCGGCGCAGGCAGGGCGATGAAACAACCGCCGGCCGGCAACAATCACAAGATTTCGCAGCCGCTTCACATACCCCGCCGAAGATGGCTCTATAGAATGCCCAGCACGTGCCGGATCAACCCAGGAGCAGCGCCTTTGCCGTCGATTTCCCCCCGCCACTTCGTGCTGCTCGCCAGCTTCGCCCTGCTGGGCGCCTGCAGCAGCAACGCGCCCAGCAATCCATCCGCGCCAGCGAGCGATGACGCCTACCAACGCCTGATGAAATTGGCCAATGACGTCGAGGCGCGTGGTGACCGTGGTACCGCCGCAACGCTGTATCAGCGTGCCGCCGAACAACCCGGCGCCGGTTTCGAAGCCTGGCAGCGACTGGGCCGCGCGCGGCTGGACAGCGGCAATACCCGGGGTGCTGAAGAGGCGTACCAGAAAGCCGTCGCGCTGGAGCCGGACAACCCAGCGGGCCTGCTCGGCCTGGGCACCGCGCAGCTGCGCCTGGGTTACCCGGAGCGCGCCCAGCCCCTGCTCGCCAGTGCCGCCGAGCAATTGCCCAACGATGCCCAGGCGTTCGCCCGCCTGGGTGCCGCCGAAGCGCAACTGGGCAATATCGCCGCCATGCAGCGTGCCTTCGCCACCGCGCGCAAGCTGGCTCCCGGCGATCTCGATGCGCGCAGCAACCTGGCGCTGGCCTACGCCCTCAATGGCGACAGTGCCAATGCGCTGCGCGAGATCGACGGCATCGATCGCGCGCCAACCGCTCAGTTGCGCCATCAGCGCAACGCGCTGCTGGTCCAGGTGCTGGCTGGCGAGCGCGGCAAACCGGCCAGCGTGCAGCTCGACGACACCAGCGCGGCCAAGCGCCAGGCGCTGATCGCCGAAGCCCGGCGCATCGCTGCCATCAGTGACCCCGCCGAACGGGCACGGGCCCTGGGGCTGAGCGCTGGGAGATAAAAGTGGCGACCGCGTGATCGCCTGGCTCATTGCCCACCCCCGGTATCGCTCTGCGCCGCCTGCTCCTGCCGGCGACGGCGCTTCTCGTCGGTTTCGAAGCCTTCCAGATACGACTGAGCTGCCCGGCCCACCGGCGCGGCCAGCGTCGGCCCCGTCTGTCTGCCGCGCAGCAGATCACCGCGGCGCTCGACCATCTGCAGCAGATTGGCGTTGTTGGCGCAGCCAGGCGGCAGTGGCAGCAGCTCACGCTCGTCGACCGGCTGACCCTCCTCACTGACGCGACGGCAGGCATCCGGCACCAGCAAGGTCTGGCCGTTGGCGTCGACGAGGGTCTGGTAGCCGTGGGAATAGCTCGGCGCCTGCAGTTCCGTCTGGCAGGCGCCAAGCAGCAGGCAGGTGGACAGCACGCTCAGACGCGTCATCGCGATACCCCCGTTCATTGCACGTGGAACCCGAAGGAGCTGCTGCGCGCCGGTGCATCGGCACGTGCCCCGAGGGTGCGATCGAGGGGCGTGAGCATGGCTTGGGTCTGCACCGGCTCGACCAGATAGGGCGTGATCAGGATCACCAGCTCGGTTTCGTTCTGCTGGAAGCGCTTGGAGCGGAACAGGTTGCCGAGGATCGGCATGTCACCGAGCAGCGGGACTTTCTCCAGATCCTGAGCGTTCTCCCGCTGGAACAGGCCGGCGATGGCGAAGGTTTGCCCGCTGCCCACCTCAACACGGGTATCGGCGCGGCGCACACGGAACGACGGCACGCGGAACCCGGACACCTCCAGCGTGCTGCCGCCCATCAGGCTGCTGACTTCCGGACGCACCTGCAGGCCGATACGGTCATTGGGCAATAGTGTCGGGCTGAACAGCAGCGACACACCGTAGGATTTGTACTCGACGCCCACCAGATCGCTGTTCACCGGCACCGGCACCGGCACTTCGCCGCCCGCCAGGAAGCTCGCCGTTTCACCGGTCATGGCGGTGATGTTGGGCTCGGCGAGAATCTCCAGCACGCCGTTGCTCTGCAGCGCCTCAAGCACGGTATCGATATTGAAGTTGCCGCTGTCCAGGCCTACGCCGATCAGGTTGGAGGCGCCCGCGGCAGCCTCCGCCGCCAGATTGCCTCCGGTGAGCAGGCCGAACGAGAAGGTGCCGTTGTTGAACAGCGCGTTCCAGCTCACCCCGTAACGCAGCAGCTCTTCGCGGGACACTTCGGCGAAGCGTACGCGAATGTTCACCTGCGCCGACCCCGGGTAGGTCGCGGTATTCACCGCGCCCTGCCATTCCTGCCCGGTAGGGTCGAGCATGGCATTGAGGTCCAGCGCCTCGCCGACGCTGCTGACCTGGCCGCGGGCCGCCAGGCGGTTGCCCACGCCTTTCACTTCGGTAGCGCTTTGCGGATGGCGGCTGCGCAGCGCGCTGCTGATCGGTCGACCATTGCTGCCGACGTTGATCTGCAGCGAGGCGATCTCTCGCTCGTCGCTGCCCAGGGCCACCAGCGTGGTGTGCCCGGCACGCTTGCCGAACAGGTAGATGACGCCAGGCGACACCACCTGCAGGTCGGCGACGCCAGGCTCGGCGACCATCACCACATCCACCGGCTCGGCGAAGCGCATGATGCGCCCCTCCCCCGTCGCCAGGTCGATGCTGCCTCCTGACGGTGACTGCGCCACGGCCAGCAACGGCATGCAGCAGAGCATCAGCAATAGCCCGCGCATCATGTGGCACCTGCCAGAGCAGCAGGTGCGGGCTCGTTTCTTTCCGCCCGCGAGGTGGCCGGTGAGCCGATCACCTTGATCGCCTGCAGGCTGTATTCCGGAGCCAGTTCGGTAAAGGACAGCACGGCCATCTCCAGTTCGTCACGAATGCACAGGCGCAGGATCCGGCGGCGTAGCTCGGGGTGTACCACCAGGGTCGGTTTGATCTGTTCGGGGAGTTGCGCACACTGCTGACGCAGTGCCTTGAGCAGACCGCGGGTGGCCTCCCGGGCACGGATTTCACCGCGGCCGGTGTCTTGCTGGCGCGCCGCCTCCAGCAACTGAGCCTCCAGGGCCGAGCCCAGCACGAAGGCGGCGATCACCCGCTTTTCATCGGCATGCTGATGGCTGATCTGGCGGGCCAGCGCGGTACGCAGGTGGTCGCTGAAACGCCCGACGTCACCTTCGCGGCCCCCCCACTCGACCATCGCTTCGAGCAGCGCACGGCGATTGCGGATCGATACCCCTTCGGCGACCAGCCGACGCAGGGCATCGGCGACACGCTGCAGGGGCACGGCACGCAGGGCTTCCTTGACCAGTTCGCCATGGCTCTCCTCCAGATGGGCGAGCAACTGACGGGTTTCCTGGATACCGAGAAAGTCCCCGGCGTAGCGGCGCAGGGTGCGCGCCATCACGTCGCGAAGAATTTCATCCGGGCGCAGGTAGACGATGCCCGCATCGCTCAGCTCGGCCTGGTGCTCGCCAGGGATCCACAGGCCCGGGCGGCTGCTCAGCGGCGAGGCGCGCTCCTCGCCCTGAATGTCGAGCAGTTGCAGATGCACGGGGTCGTCGCGCAGCAGTACCTGGGCAGGATTCAGGTCGCCCTGATCCACCGGCACACCCTCCAGTTCGACCCGGTAGCTGCCCGTTGCAGCGGCCATGTCGACCCGCACCGACGGCATCGGAAATTCGATGCCCAGCTCGTTGTGCAGATCGTGGCAGAGCACCTCGAGGCGCTGCTTGAAGGGCTGCAGAGGCACCACCTCGGCCAGCCCAGGACCGATGGACAGCAGCACGCGGGAGTCGGCGGTGGCGGGAGAGGCCTCGGCTTCGCCTTCGGGCTCGACCTCCACAGCAGCCGCTTCGACCACCTCGGCCGCGCACGCCTCGGCTTCCTGCTCGCGGCGCTGGCGACGCATCAGCATCCAGGCGCACAGCCCCAGCACCGCCGACAGGCCGAGAAAAACCGGCGCCGGGAAGCCAGGGATGAAGGCGACGGCAGCCAGGATCAGCGCCGTGAGCGTAAGGGCCCGCTGGCTATTGCCCATCTGGCGGATGATCTCGGTACCCAGGTCGGCCTGCTCGGCCTCGTTGTTGACCCGGGTAACCACGGTACCGGCCGCCACGGCGATCAGCAGGGCCGGGATCTGCGCGATCAGCCCGTCGCCCACGGTGAGCAGCGAGTAGGTGTGCCCGGCCTCGGCGAAGGACATGCCACGCGACAGCATGCCGATCAGCAGGCCGCCAATCAGGTTGACGAAGAGAATCACCAGGCCGGCGATGGCGTCGCCTTTGACGAACTTCATCGAGCCGTCCATGGCGCCGAACAGCTGGCTCTCGCGCTGCAGATCGGAACGTCGACGACGGGCCTCGCCGGCATCGATATCGCCGTTGCGCAGGTCGTTGTCGATGCTCATCTGCTTGCCAGGCATGGCATCCAGGCTGAAACGCGCCGCCACCTCGGCGACCCGCTCGGCGCCTTTGGTGATCACCACGAACTGCGCCACGGTGATGATCAGGAAGATCACCAGACCGACCACCACTTCGCCGGCGATGACGAATTTGCCGAAGGCTTCGATGATGTGCCCGGCATCGCCGTGCAGCAGAATCAGCCGCGTGGTGCTGATCGACAGAGCCAGCCGGAACAGGGTGCTGAGCAGGATCAGCGCTGGCAGCGCAGACAGCTCCAGCGGCTTGCTGATGTAGAACGCGACGATCAGCACGAGGATGCTGAGGGCGATGCTGATGCCGATCAGGGTGTCGACCAGGTAGGTCGGCAGCGGGATGATCATCATCACGATGGCCATCATCATGAAGGCGACGATCACCACCTCGGTACGTTGCGCGGCCATGCCCGCCAGGGCGCTGAGACGCGCCATCATGCGTCACGCTCCTGGCGCAGTTGCCGGTAGCGAGTGAAACAGGCGCGGGCCTCGGTGTACTGGCCGCAGCTCCACAGGGCACGGCTGCGCAATAGCAGCCAGGCTGCCGACTCGCCCTGCAGCGCATGCAGGCGATCCAGAGTGCGCAGCGCCCGCTCGCCATCGCCGATGGCGGTGAAGGCCGCAGCCAGGCGGGCCAGCAACACCTGGTCGTCAGGGTTCAGTTGCACGGCCAGCAGCAACAGCACCAGCGCGCGCTGCCCCTGACCAACCCGCAGATAGAGATCGCCCAGGCCTTGCAACAGCTTGGCGGCATCATGATCGTCGCGCTGCATCATTCCCCCGTCTCGGTTTCGACCCGCTGCCGGTCCAGTGCCTGACGGGTGTCGAGCTCTTCACGGACGAGGGCCATGGCCAGCGTTCTGGTTTCGCCGTCGAGCGGCAGCGTCGGCAGGATGCGTTCGAGAATGTCCTCGAGAATTTCCGCGGGCCGCGAACCGGCGAACAGCCCCGGTTCCACACCAGCGGCCAGCTCCAGCGCCTGCAGGTCATCCTGTACCGATGGCAGAGGTGGCGTGCGCGGCAGGCTGGGCTGGCGGACGGCCGGTGGCGGCGTGGGTGATGCGGGGGACAGCTCGCTCGGACGCGTCCGAACATCCGACGCTGCGTCCGCTGGAGCTAACGGGGCGCGTGAATCGATCTTCATGCTAGCCCTCAGGCACTGGCGAAGGTCCGAGCGTGAGGGCGAAACGCTCGTCACCGAGCGCCAGCACCACCTGGCCATCCTCGATACGCTCGAGCTTCCAGCCACCTTCGAGGGGGGCACCGGGGTACAGGCGCGCACCTGATGCGTTGATCACGTAGGGGTTGTCGCCGAACCACACGGCCTGAAAATTGACCCGGGGGCGGGCGGCGTTTTCGCGTACGCTGACATCACCGCGCAGTACGTATTGGCGCCCGTAACGGCCATCGAAGTACTGCTGCAGGGCCAGCCAGTCCTGCTCCTGGCCAGGCTCCACGGTGCCGCTGACGCGCAACTGCCCGGCACTGGCGTCCAGTTTGAGGTTGTTCAGCCCGGCGGCCTTGGCCTGGCTGGCCAGATCGGCGCGGGCCAGTTGCAATGACGCGGCCCTGGGCACTTGCGCTGGCTGCTCCTCGGCGATCGTCAGCCGCTGCAGCGACTCGGGTTCCGCGGCGTACATCGGGGAGTCGCGCAGCATCGCCAGGGCGCCCGCGCAGATGAACATGAACAGCGCGGCGATGGCCCATTGCGCCTTGCCGTACCACACGGGGTTGGCAGCCGTGCCACGCTGCGGCATGGCGAGACGCAGGGTGGCGTCGCCGACGCGGATATCCACAGGCAGTCGACCGCGGTAGCCGTGCCCGCGCGCGATCATGGTTTCACGCCCGCCGCGGATCACCCGTACGTCGCCGCCGGTGGCCTCCACGCCGACGTGGCGGGCACTGAAGCGCAGGGTCAGGTGACGCTCCGCAACCCCGGCGTCACGCAGCATCAGGTTCGCCGCAGCGCCACTGCCGATGCTGTACACCGCTTCATCGAGCGACAGGGAAACGCCACGGTGGATGCCGGCGGTCACATCCAGACGGGGCAGGTCGCCGCTGTTCGGCAGGACGGAACTAGAGGCTATCGCAGTCATATGACTCACCGGGTTCGCGGCTCGCGCCTGGGCTCAGGGATTGCACTATCGAACGACGCATCGGGCCAGAACGGCTCGACCACGCACTCGATGGAAAAGATGCCGATAACGGCGCAGACACAGGTTGCAGGCGACGCCGAGCGCCGCCTGCAGCCCGGGTCAGTTCTGCGGACGCTGCTTGGTCGCGTCGAGCTCGGCTTTCTTGGCCGTGGTGATCTCGGTGATCTTGGCGGACTTCTCGATCGCCATATCGAATACTGCGGACATCTTGTCGATGGCGGCGTCTGAGTTGCCACTGTTTACTGCAGGAGTCTCAGCCATGGGATATCTCCGAACGGTTCTAAGGGTAATTGGCGGCACCACCAGCGGTGATGGCCGGTTTCAGGAAAACCACCTCGGTGAGCGGGCTTTCCTGCAACGACTCGAAGACTAGGGAGGGATGACCGAGCGGTGTTGTTAAAGGTTGTTAAAGCTTGTTGAGCAGCGCTTAACGAATGTGCAGAACCGCGCCACTGGCCAGCTGCAGCACGAGCATGCAAAATGCTTAACACGCTTAACCGAAGAAGAGCCCCCATGAGCAGCCCCTCCAGTCAGATCGATACCGCTCCAGGCACCTCGCACGGGGCCGATGCCCTCAGCGACAACTGGCTGGACACGCTGGTCGGCTACGCCCTGCGCCGCGCCCAGTTGAAAGTGTTCCAGCATCTGGTGGGCAATCTCGCCGAACATGACCTGCGCCCTGCACAATTCACCGCCATGGTGATCATCGACAACGAGCCCGGCCTCATGCAGGCGGATCTGGCCCGCCAGCTTGCCATCGAACCGCCGCAACTGGTGCCTCTGCTCAACAAGCTGGAAACCCGCGGCCTGGCGCAGCGCGTACGGGGCGTGCAGGACAAGCGCGCCTACGGGGTGTTCCTCACCAAGGCCGGGCTGACCCTGCTGGAGCAGCTCAAAGCCGTCGCCGTGGCCAGCGACGATGCCGCCACCGCCGCCCTCGACGAAGATGAGCGCGTGCAATTGCTGCACCTGCTGCGCAAGGTCAATGGCTAAGCGCAGCGTCGAGCGGCAAGGCTCGCGTTGCCTGTCGACACGCTGCAGGTGCTTGCACCTGGCTCAGTGCAGAAAGGCCAACGGCGCACGGGCGGCCTCGATTCGCGCGATACGCAGGTCGATTTCCGGCAACAGATAGCTGAAGAAGAACGCCGCGCTATCGAGCTTTTCCTGATACCCGGCATCCTCCGTCAGCAGCGTGCGCGCCAGGCGTGCCGAACGCGCCCAGGCATGGGCCAGCAGTGCCCAGCCCATCAGATGGAGAAAGTCACCGGCGATCCGGTAGGGATATTCAGCGTCGCCCTCGACGCCTTCACGGATCCGTAGCAAGACCCCGCGCAGCGTGCTGCACAGGTCATTCAACAGCCCGGCGTACGCACCGCCAGCGGCACTCTCCTCGTCGAACAGTGCGAGCAGTTCGGTGAAGGCCAGGCCCTGATCGGCGAGCACCTTGCGCAGCAGCAGATCGTTGGCCTGAATCTCGTTGCTGCCTTCGTAGATCATGGCGATACGGCTATCGCGCAGGGTCTGCTCGACGGCGTACTCGCCGATGTAGCCGTAACCACCGAAGACCTGCAGCGCCTCGCTGGCCAGGTGAAAGCCCTGATCGGTGAAGAATGCCTTGATGACTGGCGTCAGCAGACCCGCCAGGCGCTGAGCCTGCTGGCGCGTCGGCTCGGCGACGGCGTGCTCGGCCTGGTCCAGCAGATGCGCCCCCCAGTAACCGATGACCCGCAGACCCTGGCTGACCGTGCGCAGGCGCAGCAGGGCCAGACGCATGGCCGGGTGGTAATGGATCGGGTCGGCGCCAGCAGCAGCCACCCCGGCAGGGCGCGCCGGTGCCCGCATCTGCTGACGCTGACGGGCGTAATCCGCGGCGTTCTGCCAGGCGGCCTCGGCATGCCCAAGGCCCTGCAGACCGACGTGCAGGCGCGCCGAGTTCATCATCACGAAGATCGCCGCCAGCCCGCGATGCGCCTCACCGATCAACCACCCCTGGGCGCCGTCGAAATTCAGCGAACAGGTGGCGCTGCCCTTGATGCCCATCTTGTGCTCGATGCCGTCACAACGCAGGGCATTGCGCTGGCCATCCTTCAGGTACTTGGGCACCAGAAACAGCGAAATGCCTCGGCTGCCGGCTGGCGCATCCGGCAGCCGGGCCAGCACCAGATGCAGGATATCGTCGGTCAGGTCGTGCTCGCCGCCGGAGATGAACAGCTTGCTGCCGGTGATCCGGTAACTGCCATCCGCATGGGCTTCGGCTCGGCAACGCAGCAAGCCGACATCGCTGCCGGCCTGCGGCTCGGTCAGGCACATGGTCGGCAGCGCCTGCCCGGATACGACGGCTTCCAGGTAGCGTGCCTTGATGCCCTCCGGCGCGTGGGCCTGCAGACACAGGTAGGCACCATGGGCGATGCCGGTGTACATGGCCCAGGCGTGGTTGCTGGCGTAGAGCATTTCCTGCAGCGCTGCGTCGAGCAACTGCGGCAAGCCCTGGCCACCATGGGCGGGGTCACAGGCCAGCGCCGGCCAACCGCCCTCCACGAATGCGCGGTAGGCGTCCGCGAATCCCTCGGGCGTGCTCACCTCGCCATCGTGCCAGCGGCAACCCTGACGATCGCCGCTGCCGTTCAGGGGCGCCAGCACGCCTGAACTGAAGCGCCCGGCTTCCTCCAGCACCTGCAGCGCCAACGGCAGATCGACGTCAGCGAAAGACGGCAGCTCGGCCCAGGCCGCAGGTGCCTGCAGCCAGTGTTCGAGAACGAATTGCATATCGCGCAGAGGCGCTTGGTAATGCCACATGAAGCACCTCGCAAAGTACCGGTTGAAACCTCAAGGCCGATAGCCTGGGTTCTCGATCAGCAGCGCCATGCCCTGTCCACCACCAATGCAGGCAGCGGCGATGCCGTAACGTAGATTGGCGTCGCGCAGCTGCCGTGCCAGGGTCATCACCAAACGCAGGCCGGTAGCGGCCAGTGGGTGGCCAAGAGCGATGGAGCCGCCGCGTTGATTCAGACGCGAAGGATCCAGCTCCAGCACCTGACTGACCGCTAGTACCTGGGCGCCCTGAGCCTCGTTGATTTCCAGCAGACCGATCTCATCGAGCCTCAGGCCGCTGCGCTTCAGCAATAGCTGGATGGCGGGCGCGGGGCCGATGCCCATGATCTCCGGCGCCACGCCGATCACGCTGGCAGCGCGCAGCAGCGCCAGAGGCGAGCGCGTGCAGTCGCACGCGCGGCCGACCAGGGCCGCCGCCGCGCCATCTACCACCGCGCAGCTGTTGCCAGCGGTCTGCACACCGTTGGGATGAATGGCATTCAAGCGGGCCAGCGCCTCGGCATCGGTAGGCCGTGGATGACTATCCTGCGCCACGTCGGCAACCCGCCTGGGCAGTTGAATGCCGCGCGTCTGATAGCCATCCAGTTCAAAGCGCTCATTGCCGACGGCGACGATCTCTTCGGCCAGCCAGCCACCGTCGCGAGCCTGCAGGGCTCGCTGGTGACTGCTCAGCGCATAGGCATCCACCTGCTCGCGGCTGATGCCATAGTCATGGGCCAGGCGTTCTGCGGTGGCGATCATGTCCACGCCTGGGGCCGGGTCGTAAAGGGCCTCCCAGAGGAAATCCTTGAACTCCACCGCTGCGCCAAGGCGAAACCCTGCGCGGTGTGCATAGGCGACGATGGGGTTGCGCGACATGGACTCGGCGCCCACGCACAGTGCCAGTTGCACACCGTCACGCAACTGCGTGCCGGCCTGGCGCAACAGCTCCAGGCCGGTGCCGCAGATCCGCTGCAAGGCCAGAGCAGGCACCTGTCGTGGCACGCCACTGTAGAGGCCGACATGCCTTGGCAGCAGGTAGGCGTCGAAACTGGCCTGGGCCATGGAGCCGGCCAGCACGCTGTCTACCGCGCCTGGCTCGAGACCTGCTCGTGCCAGCACGGCGCGCCCGACCTTGATGCCCAGATCGATGGGCGAGACCTGGGCCAGCGCCCCATTGAGGTCGACCCAGGGCGTGCGCACCGCCTCGATGATCGCGACATCGTCGAAGCCGGTGAACTGCCCGCCGTTCACGAACCCGTCTCGGCCCGCAGGATCGAATCGTCCTGCCCGCGATACAGCGCTTCGACCTTATCGGCACGCCACTGCAATACGGCACGTTGGTTGAGCGAGCCCTTGTCGGTGATCTCGCCACGGTCGATGGAAGGCGCCTGGTCCATCAGCGCGAGCCACTCCAGACGTGTGGCATTACCGGTCGCTTCACGGTTGAGACGCTGCAGCCAGCCGGCGAACCAGTCGCGCACCCCGGCACTGGACAGCACCTCGGCATCGCTGGCAACGGCATCCAGCCCGGCCAGCTGCCGGCACTCGTGCAGGCGCGGGAACACCAGCAGCCCCAGGCATTCGCGATCCGGCGCGGCGACCACCACGTCCTGCACGTAGGGCGAGCCTTCGAGCACTGCGCGGTTACGCAACGGGCCGACGCTGACGAACACCCCGGAAGACAGCTTGAAGTCTTCGGCGATACGCCCGTCGAACATCAGGCCGAGCTGCGGATCTGCCGGATCGGCCAGCTTGAGGGCGTCACCGGAACAGTAGAACCCTTCCTCGTCGAACACCTCCTCGCTCTGCTGCGGAGCACGCCAGTAGCCGGGCATGATGTGCGGCCCGCGGAAACGACCTTCCAGCTTGCCGTCAGCCGGTACCAGACGCACTTCACAGCCCGGCGCCGGCAGGCCGATGTAGCCGGCCATGGACAGCGGTCCGGTGGTGAAGGTGCAGGACGGCGCGGCCTCGGTCATGCCCAGCCCGGCCATCATGCGGATACGTTCGCCACAGTGCTGCTCGGCGACCCGATCGAGGCGGTCCCAGACACTCTGCGACAGCCCGGCAGCGGCGAAGAAGAACAGTTTGATGCGGGCGAAGAAGGTCTCGCGCAGGGCGGCGTCCTGTTCCAGTGCACTGACCAGCTCTTCCCAGCCCTTGGGTACGGTGAGGTAGGCAGTGGGCGAAATCTCTCGCAGGTTGCGCAGGGTTTCGGCCATGCCCTGGGGCGTGGGCTTGCCTTCGTCGAGGTAGAAGGTGCCGCCGTTGTAGAGCACGATACCCAGGTTATGGCTGCCACCGAAGGTGTGGTTCCAGGGTAGCCAGTCGACCAGTATCGGTGGCTCTTCGCCGAACACCGGAAAGGTCTGCAGGAGCATCTGCTGATTGGCGCAGAGCATGCGCTGGGTGGTGACCACCGCCTTGGGCAGCTTGGTCGAACCGGAGGTGAAGAGAAACTTGGCGATGCTGTCCGGCCCGGTGGCCGCGAATGCCGCCTCGGCTTCGGCACCACCTGGCTGTTCCAGCAGGCTGGCGAAGCGGAGGCAATGCCGGCCGTGGACTTCACCGCGTACGGCAATCACCGGCACATCGCCTGGGATCACCGCTTCGATGGCGCGCTGGAACGGCTGGCTATCGGCGACGAACACCAGCCCGGGGCGCAGCAGATCGCAGACGTGGCGCAGCTTGGCGTAGTCCTGGGAGAGCAGCGAGTAGGCCGGCGATACCGGGCAATAGGGGATGCCCGCGTACATCGCGCCGAGGGCGATCTGCAGATGTTCCAGGCCATTGCCGGAGAGGATCGCCAGCGGCCGTTCGGCGCTCAGGCCGAAGCCCAGCAGGCTTTGCGCGATGGCGCGCACCTGGCCGAGCATCTGTGCATAGCTGGTGTGCTGCCAGGCACCCGCACTGTCGCGCACGGCCAGGAAGGTCTGCTGCGGGCGCACCTCGGCCCAGTGCAGCAGACGATCGAGCAGGCGCTCGGGTAGCGGCGCCAACGGCTCCAGCGAACGCATGTGGAGAATGCCCTTGCGCTCACTGACTTCCACGGCCGGATGGCCGATGGAAACCTGGCGATAACGCGGTCTGATATCGGAGTTCACCTTGCGTTTCTCCATTCGGGCGGATCGGTCCGCCACTGTTGTTCTTGTTTTCTTCTGTCGCGCCGCCGCCCCGCTGAAAGGACGGCAGGCAGACGCAGCCAGGCAGGTACGGTATTGGACCGGCCGCGGCTAAATGGGATAGTGCCGCGGGCCGTTCTGCAGGGTGACCCAGCGCAGCTGGGTGAACTGCTCGATCGCCGATCTGCCGCCGAAGCTCCCGTAGCCGCTGGACTTGACGCCACCGAAAGGCATTTGCGCCTCGTCGTGCACGGTCGGCCCGTTGATGTGGCAGATGCCCGACTCGACGCGCTGCGCCAGCGCCAGCGCTCGGCTGGTGTCACGGCTGAAGATCGCCGCCGACAGCCCGAACTCGGAGTCGTTGGCCAGGCGCAGCAGGTCCTCGTCGCCGTCACCGCGTAGCACCACGGCAACCGGGCCAAAGGACTCTTCGGCATACAGACGCATCGCCGGGGTCACCCCGTCGAGCAGCGTGGCCTGCATGATGCTGCCTTCGACCTGACCGCCCGCGACCAGACGCGCGCCCTTGCTGACGGCATCGTCGACCAATGCCTTGATACGCTCGCCTGCCGACACGTCGACCAGCGAACCCAGCACCGAAGCGCTGTCAGCCGGGTCACCGGCCCGCAAGGTGGCGATCTTCTCGGCCAGCTTGGCCACGAAGGCATCGGCAACCCGGGCATCCACCAGCAGCCGTTCGGTGGACATGCAGATCTGCCCCTGGTTGAAGTAGGCACCGAACGCCGCGGCGTCGACGGCGGCATCCAGATCGGCGTCATCGAGCACCAGCAAGGGAGCCTTGCCACCGAGCTCCAGCAGTGCCGGCTTGAGGTGACGTGCCGAGAGCTCACCGACGATGCGCCCGACCTTGGTCGAGCCGGTGAAGTTGACCCGTCGCACCGCCGGGTTGGCGATCAGCCGCTCGACGATCGCCGCGGCATCGGCCGGCGCGTTGCTGATCACGTTGACCACGCCATCACCCAGGCCGGCATCCTGCAGCACCTGGCCGATCAGCCGATGCACCGCCGGGCTCAGCTCGGATGCCTTGAGCACCACGGTATTGCCGCAAGCCAGCGGCATGGCGATGGCGCGGGTGGCGAGAATCACCGGCGCGTTCCAGGGCGCGATGCCAAGCACCACGCCACAGGGTTGCCGCAAGGCCATGGCGAAACTGCCGGGGACGTCGGAGGGAATCACCTCGCCGTTGATCTGCGTGGTCAGCGACGCCGCCTCGCGCAGCATGTTGGACGCCAGGTGCACGTTGAAACCGTACCAGTTGGCCATCGCCCCGGTTTCCCCGGCGGCGGCGATGAACTCGCCGGCCCGTGCCTGCATCTGCTCGGCCGCCTTGAGCAGGCGTGTACGCCGCTCGTTGGGGGCCAGCGCAGCCCAGGCGGGAAAGGCAGCCTGGGCCGCGGCAACCGCCGCGTCGGCATCCTCCAGCGTGGCGGCAGCGACACGCGAAACCACGTCACCGGTCACCGGGTTGCGGCGCTCGAAGGTTCGTCCATCACCGGCGGGGCACGATTGGCCGCCGATCAGCAGGGGCACGTCCAGCATGATGATTCCTCTTATTGTCTTTATCGGGAGCTGCCTGTGTCGGCAACACTGCGGCGCTGTCGCCAGCGCCACCTGAAGCAAGGCACAGCGATCAGCGCTTGTAGGCCTGCAGGCCGGGCTTGATGCTCTTGTCGTCGAGGAACTGCTTCATGCCCTGCTCGCGGCCACCCTCTTCGTCGAGCAGACGCGACTGATCGAGCTTGGCGTACAGGTAATCTTCGTTCTGCTCCCAGGTCAGCTCGCGGCAGCGCTTGAAGCCATGCTTGGCCGCGCGCAGCACCACCGGGTTCTTCTCCAGCAGGTTGCGCGCCAGCTCCAGGGTGGTTTCACGCAGTTGCGCCAGAGGCACGCTCTCGTTGACCAGCCCCATCTCGGCGGCTTTCTGACCACCGAAGGTCTTGCCGGTCATGATGTAGTACAGCGACTGACGATGGCCCACGGTGTCGGCCATCGCCTTGCTCACCAGATTGCCCGGCGGGATGCCCCAGTTGATCTCCGACAGACCGAAGGTGGCTTCGTCGGCGCAGATCGCCAGGTCACAGGCCACCAGCGGGCTGAAACCGCCTCCGAAGCACCAGCCATTGACCATGGCGATGGTCGGCTTGGCGTAAAAGCGCAGCAGGCGCCATTGCCATTGCGAGGCTTCGCGACGGATCTTCTCCTGAAGGATTTCCGGGCCAGCGTCCACTTCGCGGAAGTATTCCTTGAGGTCCATGCCCGCGGTCCAGGACTCGCCGGCACCGGTAAGCACCAGCACGCGAGCCTCGGCATCCTGTTCCAGCACCTCGAGAATCTCGACCATCTCGCGATTGAGGGTCGGGCTCATGGCGTTGCGTTTTTCAGGACGATTGAGGGTGACCCAGGCGATGCCTTCTTCGACATCGACCTTGACGGTTTGCCAGCGGCCTTCGTACTTGCTCATCGAATTGCTCTCTTGTTGTCTGTTGTCGATGAGCAGAAGCTAGCCCTGAAAAATAGTTATGTCAATTAACTATTATTAAAAATCATCATTTCCTCGGCGACCGTATAAACGCACGCTGTAAGCGACACAGGCCGCCCTTTATAACCTCGACCCGTGCACATCGCCGCTTCGGTATAGCGAAAGGCTTACACGACAGTGCGCCGGTTGGCTCTGGTGACAACCCAGGCGGCGCCGTAATCTATGCCCATACCTGCAGCACAGGACGTGCTCAGGGTCATGGACGACATGACCATAGCCAGGATGGCGCGCCGACAGGATGTTGGCATTGGTCAGTAAAAGCCCGCTTCGGCGGGTTTTTTATTGCCTGTGGAAAAGTGCGGCGACCATAGGGCCACCGCGCCTTTCACTCACTTCACCAGAAAGGCGTCATAGACCACGGCCTTCTGCAGGCGCATGGCACTGCCTACGCCGACCATGCCGTTGAGCCAGCTGTAATTAGGATCACTGGTTTCGAACTGCAGGGTCACCCGGAAGTAGTACTGCGACGGATCCACCGGCTCGCCTCTGGCGACCTTGCGCAATACCTCGGCTGGCCCATGGCGATAGCCTTTGGTCTGCAGATAGAGCAGCGCGCCATCATCGGTCTGCAGCAGGTAACGGGTATCGATGATGGCCAGGCCATTGCTGTCGACCAGTTGCCAGTCCGCGCCGTTGTCGAGGATCTTGCCCTTGAAGCCGGGCCCCTCGAAATGACCGCTGGTGATCGGGATGATTCGCCGCTGGCCTTGCGGGCCGACGGCGCCCAGTTCCCAGACCGGCGCCTCCAGATTCACGGTGAAACGCGCCAGGGGTTCGAGCTTTATCGGCGGCGGTGCATTCACATCGGCGCAGGCCAGGCCGCCTGCCAGGCTCAGGATGATTGCCAGTACAGCTGTCAGTCTTTTCATCGGCACGGCCCTCTCAGTGGGAAGTCGGCGAAACCACAGGCGCATCGGCAGCTCGTCGACGACTCATGCCGAGCACCACCAGCGCGGCGATCACCAACCCGGGCGAGGCGGCCAGCAATACGCCGGCGGTACCGGCACCTGCTGCCAGGATCTGCCCGGCAGCCAACGGCCCGGATACCGAACCCAGACGACCTATCGCCACCGCAGCGCCAACACCGGTAGCGCGCACCGAGGTCGGATAGGTGGGCGGAGCCAGTGCGTAGAGCACCAATTGTGCGGCAATGACGAACAGCCCGGCGGCGAACCCGGCGATCGCCATGGCCAGCATGCCCGAGGCCAGCCCCAGGCCGGCCAGGGATGCCAGCACGCCGCCATAGACGAACAGGACCACGCCAGTGCGACCACGACGATCCAGCAATACCCCGCCCAGCAGCGAACCCATAGCGCCGCCGATGTTGAACAGCATCTGGATGGTGCCGGCCTGGGACTTGCTGAAACCCTGTTCGAGCAGCAGCGAAGGCAGCCAGTTGAGCAGCATGTACATCACGGTGAGGGTGAAGAAGTAGCTGACCCACAGGGCCAGCGTTGCACCCGCACGGTTCTCGCCGAACAGCGCGTGCAGGGTGGATTCGCGAACCGGCACCGCACTCTGGCGCTGCTCACGGAAATCCCGGGACTCGGGCAGCAGCACCATCAGCAGGGGCGCTACCAGCAACGGCGCCACGCCGCCGACGATGAACACCGCCTGCCAGCTTTCACCACCGAGCATGCCGACCACCGCCGCGATCGCCCCCCCCAGAGGAACACCGCAGTACATGATGCTGATGGCCGTACCGCGACGCCGCTCGTCGACGGCCTCGGCACACAGCGCGATCAGGTTGGGCAATGCCGCACCAAGGCCCAGGCCGGTCATGAAGCGCGCCAGCAGCAGCGCATTGACACTGCCGACATAGGCCGTCCACAGGGAAAAGATGCCGAAGATGATCACTGCACCGATCAACACTCGCTTGCGACCGATGCGATCGGCCAGCCAGCCCCCGAAGAAGGCGCCGGGCAGCAGGCCGATGATGCTGGCACTGAACATCCAGCCCATCATTTTCTGATCGAGCTCGAAGGCCTGGCGAATTCCGGCGGCAGCGATACCTGCCGACTGCAGATCCAGCCCTTCGATGAGCGCGACGATGAAACACAGCGTGACGGTCAGCGTCGAGCGACGCGATGGCGTGTCCATGGATAAACCTCGATTTTATTGTTGTTGTATCCGCCCCCGAAAACGGCCGATTACCGCCCGTGACGGGTAGTCGTTTGAAGACCCATGAAAAGATTAACAAAGATAATGAATAACGAAAGTAATCTTCATTGAATGCTGCTTCGAGCGATTACCGGATAGGAATCAGCCACTTACCCAAAGGAAACGATTAAAACTAAAAATAATTAACAATTTTAACGTTCGATTATCGATCACCGCACATTGACCGCCCGTCATTGCCTTTCCATTCTCGCCACCCAGCAGGCACGCATTCCTGCACCGGCACAGGCCCCTCCGAGAGGCTGCCGCCACAACGCGCCAACAACAAGAATAAAAGGACAATGACATGCAGACCCATCGGGTGAATACCACCACGACTCCGCCTTCTATCCACTGGCGCTACGGCGTCCCTCTACTGGGCATTCTGTTGGCCCCCTGGGCACTGGCTGGCAACGCCGTGGCGCAAGGGTTCATCGAAGAAAGCACCGCCAAGCTGACCACACGCAACTACTACATGGACCGGGACTACAAGGATGACGGGGCAAAATCCGCGGCCCGCGAATGGGCCCAGGGCTTCATCCTGAAGATGGAATCGGGCTACACACCTGGCGAGATCGGCTTCGGCCTGGATGTTACCGGCCTGCTGGGCGTCAAGCTGGACTCCTCGCCTGAGCGCAGCGGCACCGAGCTGCTGCCGGTATCGGCCAGCACGGGCCGCGCGGCGGACGAATATTCACGCCTGGCGCCTACGGCCAAGGTACGCGCCGGCAAGAGCGTATTGAAAGTGGGCGATGTCTCGCCGTTCCTGCCCTCTATCGTCGCCAGTCCGGCCAGGCTGCTACCGCAGTCATTTCGCGGCGCGTATCTGCAGTCCATGGACGTCGACGACCTGACGCTGCACGCTGGCTATCTCGATCGCATCAACCGCCGCGACTCCAGCAACTACCAGGCGATGACGGTCGCCTCGCCGAACCGACGCTTCAACCCGACAGCCGAAAGCTCGCACGCGGTATTTTTCGGGGGCGACTATCAAGTCAGCCAACGCCTGAAACTGCGTGCCTACCACACCGAAGTCGCCGAACTGTATCGCCAGGAATACCTTGGTCTGCTGCACGAGCTGCCCATTGGCCCCGGCGTATTGAGCACCGATCTACGTGCTTTCGACAGCGGCGAGGACGGCAGCGCCAGGGCCGGCAAGGTCGACAACCGCAACCTGGCGGCGCAATTCGCCTACGCCATCGACGGCCATCGTTTCACGCTGGGCTACATGCACCAGAGCGGCGACAGCGCCAAACCCTACATTTCCGGCACGGAGTCGATGGTGATCAGCGAAATGGCGATGAGCTCGGACTTCGTCAATCCGAAAGAACGCACCTGGCAGGCGATCTACGATCACGACTTCGCCACTACCGGCATTCCGGGTCTGAAGACCCGCTTGCGCTATCTGCGTGGCGACAACATCGAACTGGTCGCCCTCGGCGGCAGCGACCTCAAGGAGCGGGAACTGCAGCTGGAAGTGGGCTACGTGATTCAAAGCGGCACCTTCAAGGGCGTCGGGCTCAAGGCACGTCACTCGATCTACCGCAATGATTTCCCCACTGCCGCATCGTTTCGCGACGAGAACCAGACCCGCCTGCACATCGACTACACCCTGGCGCTCTGGTGACGGGCCTCGGCGAGAGCCAACTACCCGCGACGCGGCATGATTGGAGTCCATCATCACCAGGCCAGTCGGTGCTCGCGCATCGCTGGCAGTGGTGACCAATGATGCGCAGGATGCAGCGCTCATCCGAGACCGTGGGCCTGTGTTAGCAGCCGCGGCCTTCAGGCAACGCGACCGTTCGCTTCTGCTCGATACGTTCGTGGAAATTCAGGTACTGCAGGCCCTGCTGCACCAGAAAGGCTTCGACCTTGCCGTTCTGGCAGTTCTCGTTGTAGGCCGTAACCCGCAGCCGATACACGATTCGCCGCAGGTGCCGGTCCCAGGCCGTCAGGGTGAATGTCGAACGGGTGGTCTGACCGGTGCGCTCCGAAGTTCCCACCACGCCATAGTGGCTTTGCGGTGTATGGGTACAGATGAGGCGTTTGTCCTTCTTCTTGCTCTTCCTGTCTTCCCGGCAGACGGTCGAGGTATGCGTCGTGACCTGCCCGTAATCGTTGGCGGTATAGCGGTAGCGGGTGCGCTTGCTGCCGACATCGAGGGTGAAGGTCAGGTCCGCCGCCGTGTCGACGGATGGACGGGTGCGATCGGTGAAGACATTGCGAAAGCCCTCCCCCTTCAATGCGCTGACCATGTCATGCAGGTAGTAGCGGGCATTGAGAGCATTTTCATCGTCACCGTCGGCGGTGGTCACCAGTACCGCGGCATTTCGGTCGAAAGGGTAATCGGGGTCGGGGGTCGCATTGATCGCCACATCCATTTTGCTGGCGCAGCCGCTGACCAGCGCGAGCAGACATAGCAGCGCGAAGAGTCTGTATCGATTCATGTAAGTGCCATTGCGCGACGAAGAGCCGTGCCTCGTGAGTCAGCCCCCCGGCATCGCAGGGCGCCGTGATTCGAGGGAGCTCAGTCTTTCTGATATTCCAGCAGGTCACCGGGCTGGCAATCCAGCGCGGCGCAAAGCTTGGCCAGCGTTTCCATCTTCATTCCCTTGACCTTGCCATTTTTCAGCAACGACAGATTCGCCTCGGTGATTCCCAGGGTGCTGGCGAGCTCCTTCGAGCGAATTTTGCGTTTGGCCATGACAACGTCAAGACGAATGATAATGGTCATTTCATTGTTCTATATGTATTGGCTCTGCTCGTCGCTGAGCACTTTGGCGTCGCGCATGATAGTGGAAAACGAACAGAGCAGTATGCCCTTGACCACCTCGGAAGCCGCGTAGGAAGACATGCCTGCCGAAACGTGAACGATGCGCTCTCCAGCGGGCAGATCGATGGACAGCGCCAGGCTCTGCAAGGTCAATGCGATGGGGAATGTGGCCGGAGAAATGATGCACAGCACGCCGATGATCCAGAGCATGCGTACGTTGCGGTCGGTCCAGGTTTCGCCTCTCGACAGGCGCAGGAAAAACACTCCGGTCAGCCACAGCATGTAGGCCACCAGCACCTGAGGCAGGGCATCGAGGACGATGATCAGTGCCGCACTCAGCGGTGAGAGCATCAACCCGGGATTGATCCATACCTCGCCAGCGTCGGTGAAAGGATCGAGCAGCGGTGATACCCCATTGGCGAAGGCGCTGAGGATGACGGTGAGCATTCCATTCCTGTCACTGACCCAGATGGCGACATAGCTGATGAACTCGATCGCGCCCATGCCCCAAGCCAGCATGGCGGCGAGTATGCCGACCCAGCGCAACCGCTTCCGGGCCAGGCCAGTGATGTGGGTATTCATACGGGTATTTCCTTATGGGGAGGTAAGTGCGCGCCGATTATTAGAAATAAATTATCAAATTACAATAATTATATTCAAATAAAGCAGGCCACCCCCATCCGCTCGATACAGCTCACCACTCATGGAGAAGGATGAGACCAGACAGGTCTCGCGTCGCGCCGATCGATGATGCAGCCCTGCGCATGCCGGACGGCAAGCTCATCTGTCGATCGGTCGAGCAGCACGCTTCTGGCTGACACCAGCATGTCGGCCGATGAAACGAGGCAGAGAGGGCCGGAATCACCAGCCCCCTTCATCGCCAAAGCCGAGAAGCCTGGCCCAAGGCGGGCCAGCGAGATTGTGGTGATAAAAGTGGTAGCGGGAGGCATGCGCCTCGCGCTGCACGATGATCACGCTTGCGCAGGCTTCAACCCGCCGGCTTTCTGCGCGGGCAGCAGGGTCAGCAACAGGAGTGCAGCCGCCACGAACACCAGCGCGAACCAGGTGTACAGCTGCAGAGGCTGCCAACCGCCATCGAGCATGAAACCAGCTACGGTCGGCGACAGGATCGCGCCACCTCGCCCGATACCGATGGCCCAACCCACCCCGGTGGCGCGCACCGAAGCGCCATAGATCAGTGGCGAGAGCGCGTAAAGGCCGGCCACGCAGCCGTTGGAAAACAGGCCGATCAGCAGCCCCATGCACAGAGCGGCCGTGAACGACGAGCCGATGCTGGTGAACACCACCAGCATCACCGCGGTGATGAGCATGAACGACGCCAGCACCCGGGCCAGGGAGAAACGTGCCGACAGCAGGCCGAGCAGCGCCGCACCGAAGATCCCGCCGATGCTCAGCAATACACCCCCCGTTACGCCCTGCTGCACCGACAGGCCGGAAGAGGTGAGCAGCTTGGGCGTCCAGCTCATGATGAAGTAGAAGCCGAACATCACCAGGAAGAACAGTAGCCAGATAAGGAAGGTACTGCGACGCTGCTCGGGGCCGAACAGGCGTGCGAATGATCCACCTCTGCCCTGCTCCCCCGCCGGCAACGGCGGCAGTGCTGCAAGGCTCGGCTGCCCCAGGCGAACCGCCAGCGCGTTGACCCGTACCAGCGCCTTCGCTGGCCGCTTGGACAGCAGGAAATCCAGGGATTCGGGCAGCCACAGCAGCACCAGCGGAATGGCCGCGAAGGTCATCAGACCACCCGCGAAGAACACCGAACGCCAGCCCCATTGCGACAGCAACCACACCGCCAGCAGGCCGCCGAGTGTGGCGCCCAGCGCATAGCCGGTGGACTGCAGGCTGACCGCCAGACCACGCCAGCGCTTGCAGGCGTACTCGCTGGCGATCACGTTGCTGCTGGCCAGAATGCCGCCGATACCCAGACCCGTTAGGCCGCGCAGCAGCGCCAGCTGGGTGGGCGTCTGGCTCAGAGACGACAGCAGCATACCGGTGCCGGAAACCACCAGACACAGCAGGATCAGCGGGCGCCGGCCAATACGATCCGCCCAGGGCGCGATGAACAGCGAACCGGCCGCCATGCCAAGCAGACCGGCACTGAGCAGCAGGCCGATCTCGGCACCACTGAGCTGCCACTCCGCCGCCACCGACGACGCCGTGAAGGCCATTACCAGCACATCGAAGCCATCGATCATGTTGAGGACGATGCACACCCCGATGGCGACCCACTGAAAGCCGCGCATCGGCCCCTGGTCGACGACCTGCCTGAGATCGCTCATTGCGCACCTCCCGCATCGAAGGTGGAGAACGCGAGCGGGTGACGTGCGGGTGCAGGCGAGCGGAGGCTGCCCACGGCAGCGACGTCCAGAAAGGAGAAAGGATGGTTCATCAGCGCAAACCCTTGATTGTTTTTATGGGGAACAGCTGAACAGCAAACTCGCAGAAATGGATCCAACTCTCAATCCATGGAAACTGCCTGAAAAAGCCCTTGGACGGCTCTGAATCGATGCGATGCCCGAAAACCGGGTGCCAGGCCTACTTGGCTGATCTGAATATTACGTTCGATGATCGGACAGTTTGTTTTGTTAACTATTTTTCCGAACGGCCATTGACATTAGGCTGTTTAAAAATCAACCATTGGATCCAATAACACCAACAAGAATAGAGGTCACTCATGTACCCGAAAAACGCCTGGTATGTCGCATGCACCCCTGACGAGATCGCCGAAAAGCCCCTCGGCCGGCAGATCTGCGGAGAAAAGATCGTCTTCTATCGAGGCGCCGATGCGCAGGTCGTGGCACTCGAAGATTTCTGCCCGCACCGCGGAGCGCCGCTGTCGCTCGGCTATGTGGAGAACGGCAACCTGATCTGCGGCTATCACGGCCTGGAGATGGGCTGCGAAGGCAAGACCGTGGCCATGCCTGGCCAGCGCGTTCGTGGCTTCCCGGGCATCCGCCGTTTCGCTGCAGTGGAGCGCCACGGTTTCATCTGGGTGTGGACGGGCGATCAGGAACTGGCCGATCCGGCCACCATTCACCACCTGGAATGGGCGCAAAACCCAGAGTGGGCATATGGCGGCGGCCTGTTTCACATCAACTGCGATTACCGCCTGATGATCGACAACCTGATGGACCTGACCCACGAGACCTACGTGCACGCGTCGAGCATCGGCCAGAAGGAAATCGACGAGGCCCCACCCGTCACCAAGGTGGAAGGCGATGAAGTGATCACCAGCCGCCATATGGAAAACATCATGGCCCCGCCTTTCTGGCGCATGGCGCTGCGTGGCAATGGCCTGGCCGAGGATGTACCGGTGGACCGCTGGCAGATCTGCCGCTTCAGCCCGCCCAGCCACGTGATGATCGAAGTCGGTGTGGCTCATGCCGGCCATGGCGGCTACGAGGCACCCACGGAGGTCAAGGCGGCCAGCGTGGTGGTGGACTTCATCACCCCCGAGAGCGATACCTCGATCTGGTACTTCTGGGGCATGGCACGCAGCTTCAAGCCCGAGGACCAGGCCCTCACCGACAGCATTCGCGAAGGGCAGGGCAAGATCTTCAGCGAAGACCTGGAGATGCTCGAACTGCAGCAGCGCAACCTGCTCTGGCAGCCCGAGCGCCAGTTGCTCAAGCTCAATATCGACGCCGGCGGCGTGCAGTCGCGGCGCATCATCGAACGCCTGATCAACGAGGAACAGCCCAGCGCCGCCCAGAAGATCGACGTCCGCCAGGTCGGCTGAGACCTCGTCCGCCCGTAGCGCTCGCCACCGATGTGGGGAGCGGAGCGAATTTTCGTGAGAGAACCATCATGATCGACGTCGTCGTCAAATCCATCGAGCAGCAGGCCCAGAACATTCTCAGCTTCGACCTGGCCCGTGAAGATGATGCCCCCCTGCCGGCCTTCAGCGCGGGTGCTCACATCGACGTGCACCTTCCCGATGGGCTGATTCGCCAGTACTCGCTGTGCAACCATCCTGAAGAGCGTCATCGCTACCAGATCGCCGTATTGCAAAGCGCCGAGTCCCGCGGTGGATCCAGGGCCATGCATGGCTTGCAGCAAGGTGTCAGGCTGAGCATCAGCGAGCCGCGCAATCTGTTCCCGCTGCAGCACGATGCCAGCCGTCACCTGCTGATGGCTGGCGGCATCGGCATTACCCCGATCCTCTGCATGGCCGAACGCTTGAGCCATACCGGCGCCGACTTCACCCTGCACTACTTCGCTCGCTCGGCGCAGCAGGCCGCCTTCGTGGAACGCTTGCGGCAATCGCCGTTCGCCGACCGCGTGCACCTGCACTTCGATGAAGGCGACCCCGGTAAACGTCCGGACAGCGCAGCGCTGATCGGCACGCCGCAGGCGACAACCCATCTGTACGTGTGCGGCCCCGGCGGCTTCATGGAGCATGTGCTCGACAGCGCCCGCAACCTGGGCTGGGCAGGCGACAACCTGCACCGCGAATACTTCAGCGCCGAAACCGATGACCAGCCTCAGGAGGGCTTCGAGATTCAGTTGGCCAGCAGCGGCGATGTGCTGCAGGTACCGGTAGGGATCAGTGTGGTGGAGGTGCTGCGTGGCATCGGCGTGGAGATTCCGGTGTCCTGCGAGCAAGGCATCTGCGGCACCTGTCTGACCCGCGTCCTGGAAGGTGAGCCGGACCATCGTGACCTGTTCCTCACCGAGGACGAACAGGCCGCCAACGACCAGTTCACGCCCTGCTGCTCACGCTCGAAGAGCGCGCGGCTGGTGCTGGATATCTGATCCCTGCCGCCAGCGATGGTGGGCTGAAGCCCACCCTACAGCCCGAGCCTTCGTCAGGGTGAGCTTCAACCCACCAAATCGAATCCACGGCCTGAGCCCTCGGCAGGGTGAGCTTCAACCCACCAAATCGAATCCACGGCCTGAGCCCTCGGCAGGGTGGGCTTCAACCCACCAAATCGAATCCACGGCCTGAGCTCACGGTAGGGTGGGCTTCAGCCCACCAAGTCGAATCTCCGACAGCGTGCTGGGGCGATCAGCCATCACCGATCGGGCGGGCCATCACCAGGGTTCGCTCGTCACCTTCGACGACTTCACGTACCACGCTGTAACCGAGGGCCGAGTAGAAGCCCACGGCCGTCAGCGAAGCCGGCACCAGCAGTCGGTGAACGCCGGCATCACGCGCCACGCTTTCGACATGGTTCATCAGCGCCTTGCCCAGACCACGGCCCTGCATCTCGGGCAACACGAACACTGACCTGACCACATCGTCCGCCAGGCTCGCAGTGGCCACCACTCGGGCCTCATCGAGCGCTACGAATACCTGCCGCGAGGCCATCAGTGCACGCACGCCAGCGACGTCGAAATTATCCACCACCCGGTCGATCACTTCGGGTGGATAATCCTCGGCATTACTGAGCCGCAGGGTCTCCACGATCACCCGACTCAGCGCTTCGGCATCACCCTCGAGTGCGCGGCGAATGCAGGGTTCAGCCATGCCGCAACACGGTCATCGCCGTCTCGCTCGAATCCCCCAGTTGCACCGTACGGGCGTAACGCAGCGTGGCGTTGGCGTGCTCGCGCATGATGCCTTCGGCGCGGGCGCCCTGGCCGTTGATCAGCGCGTCGTAGACGGCGTGATGCTGCATATGGGCGAAGCTGAAGCGCCGGTATTCGCGCGGCATGTCGTTGCCATCCACCGCCAGGGAACTGACCGAAGCGAACGGCAGATGGTTGTTGCGCGAGAGGGCCACGGCGATGGCACTGTTGCCGCTGGCTTCGATGATCGCTTGGTGAAAGCGTTTGTTGAGGTCGTGGTAGATCTCCAGCTCCTCCATCACCACATGGCCTTTCTCGAACAGGCGATCGCCTTCCACCAGGCAGGCATGCAGACGGCTACGAATGGCTTCGGACAGGCCTCGCTCGGCCGCCTGGCGCGCCGCCAGCCCCTCCAGCACGCCGCGGACCTCCACGGCGCCCGCGATATCGTCGTCGGTCACCGCGCGTACCGTGTAACCGCGGCCAGGCGCCTTGCAGAGCAAACCCTCCTGTTCGAGCGTGCGAAAGGCGATGCGCACGGGCGTACGGGAAACCTGCAACCGTTCGGCGGTAGGGATCTCGGCGATACGCTCGCCGGCCACCAGCTCGCCAGACGCGATCATCTGCCGCAACGCTGCCAGTACCCGCTGTCCGGATTTGTACATCACGCCCTCGCCCCCCTCGTAGGAAGCCCCATCATACCGCTCGCCAGCGCTGCAGTGCCCAGCCTGCCAGAGCGGCTGACACCACCTCGAACAGCGCGGCCCAGAGATTGAACGTCTGCTGCGCGCCGCCATCGAGCCACAGGCCGGCGATGCGCCCCAGCGCCAGGCTGGCGTAGACGACCAGCAGCAGGATCAGCGCCGGTCGGGTGAGGTCGCGCAGCCACAGCCCCAGGCCGAGAAAAACCGCCACGCCGATTTGCAGGGTGCCGTAATAGGCCCGCACATCGGTCACCGCAGCGGCCTCCATCAGCAGCATGCCGCTGACCGCGCCCATCTCCTGAGGGCGCAGGAAATACGCCACGCCGAATCCGGCGAGCACGAGAATCTGCACAGCGAGAAAAATACGGGCGAACAACATGGCATGACCCTCCAAGGTCAGTTGAGCATAGGCCACTCAACGCTGCTGCCGAAAGGCGCTGGGCGTCTGGCCGGTCAGGCGCTTGAAGAAGCGCGAGAAATACGCGGGCTCGGAAAACTGCAGGGCGTCGGCGATCTGGCTGAGGGTCATCGACGAATACACCAGCAGGCGCTTGGCTTCCAGCAGTTGGCGTTGATGCACCAGGGCCTGGGCGCTCTGCCCGGCGTAACGACGGGTCATGCTGTTGAGGTGCGCCGTGGTGATGCCGAGGCGCCTGGCGTACTCCTCGATCGACAGCTGCTCACGGAAATGCAGCTCCACCAAGCGTGTGAAGGCGGTCAGATGCTGCTCACCGCGCGCCGGCCGATCAGCGGCCTGGCGCACCAGCACCTGGCGCCCTAGCCAGACCGCCAGCACGCCGACCAGCGACTGCAGCAGCAGGTTGCGTGCCGGTGCGCTCTGCCCGTACTCGCCGTCGATGGCGTCGAACAGGCTATCCAGATAGCCCTGATCGCCGCCCGCCGGATACAGCGCGGGTGCGCTGAAAACCGGATGCTGCGCGCCGAGATGCACCTCCAGTTGCGCTACCAGTGGCGCGGCCAGCGTCAGCACGTAGCCGTCCACGTCATCGGAAAACTGGAAACCATGCACGCACAGCGGCGGCAAGACCTGCAGCGCGGCCTCTTCGATACGCGACTGCACGCCCTCCACCTCGATCAGCGCCCAGCCACGGCGCAGATACAGCAGTTGCAGCAGATCCGGATGGCGATGGGGCTCGATCACCCAGTCATGCAGGCGGCTGCGTTTGGGAATCGACTCGCAGTGCAGCAGGTCGGGGGTCGGCCACTCCAGCGCATCGCCATACAGTTTGAATGCCGGCACGGCGATCTGCTGCTGGCTCATGGCGCCCTCCTCGAAGAAATGGCCGATAGGCGAACGGAGTTTATGAAAGTCCAAGTAAACGACGTGAATTTGCCTTATCCGCCGGCCAAGTCCAATCAAAAATACAAGCACAAAGGGTCCAAACAACAATATCGAGGACAACCCATGAAAACCTCCGTCGCCATTATCGGAGCCGGTCCATCCGGCCTGCTGCTCGGCCAGTTACTGCACGAGGCGGGCATCGACACCGTCATTCTCGAACGGCAAACGCCCGACTACGTGCTCGGCCGCATACGCGCCGGGGTGCTCGAACAGGGCATGGTGGATCTGCTGCGCGAAGCTGGCGTGGGCGCACGCATGGATCGAGAGGGGCTGGTGCATGACGGTTTCGAGCTGGCCTTCGACGGCCGTCGCGAACGCATCGATCTCAAGGGCCTGAGCGGCGGCAAGACGGTGATGATCTATGGCCAGACCGAAGTCACCCGCGACCTGATGGACGCCCGCGCAGCCAGCGGTGCTACCACTCACTACGAAGTCAGCGACGTACGCCTGCACGACCTGAAGGACGGCTCGCCCCACGTCACCTACCGCAAGGATGGCATCGAGCAGCGCCTCGACTGTGACTACATCGCCGGCTGCGACGGCTTTCATGGTGTGTCGCGGCAATCGATTCCCGCTGAAACCCTGCAGGTGTTCGAGCGGGTCTATCCGTTCGGCTGGCTTGGCGTCCTCGCCGACACCCCGCCGGTGGCCGAAGAACTGATCTACGCCAGCCACCCGCGCGGCTTCGCCCTGTGCAGCATGCGGTCGGCGACGCGCACCCGCTACTACGTGCAGGTGGGGCTCGAGGAGCAGGTGGAGGACTGGTCGGACGAGCGTTTCTGGGACGAACTCAGAGCGCGCCTGCCAAGCGAAACCGCGGCCAGTCTGGTGACCGGCCCGTCCATCGAGAAAAGCATCGCCCCGCTGCGCAGCTTCGTCGTCGAGCCCATGCAGTATGGTCGCCTGTTCTTGCTCGGCGACGCGGCGCACATCGTCCCGCCGACCGGCGCCAAGGGCCTCAACCTGGCCGCCAGCGATGTCAACACGCTGTACCGCATCCTGCTCAAGGTTTACCGCGAAGGCCGTACCGAGCTGCTCGAACGCTACTCGGCGATCTGCCTGCGGCGAGTCTGGAAGGCCGAGCGGTTTTCCTGGTGGATGACCGGGCTGCTGCACAATTTTCCGGATACCGACGCCTTCACCGTGCGCATGCGCCAGACCGAACTGGATTACTTCGTCGGCTCCGAGGCGGGCCGCACCAGCATCGCCGAGAATTACGTGGGGTTGCCCTACGAAGCCATCGAATGAGGTAAATGCATCGTCGCGGCGCTATGCTCGTGCAACCCAATCGAGGATTCCAGCATGCGCCCACTGCTTCTGCTGGCCGGCCTGTTCGCCGGCATAGCCCAGGCCGCCGAGCCACCGACCATCGACGTCCACCGCGATGCCAACTGCGGTTGCTGCAAGGGCTGGATCAGCCATCTGCAGGCCAACGGCTTCCAGGTCAACGACCATGTCGAGACCGACATGCATAGGGTCAAACAGCGCCTCGGCGTGCCCGAGCACCTGGGCTCCTGTCACACCGCTGTGATCGACGGCAAATTCGTCGAGGGCCATGTCCCGGCGGCGGACATCCTCACCCTGCGCCAGCGCCCGGATCTGCTCGGCATCGCCGCACCTGGAATGCCCACCGGCTCGCCGGGCATGGAGCGCGGCGACATCCGCGATGCCTACCAGGTCATCGGCCTGGACGCACGAGGCGAGGAAAGCGTGGTCAGTAGCTACCCGGGCAACTGATTGAAAGGACAATGCCATGCGCTGGAAACGAGCACGACGCAGTGACAACGTGGTGGATGCCCGCGGCAGCGGTGGGTCGCGCTTTGGCGGTGGCCGCGGCCTGGGCCTGGGCGGTATCGCCATCGTCGTGGTGGTCGGCCTGCTGATGGGCCAGGATCCGTTACAGATTCTCGGCCAACTGGCTGGCCAGTCGGGCGGCTATTCCACCAGCCAGACGGAGCAGCCAGCGGCGGATGACGAACAGTCGCAATTCGTGCGGGCGGTTCTCGGCGATACCGAAGACACCTGGCGCGCTATCTTCCAGTCCGCCAATCGCCAGTATCAGGACCCGACGCTGGTGCTGTTCGATGGCGGTGTGAACTCCGCTTGCGGCTTCGCCAGTTCGGCGGTGGGCCCCTTCTATTGCCCGGGCGACAAGCAGGTCTATCTGGACCTGAGCTTCTTCCGCGATCTGGAGCAGCGCTACGGCGCGGCTGGCGACTTCGCCCAGGCCTATGTGATCGCTCACGAGGTCGGCCACCACGTGCAGACCCTGCTGGGCGTCTCCGCCAAGGTCAACGCGGCGCGCCAGCGCGGCGAGAATCTGGAGGGTGCCAACGGTCTGCTGGTTCGCCAGGAGCTGCAGGCAGACTGCCTGGCAGGTATCTGGGCACACCATGCGCAGCGGCGCCTGGACTGGCTCGAACCCGGCGACCTGGAGGAAGCCCTGAACGCCGCCAACGCCATCGGCGATGACCGCCTGCAGCAACAGGCCCGTGGCAGGGTGGTGCCGGACTCCTTCACCCACGGCACGTCGGAGCAGCGCGTGCGCTGGTTCACCACCGGTTTCGAGGGTGGCCAGGTCAGTGCCTGCGACACCTTTTCCAGCGCGCGGCTGTAAACCGCCAGCCGCACCCGGCTCACGGAAGCGGCCGGGGCTTGCCCGCTGTACGCAAAACCTGCCGGGCAGGCATACTTCACACTTTTACCGTCGGGCTATCTTCAATGCGCATTCTCGTCACCGGCGGCGCGGGCTTCATCGGCTCCGCGCTGATTCGCCACCTGATCAACGATACCGATCATGAGGTGCTCAATCTCGACAAGCTGACCTACGCCGGCAATCTGGAATCCCTCCAGCAGGTCGAGAACGACCCGCGCTACCGCTTCGTGCAGGCGGACATCGGCGATCAGGCCGCAGTGGCCGATGCCCTGCAGCACTTTCAGCCGGACGCCATCATGCACCTGGCTGCCGAGTCCCACGTCGACCGTTCCATCGACGGCCCGGCGGCGTTCATCCAGACCAACATCGTCGGTACCTACGCCCTGCTCGAGGCTACCCGCGCCTACTGGCTGGGGCTGGACGAACAGCGCCGTCAGGCATTCCGCTTCCACCACATTTCCACCGACGAGGTGTACGGCGACCTGCACGGCGTCGACGATCTGTTCACCGAGCAGACGCCCTACGCCCCCAGCTCGCCCTACTCGGCCAGCAAGGCCGCCTCGGACCATCTGGTGCGCGCCTGGCAGCGCACCTATGGCTTGCCGGTGCTGCTGACCAACTGCTCGAACAACTACGGCCCGTATCACTTCCCGGAGAAGCTGATCCCATTGGTCATCCTCAATGCCCTGGATGGCAAACCGCTGCCGGTATATGGCAACGGCCAGCAGGTGCGCGACTGGCTGTTCGTCGAGGATCACGCCCGGGCCCTGCTGCAAGTGGTCAGCCGCGGCGCGATTGGCGAGACCTACAACATCGGCGGCCACAACGAGCAGAAGAACCTCGACGTGGTGCATGCCATCTGCGACCTGCTCGACGAGCTTCAGCCGCGCGCGGCGGGCTCCTACCGCGAGCAGATCACCTTCGTCACCGACCGCCCCGGTCATGACCTGCGCTACGCCATCGACGCCAGCAAGATCGAACGCGAGCTGGGCTGGACACCGCAAGAGACCTTCCCCAGCGGCCTGCGCAAGACCGTGCGCTGGTACCTGGACAACCTCGACTGGTGCCGCCGCGTACAGGACGGCAGCTATCAGCGTGAGCGGCTCGGCGCCCCCAAGGAGCAACAACAGTGAAAGGCATCATTCTCGCCGGAGGCTCCGGCACCCGTCTGCACCCGATCACCCTGGGCGTGTCCAAGCAGTTGCTGCCGATCTACGACAAGCCGATGATCTACTACCCGCTTTCGGTGCTGATGCTGGCCGGCATCCGCGAGATCCTGATCATTTCCACGCCCCACGACCTGCCGCAGTTCCAGAAGATGCTTGGCGACGGCAGCCAGTTCGGCCTGCAACTGAGCTACGCCGAACAGCCCGAGCCGGATGGCCTGGCACGCGCCTTCATCATTGGCGAGTCGTTCATCGGTGACGACTCGGTGTGCCTGATCCTTGGCGACAATATCTTCCATGGTCAGCACTTCACCGAGAAACTGCTGCGTGCGGCCGCAGCGGACAAGGGCGCCACCGTGTTCGGCTACTGGGTGCGCGATCCCGAGCGCTTCGGCGTGGTCGAGTTCGATGCCCAGGGCCAGGCCATTTCCATCGAGGAAAAACCGGCGCAACCGCGCTCTCAGTATGCGGTGACCGGGCTGTACTTCTACGACAACGACGTGATCGAGATCGCCAAGGCGGTCAAACCCTCGGCACGTGGCGAACTGGAAATCACCGACGTCAACAACGCTTACCTGCAGCGCGGCGATCTGCGCGTGGAACGCCTCGGCCGTGGCTTCGCCTGGCTCGACACCGGCACCCACGACAGCCTGCTGGAAGCCTCGCAATACGTGCAAACCATCGAGCACCGCCAGGGTCTGAAGGTCGCCTGCCTGGAAGAAATCGCCTACGGGCAGGACTGGATCGATCGTGACCGCCTGCTGCAACAGGCCAAGGCGTTCGGCAAAACCGGCTATGGCCAGTACCTGTTCGGGCTGGCCGAGGACAATTGATGCAAGTCATCCAAACCGAAATCCCCGATGTACTCATTCTGCAACCCAAGGTGTTCGGTGATGAGCGGGGCTTCTTCTTCGAGAGTTTCAATGCCCAGGCCTTCACCGAAGCGACCGGCCTGAACCCCACCTTCGTGCAGGACAACCATTCCCGCTCGCAGCGCGGGGTGTTGCGCGGCCTGCACTATCAGGTGCAACAGGCCCAGGGCAAGCTGGTGCGCGTCAGCGCAGGCGAGGTCTATGACGTCGCCGTTGACCTGCGTCGCCAGTCGCCAACCTTCGGCCAGTGGGTCGGTGCCTACCTTTCCGCGGACAACAAGCGCCAGATGTGGGTGCCGGAAGGCTTCGCCCATGGTTTTCTGGTGCTCAGCGAATTCGCCGAATTCCTCTACAAGACCACCGATTACTACGCCCCGGCCCACGAGCGCTGCATCCGCTGGGACGATCCCAAGCTGGCCATCGACTGGCAACTGCAAGGCGATCCCAAACTCTCGGCGAAGGATCAGCAGGGCCTGAGCTTCGACGACGCCGAGCTGTTTCCATGAAGATCCTTCTGCTCGGCCAGCACGGCCAGGTCAGCCGCGAGCTGCAATTGCTGCTTGGTCAGCATCACGAACTCATCGTGCTGGGCAGAGAGCAACTCGACCTTGCCGATACCGGGCGCGTTCGTGACGCCGTACGCCACCTGCGCCCTGAACTGATCGTCAATGCCGCCGCACACACCGCGGTCGATGCGGCAGAAAGCGAGCCGGACGCGGCCTTCGCGATCAATGCCAGCGCTCCCGGTGTACTCGCCGAGGAAGCGGCCGACCTCGACGTGCCGCTGATCCACTACTCCACCGATTACGTGTTCGATGGCAGCAACCCCGCTGCCTACCACGAGCAGGACACGCCCAATCCGCTGGGCGTCTACGGGCGCAGCAAGCTGGCCGGCGAGCAGGCCATCGCCGCGGTCGGTGGCAAGCACCTGATCCTGCGAACCAGCTGGGTGTATTCCCTGCACGGACGCAACTTCCTGTTGACCATGCAGCGCCTGCTGCAGGATCGAGCGCAGCTCAGCGTAGTGGCCGATCAGGTTGGTGCACCGACCTGGGCAGGCAGCATCGCAGCGGCCACCGCTCAGTTGATCGAGCGCTGGCAAACGCAGCAGACCAATGCCTGGGGTCTCTATCACTTCACCGCGCGCGGCGAGACCTCCTGGTTCGGTTTCGCCGAAGCCATCGCCGCACAGTTGCAGGCCCAAGGCAGATCCGTCGCGCAGCTGGCGCCGATTGCCACCACGGACTACCCGACACCCGCGCAGCGCCCCCTCAATTCGCGCCTGGACGGTACTCGTCTGGAGCAGGACTGGGGCGTACGCCTGCCGGACTGGCAGGACGGCCTGCTGGAATGCCTGAACAGCCCGCGCTGACGCCACTGCGCCGCCTGGGTTGAGCGCAGCGATACACGGCTCTTGCCAAGCATCGCAGGCTCGACCCGGGCTACCCGGCTGAAAGCTTATGCGCTCATAATGCCCGGGTCTTCCCGGCGCCTACTTCATGAACACGATTCCCACCACCATGCCCAAACGCCCACGCTGGCGCAGCCTGGCCCTGCTGGCGCTGCTGCTGGCGCCGTTGCTGTGGCCGCTGCAGCACCTCGCCGAGCGTTACTACCGCGCCGAACTGACCGAGCAGAATCGTCAGACCCTCGACCTGTATGTGGCCAACCTGCTGGGCACCTTGCGCCGTTATGAGGTACTGCCACCGATTCTTGGCGACTTGCCAGGCCTGCGTACCGTCCTCGCGACGCCGGCAGACGAAGCGGCCCAGGCCGCGGCCAATCAGCTGCTCAAACGGGTTCGCCAGCAGACTGGTGCCGACGTGATCTACCTGATGAACCCCGCCGGGGAAACCCTGGCTGCCTCCAACTGGGATCAGCAGGACACCTTCGTGCGTGGCAACTTCGCCTTCCGGCCCTACTTCCAGGAAGCCCTGGCTGGCCGCCTGGGACGCTTCTTCGGTCTTGGCACGACTTCCGGCAAGCGTGGCTACTACTTCGCCTCCGCCGTTTACGATGGCAACCAGAAGATTGGCGTGATGGTGATCAAGGTCGACCTCGACCACACCGAGAGCCTGTGGGGCAATACCCCGGAACAGCTACTGGTGACCGACGGCAATGGCGTGGTGATACTCACGTCGCGACCGGACTGGCGGTTTCACGCCAGCCGTCCGCTGGACAAGGCCGAGCGCGCCTCCATCGCCGCCATCCAGCCGTATCCGACCCAATCGCCACCGCCCCTGCACCTCGATGCCGATGTCTGGCTGACCCAGAGCAGGGTGCTCGACGAGACCGGCTGGAGCGTCAGCATTCTCGCCCCCCGCGTGGTGCTCGATCGCTCGGTACGCACCGTGGTGGCCATCGGTGGCGGCGCCCTGCTGGTGCTGATTCTGCTCCTCGGCCTGATGATGCAGCGACGCCGTCACTACCTCGACCGCATCGCCCTGAGCACCCGGGCCCGTCAGGAACTGGAGCAGCGCGTGCAGGAGCGAACCCAGGATCTTGAGCGCCTCAACAGCCGTCTGAAGCAGGAAGTACTGGAGCGCGAGCAGGCTCAGCAGGAACTGGTACAGGCCCAGGACGAACTGGTGCAAGCCAGCAAGCTAACGGCCCTGGGCACCATGAGTGCCAGCATCAGCCACGAACTCAATCAACCACTGGCAGCCATCCGCAGCTACGCGGAGAACGCCGGGGTACTGCTCGACCACGAACGCACCGAAGACGCTCGCGGCAACCTCAAGCTGATCAGCCAGCTTACCGAGCGCATGGCCTCGATCATCGCTCACCTGCGCGCCTTCGCCCGGCGCGATCGCCATGCCCCGGAAAGCGTGGCCCTGCAACCGGCCATCGACGATGCCCTGGCGCTACTGGCCAAGCGCCGTCGTGCCATGGACGTGGAGCTTATCCGCGACCTGCCCGATGCCACGCTCTGGGTCCAGGCCGGCGAAACCCGCCTGCGTCAGGTGCTCAGCAACCTGCTGGCCAATGCCCTCGATGCCCTCGGCGAACGGGCACAACCGCGACGTATCTGGATCAGCACCGAGCTGCACGACAATCTGGTCGAGCTGCACCTGCGCGACAACGGTCCGGGCTTTTCCGAGACGGCCCTGGCCCACGCCCGGGAACCCTTCTTCACCACCAAGACCAGCGCCCAGGGTCTCGGCCTCGGCCTGGCGATCTGCGACACCTTGATGCGCGCCCTGGGTGGCGAGCTGCTATTCAGCAACCACCCCAAAGGGGGGGCTCACCTGATCCTGCGCCTGCACAGCGCCGAAAACGGCGTGAACATCCAGCCGCCAGAGGACTTCGCCGTATGACCATCATCGACGCCCGTACCCAGGTTCTACTGATCGACGACGACCCGCACCTGCGCCAGGCCCTCAGCCAGACCCTCGACCTAGCCGGCCTCAAGGTCACCACCCTGGCCGATGCCAAGGGCCTCGCCGAGCGTATCGACCGCGACTGGCCCGGCGTGGTGGTCAGCGATATCCGCATGCCCGGCGTCGACGGCCTGCAACTGCTCAAGCAACTGCACGAACAGGACCCTGAGCTGCCGGTTCTACTGATCACCGGCCATGGCGACGTGCCCCTGGCCGTGCAGGCCATGCGCGCCGGCGCCTACGACTTCCTGGAGAAGCCCTTCGCCAGCGAAGACCTGCTGGAAAGCGTGCGCCGCGCCCTGGCCCTGCGGCGCCTGGTGCTGGACAACCGCAGCCTGCGTCTGGCCCTTGCCGACCGCCAGCAACTGTCCGCTCGCCTGGTCGGTCACTCGCCCGCGATCCAGCGCCTGCGCGAGCAGATCGGCTCCCTCGCGGGGATCAGCACCGATGTGCTGATCCTCGGTGAAACCGGTGCCGGCAAGGAAGTGGTGGCGCGTGCGCTGCACGATCTGTCGAGCCGACGTGACGGGCCATTCGTGGCCATCAACGCTGGCGCGTTAGCCGAGTCGGTGGTGGAAAGCGAGCTGTTCGGCCACGAGCCTGGTGCCTTCACCGGCGCGCAGAAACGCCGCATCGGCAAATTCGAGTTCGCCAACGGCGGCACCCTGTTCCTCGACGAGATCGAGAGCATGAGCCTGGAGGTGCAGGTCAAGCTACTGCGCCTGCTGCAGGAGCGTGTGGTCGAGCGCCTCGGTGGCAACCAGTTGATCCCCCTGGATATCCGTGTGATCGCGGCCACCAAGGAAGACCTGCGCACCGCCGCCGATCAGGGCCGCTTCCGCGCTGACCTGTATTACCGGCTGAACGTCGCGCCGCTGCGTATTCCGCCACTTCGCGAACGTGGCGAAGACATCCTCGTGTTGTTCCAGCACTTCGCCAACAACGCCAGCACCCGCCATGGCCTGACCCAGCGCGAACTGCAGCCTGGCCAACGTGCCCTGCTGCTGCGTCATCCCTGGCCAGGCAACGTGCGGGAACTGCAGAACGCTGGCGAGCGTTTCGCGCTGGGGCTGGACCTTGGGCTGGAACTGTCCCATGACAGCCCGCTGCACAACGCCCCCCTGTCCGGAAGCCTGAGCGAGCAGGTCGAGGCCTTCGAGCGCGCGCTGATCGCCGCTGAGCTGACCCGCAATCACGGCTCGCTGCGTAGCCTGGCAGAAGCCCTGGGGGTGCCACGCAAGACGCTGCACGACAAACTGCGCAAGCACGGGCTGAACTTCGCGGATGCTGGCGGAAGCTCGCCAGAGGACATCGAGTAAACAAGCGGATTATTGCCGACTCTTTCAGCGTCCTCGCCGCTCCCTCCGCAAACCGCCAGCCGCAAGGGCTGGCGTCATCAGCTCGTCAAATCAAGCACCCCATGCCGGGCAAGGCTTTGCGCCCTGCGCAAAGCTGTCCTGCGTATTTTCGCCACACCCTGGCACAGCGCTTGCTCTAGTCCGATCCAGCGAAAAACAAGTACAAGTCCAGGCCAATCGCTGCCAACCGATGCTGCCGTCTCCACGGCAATCCTCGACTTGCCCTTGTTCGCTCGTTTCAGCGCCCCCATCGAGGGTGCGCCATCCAACAACAAGACAGGCAATAACAAGAGGAAGCATCCCATGTTCAATTTCACTGCCAAGGCGCTGGTCTGCGCCCTGTCGCTGAGCATCGCAGGCCTGGCCCAGGCTGCCGATCCAATCTCCATCAAGTTCGCCCACGTGGTTGCCGAGCACACTCCGAAAGGCCAGGGCGCGCTGCTGTTCAAGAAGCTCGTCGACGAGCGTCTGGACGGCAAGGTGACCGTGCAGGTGTACCCGAACTCCTCGCTGTTCGGCGACGGCAAGGAAATGGAAGCGCTGCTGCTCGGTGACGTACAGATCATCGCCCCGTCCCTGGCCAAGTTCGAGCATTACACCAAGCAGATCCAGATCTTCGACCTGCCGTTCCTGTTCGACGACATCAGCGCCGTCGATCGTTTCCAGCAAAGCCCTGAAGGCAAATCCCTGCTGACCAGCATGGAGAGCAAAGGCATCACCGGCCTGGGTTACTGGCACAACGGCATGAAGCAGCTGTCGGCCAACAAGAAACTGGTCGAGCCGAAAGATGCCCGTGGTCTGAAATTCCGCGTACAGGCTTCCGCCGTGCTCGACGAGCAGTTCAAGGCCCTGCGCGCCGCGCCGCGCAAGATGAGCTTCGCCGAGGTCTATCAAGGCCTGCAGACTGGCGTGGTCAACGGTGCCGAGAACCCCTACTCGAACATCTACAGCCAAAAGATGCACGAAGTGCAGAAGTTCATCACCGAGTCCGACCACGGCGTTCTGGACTACATGGTGATCACCAACACCAAGTTCTGGGACGGCCTGCCGGAAGACATCCGCACCGAGCTGACCGCTATCCTGGCCGAGGTCACCGTCGAGGTGAACAAGCAGGCCGAAGCGCTGAACCAGAAAGACAAGCAGCGCATCCTCGATGCCGGCACCACCGAAATCGTCACCCTGACGCCCGAGCAGCGCGAACTGTGGCGTGAAGCCATGCGTCCGGTGTGGAAGAAGTTCGAAGGCGAGATCGGTGCCGATCTGATCAAGGCTGCCGAAGCCGCCAACCAGGCCAACTGAGGCCGCCCGGCTCCGCATCCTGGAGCCATCCGGTGGCGACTCCTGAACGGGGTCGTCACCCGCTTTGCCGATATCGACACCCGATGGCTGCAGCGCCGCTGCCGAGCCCCGGGTGCCGCTGTCTCTTACGTCGCCTCGCGACCGCTCTCATACACGGAGATAACCCATGCACGCTGTCGCTCGTGTCTGGAACCAAGCCGAAGAGGTGATGGTGGCATTCCTGCTTGCAGGCATGACCCTGGTCACCTTCTCGTACGTGGTATTCAACAACCTCTACGGCGTTTTCTACGCCCTGGGTGATTCCCTGCCGTTCGCCAACGATGCGATGTTCAGCATTGGCGACGGCATCCTTTATGTCGCCCAGGAAATGACCTGGAGCGTGGCCCTGACCAAGGCCATGTTCGGCTGGCTGATCTTCGTCGGTCTGGCCTGGGGCGTGCGCATCGGTGCGCACATCGGCGTCGACCTGCTGGTGCGCATGTTCAAGCCAGCCCTGCAGAAAACCGTGGCGATCATCGCCCTGGTCATCTGCCTGGCGTACTGCGCGCTGATGGCCTACTCCAGCGAGCAGTGGGTGGCGGTGCTGTTCAACATCGGCACCGGTGCCGAGGACCTGGACCGCTTCGGCGTCCAGCAGTGGCACATCGTGATGATCGTGC